>JAGDXH010000026.1:0-4988 GCA_023256295.1 Thermoproteati archaeon
TCCATCAGAGGCGTAGGCTGGCGCTCCTTCTCCAACTCCTACCCCTGCGAGTCCGCCTGACCCGGCCGTTGGTCTTCTGAACAACCCAAACCGGAACCGGCTCGGACCTCCTAGCCTCTTTGGCAAGCTTTGCCTTCAAAGAATAAGGCTTGTTTCTGCCCAAACCGGGTCCCCGCAGGTCCAGCCTCAGCCGAACAGGGCGCCGAGCCCCTCAGCTGCCTCTTCTTCTTCCTTCTCCTCTTCCTCCTTCTTGGGTTCTTCCTTCTTCTCAGCTGCCTTTGGCGCTTCCGCAGGCGCGGGAGCTTGGGCAGCAGGCGCTATTGCGGCTGTAGAAGCGGTCTTTATGACCTCATCTATATTTACTTGCTTTAGAGCCGACACGGTTGCCTTCACGCGAACATCATCTACCTCGAATCCCGCAGCCTCGAGCACCTTCTTCAGGTTCTCTTCGTTTATCTCCTTTCCAGCCTCATGAATGAGGAGAGAGGCATACACGTACTCCATGTTGTTTCACAACCTCTAAAGCACTCGTATTAAAGCTTGCGGTTTCTCAAGATATCTTCTTCAGCTGGCTGTTGTACATCTCAAGCAACTCTTGAGTCGTCGTGGCATCTTCTGGAGTCTTGTCCGTCCTCCACCGTCCCGTAAACCGCGGGAACCTCACGGCCAACCCTGCCTCTGGCCTGATCCTACCAAAGGCCGACGTGTGAATAGGGCTGAGCGTTATCTCCGCTCCCCTTACTTCGAGGACAAATTTGGGCTCAAACCAGACGTCTGGTTTCATCACGCTGTTGACTCTCGCGGGTTTCTCGTGAGTCTCCGCCTCAGATAACCTCTTAGGAAGCTGAGATAGCTCCTCATCGGAAAAACCGCTGCCCAACTTGCACACGGTGCAAAACTCATCCTTGTCCTTATCGTAGGCCGCAAGCAGAAGGGCCCCATAGGTCCCTGCCCTTTTTCCCCTGCCGTTGAAGGCCCCCACCACCACAAGATCCAGGGTATCTGCCAGCTCGCTCTTGTAATCTCTCTTGTACTTTATCCAAAGCCAACCCCTTGCCCCCGCCTGGTAAACTGATGAGCCGCTAATGTCCTTGGCCATAACCCCTTCGCATCCATCGCTTATGGCACTGTCAAAGAACTTCATGAAATCCTCGAGGTTATCGACGATGATCCTTGTGGCAAGCCCCACCCCACTGCCTTCGGCGACGATGCCTTCCAGCGCCTGCCTTCTGGAAAGGTAAGGCACCGAAGTTAAGTCTTGGTCATCGAGATACATCACGTCAAAAAGAAATATTGTCGTCGGGATCTCTTCCAGCGCCTCCTCTATGCCATGCTTCCTCCTCCTGTGCATAAGCTGTTGGAAGGGCAGGAGTTCCCCCGTATTGGGATCTACACCCACGATTTCCCCCTCGACGATTGCGCTCCTAGCCTTGAGAGAACGGGTAAGAGCCTGGACGACGTCAGGGAACTGAGAGGTTATGCTTTCGAGCCTTCTGCTGAACAGCGTGAGCCTGCCATCGTTCAGATGTGCTTGGCAGCGCTCTCCGTCGTACTTGTACTCAAGTGCCGCTTTTCCGCCCAGCTTCTGCAGTACCTCTTCCGGATCTGGGAGCCGTTCAGCCAGCATTGGTCTTATGGGCTTGCCGGGCTGTGGTTTGACCTTGGAAAGTGCTTCAAGACCACCAGATGCAAGAGTCCCCGCAACCTCCCCGATGTCGCTCGTCAGGTTGTAAGCGCGCTCTATGAGACTTCTGTCTCCTCCTGCATAGGCATCAGCAAGGGCATCAAGGATCGTCATATCTGCAACGCCGAGCCTAAGCTTACCCATAATCGTCCTTATGAGGTACTTGGCCCCATCAGGCGTGAGCGGGCCAAGAATGCCGGCAAGCCAGGCCATCTTTTCGTCCTGGGAGCCACCTCCCGCCGACCTAGCTATCCTGTCAAGCACGGTGTAAACATCCAGCAAGGTGGGCTCCGGTGGTGGAGCTAGCATCTGTATCCCTCTCTTCTTCATGAGTTCACTGGCAACAAGTCCCAGGTCGCCCATCCTCTTGTACATGGCCTCTATTTCAGGAAGGGAGGCTCCCGTGGCCCTGGATAGAGCTCTGGAAACCAGCTTCTCGCCCAAGCCCAGCTCAATGCCAAGAAAATCAGGATAAAGCTTCCCAAGCGTGAGGTATGCCAATGGGGCGGCCTCTTCCTTTGAGGCATGTTTGAACATCTCTACCAAGAGCTTGGTCATCTCAAGCCTCTTGGTGGTCCCCTCTATCTTCGAGTAGAAACTTGCCACCTCAGAGTAGAGCATGAGAAAAAAGCAGGCGGGACTTAAAAGTCCTTTCGGCCGTCTAGGTTAAGCTTAATTGGACCGCCTCTAATCCCTTGAGTTGTCTCTTTGGAAGGACATAGTCACAACGATCAAGTTAGTCAGAAAACCTACCCGCGATGAGTTCTGGTTGTCCACAAAGATAACTTTCATTGGCCTTCTCCTAGTTGGTGTCATAGCTTTCTTGGTGCACATACTTATGTCCCTCCTCCCTCCCTAGGTGAAACAGTTGCCCACCTACGCGCTGAAGGTGCAAAGAGGGAAAGAGGACGATGCAGTCATGGAGCTGTCTGAGAAAGCAAAAGGCTTCCAGGGCGTCCAATCTCTGATATCTGTTCCAACGCTTAGAGGGTACGTGGTCGTAGAAGCCAACAGCTTTTCCACGATAGATCGCTTGATTGAAAAAGACGTCTACGTGAAGGGCAGGATAAAGGGTCTGGTAAAGGATGATGAGCTCCAGAGACTGCTTGTCCCCTCGCCAGTCATAGACCAAGTCAAGGAAGGCTACCTCGTGGAGGTGACAGGGGGCTTGCTCAAGGGGATGAAGGGAAAGGTAGAATTTATAAACAAGACAAAGGGAGAAGTCGGCATCTCTCTCGTTGGAACTCCGAACGTGATGCCCGTCGTCGTGCCGGCAGATTCCTTAAAAGTGATATCGAAAGAGGGAGAAAGCTAGATGGCAAAAAAGACGTTCAGGTTCAGGGTGGACGCAGGCAAGGCTACTCCAGGCCCCCCTATTGGCCAAGCTCTGGGGCCCACAGGTGGTTGCAAAGATAAACGAGCTCACCAAGCCCTTCATGGGCATGAAGGTACCCGTGACGGTTACCATCGACATGTCGACTAAAGACTTCGAGGTAGACGTCGCGCAACCATCCGTATCTTCAGTACTACTCAACAAGATAGGCAAAACCGCGGGATCTGGCAAGCCCGGGGTGGCCGGCGAGCCTCCCACAGGAGATATTTCTCTTGAAGAGATAGTTAAGCTAGCAGAAGAAAGGGCTGATTCCTTGACTGCCTCCACGTTCAAGGGCGCTGTCAAGACCATCCTTGGAGTCGCCGCTTCTGCTGGAATAAGCGTGAACGGAAAGAACCCAAAAGAGGTAACCCAAGAGCTGGATGCTGGCAAGTACGATCAGCTTTTAAGCAAAGGAGAGCTGATGTTCGAGACAAAGAGGGCGAAGTGGCGATGCCAATACCTACACTTGAGGAAGCAGTTGAAGCTGTGAGGCAAGCTAGGGGAAAATCCAAGCCCAGGAAGTTCAGCCAAAGCTTCGAGCTTCTGGTCAAGCTACCCCACTTTGACCCACGCAAACCAGAGTACAAGCAAAACAAATCCATCCTGCTCCCACATCCAATAAAGTCGACCACTTTGGCCGTATTTGCAGTTGGAGAAAAGAGGACGCTGGCCGAGAAGGCAGGCGCGGACTTCAGCATGAGCCGCGATGAGCTGAACGCCCTCTCGCAAGACAAGAAAGCGGCAAGAAAAGTGGCGAAGGGTTACGATTACTATCTCGCAGAGCCCGAGTTGATGCCAACCGTCGGGAGGATATTGGGTCCTTACCTTGGTCCAAGAGGCAGGATGCCGGATCCAATTCCTCCAAATGCCGACATAGCTTCTGTGGTCCAAAGAGAAAAGAAGACGGTCAGGATCAGGATGAAAGATCAGCCATTCTTTTCTGTCAAGATCGGGGAAGAGAGCATGACGGATCGCGAGATCGCAGAGAATGCACTAGCGGTCATAAACGAGGTGGCCAGAGACATGAAGAACCCATCCGTCGAGATCGGGGATGTCTTGTTTAAGCTGACCATGGGCAGTCCCGCTAAGGCCAAACCAGAAAAGAAGCAGGTGGTGTGAGAGCGTTGCCATCCAAGCAAATACTTCTGGAGAAAGAGAGGGAGATCGACGAGCTAGCCGCTGCGATCTCCAAGTACAGGACGATAACCCTGATAGGAATCCAGGGGGTAAGCGGAAAGATGCTATCTGATCTCAGGTCCCGCCTGAGAGGCTTTGCAGAAGTCAAGGTCGTGAAGAACAGCACGGCGCTAAGGGCTTTGCAAAGCTCGGCCAAGGAGAAGCCTGGGGTGGAGAAGCTCACAGCCCTCCTCAAGGGAAGCAATGCCCTGATACTATCTCACACGTCGCCCTTCCTGATAGCCAAAGAGGTAGAGGATTTGCATGAGACCGATTGGGTCAAACCGGGTTCTCCGGCGCCGAAAGACATAATCATACAAGCTGCAGATCTCGGTCTACCTCCAGGAGGCCCAGCCAGCATACTCACAGATATGGGCGCAAAGACCAAGATAGTGAAGGGAATGATCCGCCTTGATGAAGACCTAACACTGGCAAAAAAAGGAGAAAGGATAACGCCTGCCATGGCAGCCCTGCTTATGGCTCTCGAAATAAAGCCCGTTGAGTCATCGTTCAAGTTGCTTGGGGCTTGGGATGGCGTGTACATACCAGGAGAGGCACTTCACCTAGATCTGGACAAGACCAAGGAGGAGCTCTTGCTGGCAACCAATTCGGCGCTAGGGTTGGCCGTCTCGGCCGAGATATACACGGAGGAAAGCGCTCCCATGATATTCAGGAAGGCTATTCTAAACGCCAGGGCATTGTCGTCTATGGGCGTGATCTACGGGCCTGACGAGATGAAAGAAGCTCTGACCA
>JAGDXH010000026.1:4998-12540 GCA_023256295.1 Thermoproteati archaeon
CTGACCAAAGCGGCCGTTACTGCGACCGCGGTCCATTCGCGCCTGGAAAAGCATTGACATTCAATCGGCGCGACGGGCCCAAGAAGCCAAGTAAAGTGCAGTATCTCTTGGGCCCGAGCTCTGAAGGAAAGAGAGGCCGTATTTCAGGGATAGAGCCAACAGGGAGCCTCTTGGGCCAAGCTCATCTGTGGGAAGCACGGGAGGCTGTCCCTCAACGATAAAAACAGGCTTGCCCAACGTCTTCATGAATATCACTTCCTCAAACAGGCTGCCAGAAAGAAGCAACCTCTGAACGTCAGAAACGTTGAGCACTCTTACCACGGCCTCCTTGATCTTAACGTAAAGCCCGCCGAGCTCTTTCAACTCAGGCCTGATCCCAAGCTGCTCAAGTTGCCGCAGCAACTCAGAGCCCACGAGCCTCTTGTCAGCCACAACCCCTGAAGCGGGCAACTCCTCACTACGAGGGGTTTCCCATTTATTCCTTTCGTCTAGCGCCCCCTTCGGCTGACCGAAGGCTTCCAGCTCTACCTTCTTCCCCTCGGAGGCCAAGAGTCTGCCCATCGTCCCTTCCCTTTTGGTCGAAATCCAGTGATAGGTCTCGTCTGCCGTGCCCTTGGTTATGAGCAAGACCACCCTTCCCGGCTTCTTTCTCCCAGTTCTTCCTCTCCTCTGGATCAGGCGTATTGCGCTTGGCACGTTGTCGTAAAAGACCACCAAGTCGCAGTTTTCAACATCGAGACCCTCTTCCGCCACCTGAGTGGCCACGAGGACGTTTAGGCTTCCGTCTCTGAATTGCTCCAGCGCCTTCAGCTGGTCCTTTTGGCTCATTCCGTCCGCGTCTCCCCTCTTTGACTGTCCCAAGAAGGGCGCCGGGCGGGCGCGCGCGATGCCAGACAACATCTCCGCTAGCATCTTCGTGGTCTCTCTGTAGTGAGCAAACACGAGAACCTTCACCTCGTCGTTCACAAGAGACTCCTCTACGAGCTTCAGGAGAGCTGGGACCTTGGGGTGTTCAACTCCTCTCCGCTTCAACTCTTCCAACCTGTCGATCGATGATGACCAGATTGGCTCCTTGAGAAGCTGACGCAGAGAACGAGACGGATAAGAAGATGACTCTTCGTCAAACCCCTTCATGTACCTCAACGCTGTTGAAACACCTTCGACCTCCAAAAGGAGCCTAGCGTGCCTCACCCTTATGGCGTTGTTGAGAAGACCAAAAGAGACAAGCAAAGATGGATCCCTTTCGCCCTCTTCAATCCTTCTCCTGATTTCATCCTGCAAAGAGAGCATGTACTTTGTTGGCACAATCGAACCCTTGAACTTCACACCCATCCCAGATAGGCGATTCAGGTATGATGCCACAAGAGACTCGAGACCCCTAGATATCTCCTTAAGCTCGATCGGTAGATCCACGACAACTCTTTGCTCGGTTATCTCCTGGACATATGGGGCCACATCTGGGCTGCTTTCGCTCCTAGCTTCTACGCGCTGTATAAAGAGGTTTCTTAGCACTTCATCCAGGTGCTCGCGGGTATGGCCAGGAGAGGCAGTCAAGCCCATTATGAGGCGATGCCGACCCTCAGCCATGTAAGTCGAAGCTATGGCGACGTAAGGATAATCTCCTACGGCATGATGCGCCTCGTCGAATACCAAAAGAGAAACGCTTTCCAACCCGTAGCGACCCTCATCTAGGTCATTCTTCAGCGACTGGGGCGTCATGAAGAGGAGCTGACCGTGGTTCCAGTACCACTTCCTCAGGTCAGGATCGGTCTCTCCAGTTAGAACCCTGAGGTCATCCGCAACTATGAAGCTCCTAAAGAAAGACTCGTGCTGTTCCACGAGCGGGCGCGTAGGGGCAAGCACAACGACCTTCTCATCGGGATATTCCTCGAGCCGCTTGGCTGCCACGAGCGCAGCTATCATGGTCTTTCCAAGGCCGGTGGGAAGCACGACCAAGGTATTGGACGTTAGAGCAGCTTTGTATATGTTGAGTTGATAATCTCTGACCTTGAAAGTTCTGTTCTTAACCAGCCCTGGAAGCTCCTCTGTTCCCATATTGAGATCAAACTCGTGCCGTTTTTACTGCTTTTGCCGAGTTTACTCAAACCCCTCGTAGAAGCGAAGGGATGCAGGCACGATAAGAGAACGCGGAGGAGGAAGTTCATCGGCAAGCTTATCTCCTATGTGCGCCCAGAGTACCTTTTCCTTGGAGGACCCAAGTGCAGAAAGAAGGACTACCCCCCTACCTGCCGCGAACACGCCCATCATGCGTCTGCGCTCCAACTCGGTCATCACGCCGAAGGCCTCCTCAAAGTCCATGATCTGCCCCTCCTCTGCCTTAACGTCCATGAGC
The DNA here is from genome assembly GCA_023256295.1 of Thermoproteati archaeon. GTDB lineage: Archaea > Thermoproteota > Thermoprotei_A > Marsarchaeales > UBA168 > UBA168. The sequence goes on from JAGDXH010000026.1 coordinate 7,352, forward strand.
AGCAGGGTGTGAAGATCGCGGGACAAGTTCTCGTGCACCACGTCGTAAGCTGCCTCAGGAAAGTAGCCGTGCTCTTCGTCTGGATATACCAGCGTGACAGGAGGCCCAAACCTGTACGGGTCAAGCCCAGAGGCTGAAACGGCAGCAGAGTAAATCGACAAACCGTGAATCACCCTGACGCCAATGCCCGCCTCAAGTGCTTCCTTCCTCAGGTAAGAGTGCGTCGTGAACACAAACGGATCGCCCGGAGCAAGAAACAGCACCTCACCAACGCGGGCAGCCTCCAAGATGATCTTGCCTCCTTCTTCCTCGAGATCGCGTCTTTTCAAGAGGATTGCCTTCTTTGCGGCGATCGACTCAACATAGCTCACGGCTGACTCGCCCTCCGAGTTCGTGTACGTCTCAGCAAATATCTTGTCTGCCCTCCTTGCCTCATCTAGGAGGGCGCAACTCAACCCCTCGCGCCCTCCCAACCCGAGGCCTCCGAAAACCAGCAAGTTCACCTCGCCTCCCTTCTGCAATGCGACGCTGTAACTCGCTCAGCGACTTCAGTGCCTCAAGCAGCGAGTTGGCAAGTTGGACCAGAGGCAAGGCCTCATCTGGGTCGGCGGAGGCCATGACAGGCGCCAGTTTCCTGAGCAAGGAGAAGAGAGAAGACCTCACTTCCTCCAAAACATATGGCTCCAAAGCACGGTCTTCGTTCTCCCCCTCCTTCAGGTATACCACCTTCTTCTGACAGTGAGGGCAGATGACACTTCCATCCCTGAGACGGAAGAGCGGAGATCCGCAAACTGGGCAGGTATCTGCCAGCATGGTGGCTCCCGATTTCAGCAGCTCCGACATGCGCTTTATGTCTTCGTCGCTCAACTTCTTCCAAGCCGTGCCGGACATCTAAAAGTCTAGCTAATTTGACCCAGCAGTCTCCAGCGGTCTGAGCTCGCCCTTCCTGAAAGCCTCAAGGGCTTCCTCCTCGCTGGAAGCTGGAGAGTAGAGCACCATGATCCCCTCTCCTTTCAGCGCCGAAAGCATACCTTCCCCTATCTCCCTGACGATGACTGCCTCGACACCAAGCTGTTTCAAGCGCTTGGCAGCTTCAAGCCCCCTTCTCTTTGTTGTTCCAGCTGCAGGATTCGGCACCATGATGCGCTCTCCCGTCCTTTCGTCAACTATCTTGACGTAGGGCGCGGTCGCTGCGTGCCCCCTGAGAGAGCCATCTGCAGCCTCAAACAGAGCTATCACCCATTTTCCAGAAAAGCTTCCAGGCTCCACATGAATGGATGCAGAGGCCACCGTTGGTAGCGCCTGCTTTATCTTTTTCTCTACCTCATCCGCAAGCCTGTCCGCTTCTTGAACTGAAAACTTGGGAGGCGCCTCCAGATGCATCTCCAAGAAGTAGAAGGGGCCTGCCTGCCTGACCTTCACGTCATGAACACCAAGCACGTCCTTCACTCCAGTCACGACCTGTTTGACGTCCGCCACGACCCTCTCATCACTCACGTCAAGCAAAACCATGACTGACTTGTAAGCCAAAGAAGAAGCCTGCACCAAAATGTAGCCCGCTATGAAGAACGCAGCCGCTATGGCGATCACTGGGATGTACAACCACTCTCCCAAAATGCCCACGATGACTACCAACGAGGAAAGCACGTCCTCGTAAGCGTGAATTCCCTGCGCCTTCAAGGACTCCAGCTTCATCCCGGGGGTCCTGCCGAGATACAGCATGACCCAGTAGCTACCAGCAACAGATCCTGCCTCAACCAATATCGGGACGGCTGGCTCAGGAACTCTGACGACGTGAAGGGCATCGAACAGTATCTCCAACGCAGCTGCCCCAACGGCTATAGCAGCTCCAAAGGAAACCAAGTTTTCTGCCTTGTAAAGCCCGAACTGAAACCTTTCAGAGGGTGGCCTGCCGGCAACCTTCAAGCCCAAGAATATCATTATGACCATAGCCACGTCGATGAGGGAGTGCAAGCCATCCGCCTCTATTATGAGGCTTCCAAAGAGCCAGCCGCTCCCAAGCTTTGCGATCGCCATCGCAAAAAAGATCCCAGCTGTTGCAAGCGTCCTCCTGGTAGCTGCCGCGAACGGATTCTCAGAGCCTTGCAACGCGCGATTTGTCGGTTATCAGATATAAGCCTGCGCTTAGACGTCGAAGTACAGGTAGAACTCATACGGATGAGGTCTCATGAATACCTGCTCGTGATCCGCCTTTTCGAAGGATATCATCTTCTCAACCACATCTTTCGCGAATATCGGGTAAAGGTAGTCGTCATCCGATTCCAAAGCCTCGGCAGCCTCCTTCAGGGAACCGGGAAGCTCCCTGATCCCTCTTTCTCTCCTCTCATCAGGAGTTAGCTCGTACACGTTCACGTCCGTCGGCTCACCAGGATCAATTTTCCTCTTGATCCCGTCCAGCGCGGCGGCGGCCATGGCAGAGAACACCAGGTAGGGGTTCGCTGAGGGATCGGGTGGCCTGAATTCCAGCCTCTTGCTGGCAGCACTGGCCCTGTGGTAAACGGGTATCCTCACGGCCGCGGATCTGTTGGCCTTGCTCCACGCCAGATAAACCGGGGCCTCATAACCAGGGACCAACCTCTTGTAAGAAGAAGTCGTGGGCGCCACGATTGCAGCCAAGGAGCGGGCGTGCTCAAGAAGTCCACCGACAGCATACCTTCCAAGCTGACTCAGCTCCGCATATTTGTCCGATGGATCATAGAACAGGTTCTCATTACCCTTCCAAAGCGAGAAATGCACGTGCATGCCAGAAGCGTTATCGCCAAACACGGGCTTTGGCATGAACGTCGCCACCATGTTCATCAACTTCGCGACGTTTCTCACAACGTACTTCAGCGTGACCACAGAATCCGCTGACTCCACGAGCCCCTTGGCCATCATGTTGATCTCGCCCTGTCCAGCTCCCGCCACCTCATGGTGATGCGCCTCGCAGGGCACCCCAAAGCTGTCCTGAAGATAATTCACAGCAATGCTTCTCAGCTCGAACAGGCTATCCAACGGTGGAGCCGGATAATAGCCCTCTTTGAATCTCATCGTATAGCCCCCGCCGTCACTCGCCCAAGGCGCCTCTCTGGACTTGATCTCATACGACTCTCCTTTGTATGGCTGCAGTACGTCCCACGTTGCTGAGTCAAACACGAAGAACTCAACCTCGGGTCCCCACATGCTGGTATATCCTGCTCTTCTCAGCTCTTCGACCGCTCTCTTCGCCACCGATCTCGGGGATCCCAAGAAGTTCCCCCTTCCCTCCCCAAGGCCAACATCGCACAAAAACCTGGCAGTCGAGATCTCTTCGCGAAGCCAAGGGAGCACGGCTACGGTTGCAGGATCGGGATAAAGCACCATGTCTGATTCATTGATCGCAGCAAAGCCCCTTATGGAGGAACCATCAAGTTTCGGTACCCCGTCTGAAAAGGACCTCTCATCGATTCTAGAGGACGGAACAGTGACATGTTGAAGCCTCCCGGTTAAGTCGGCGAACTGCAAGTCCACAAACCTCACTTTCCTCACGATCTCCAGAGCAGATTTCGCGGCTTCATCCACAGAGCTTTTTTCTGGCATGAACGGCAAGCATAGTGGTATATAAGCATGCCGAACTGCATCTCTATAAAAGGCGAAATCTTAAACACCATTCTTGAGCTTTGCAGTTTTCATGGATTTTATTTGCCACTTGAGCAGCTATTGCTCCAGTTGCTATGCCCGAATCGATGTTCACAACTGCCATGCCCAGCTGGCATAACTGCAACATGCTCATGAGAGCGACCTCTCCCCTCCGCCATACCCCTGGCATCCTCTCATCCCTGAAGGAATTGAGGTTCTTGATCCAACGACGCGTAGGTAAAGCAAGGCTATGCGATCCAATACCTCCCTTATACCCATCTTCCGTCTTGCACCCGCTTCAAAACCTCTTCCAAAGCTTTCTTCCAAGGAATAAACTAAGAGCAAGCGTTAAAGCCAGATTCAGCAGGATCCCATGAGCGCCTTCATTGATGTCTCCAATCACGGTGCAACAGGCTGCTCGCTCATCTCTGCACTTGTAGACGCCGGAGCAGACAAGCAAAAGATCCTGACGCTCCCGATGGCCATAAAGAACTGCATGCCAGAAGTCACGAGCTTCAGCGCTATCTTCCAGCAAGTCAGCGCAAGAGGCATAAGTGGAACTTCGCTTCTAGTGAGGCTGGAGCGTCGGGACGCTGCCGAAGCGTCCTTGAGGGATGAACAAGTTACGCTGCAGAATTGCATCGAAGAGGGCGTGAGGCAGGTCATGGGCAGCGCACATGCAGCCCAAGCCGCCCAAAGGTTCCTGAGCGAGCTCATAGATGCGACTGGAATCGTCGCAGGAAAAGAGGGACTGGCCAACTCGCTGGGTATCCCACTGGCTCAGATCGCATTTGAACTCGCCGGGGCGGCACTAGCACTTGACTCCCTAGGCCTGCTTGGATCTAGGGTGTGCATATCTCCCGTACCAGTTGGCGGTGAAGAAGACGGAAAGGGTAACGAAAACCTGAGACCCGCGGCTGTGGCTCTAGAGCTATTAAGCAGGCATGGCATGAAGACACTTCCTCAGAGAAAAGCATCCGTTACGCCGACTGCATCGTCGATACTAGCCCTCCTGGCCGATCCGACGTGCGATGACACGATCATGATCCCGAGAAAAGTGGGCTATGGCATCAGCCCCAGCAGAGAACAGGCAGGCATCGTCAAGGTGATCGTTGGAGATGATCGCCCCCTGGAACTCAAGCCCGTCGAACTCCTTGAAACCGATGTCGACGACGTAACTGGAGAGGTCGCAGCAAAAGCGATAGAAGACCTGATGACTGCAGGGGCACTAGACGCCTACGCCATACCCGAGTTCAGAAAAAAGGGAAGACCAGGCTTGCTGGTGCGCGTAGTATGCCACCAGGAGGATTCGGCCAAGCTTGCTTCGATACTCATGGGCGTCACCGGTAGTTTGGGTGTACGCTTCATGCCAACTAAAAGGATTGAAGCAAGTCGGAAGACTGTGGCGGTGGAGTACGCCGGGCTAAGTTTCAAGGTCAAGCTTGCCTGGAACCAGGAGGGAAAACTCGTGTCGGCGAAGCCAGAGTTTGAGGACATAAGAACTGGGAGCGACAAGCTGGGTCTGCCTCCTTCTGTCCTTTCAGGCTTGGTGATGGCTAAAGCGATCTCGA
>JAGDXH010000026.1:12550-16121 GCA_023256295.1 Thermoproteati archaeon
ATGATAGAACAGGGAAAGAGCCAGTTTACCTTTTAAGGAGGCCGCAAAGACGCCTTAGAAATGACTGCAAAGAAGGTGATCTTAATCACTGCCGAGTGGGACGCCCTAAGGCAGTATGCCAAGAGGATATGCCAGGAGGCAGCGCAGCAACTCTCTGCCGAATACGAGGAGGTAAACGAGGACTGGAACTTTCTGACCGAGCACGGAGAAAAGGACGAGTTCGGAGGAGTAGAAATCCCTCAGGCATTCTTACAGCTTGAAGATGGCAAGATCCTCCACGTCATGACAAAAGTTCCCCTAAACGAAAAGGGAAGCCCAGACCTCAAGTCGGGAATCGAGCTCTTCCTAAAAGCGGCAGGCAAGCAAGAGCGACAGCTAAGTAAGTTGGATTTCTATGTAGACCGAATCGGGCACCTGTATCCTCATGATCTCCTGCATGACCCTTTCGTCGGCATCTACATCAATCATCCTCTTGTGCAGTCTCATCTCCCAATGATCGAACGTGTCAGTCCCCTCGCCGTTTGGCGATCTGCGAGTAGTTATCTTCAGGTGCTTGGTTGGAAGATATATTGGACCCGCAGCGCGCACGCCTGCCCGGCCGGCGATCTCCTTTATTTGACCGCAAACAGAGTCAACGTCCTGGACCTTTGGACCCCATAGCCTGACTCTTGCCTTCTGTGCCATCAAGCCTTCACCTGGGCAGGCACCACATCGACAACTATTCCAGCTGCAATGGTCCTGCCAGAGTCCCTGATCGCAAACCGTCCAAGAGGTGGAAACTCCTGGTACTTCTCTACGACCATGGGCTTTATGGGAACCATCTTGACAAGAGCCGAGTCTCCCTGCTTGAGGAATTGAGGCTTCTCGGGTAGGGGCTGACCAGTCCTGGGATCAAGCTTGTTGATTATCTCCTCTATCCTGCATGCAACCGTGGCAGTGTGCATGTGAACAACTGGGGTGTATCCAACGCCGAAACTAGTTGGGTGGTAAAGCACGAATATCCTGGCAGTGAACTCCTTCGCCACGGTTGAGGGCTGATCTACTCTGGAGGCAACGTCTCCCCGCTGGATGTCAGTTCTGTTGATGCCCTTCACGTTGAATCCAATGTTATCGCCAGGTTTAGCCTCCGTTACCTTCGTGTGATGGGTCTCGATGTCTCTGACCTCTCCGACCTTGTTGGAGGGAAGGAAGATCAGCTTGTCACCGATTTTCAACACACCAGTCTCTACCTTTCCCACGGGAACCGTGCCAACGCCTTGGATGGTATAGACGTCTTGGATCGGTATCCGGAGCGGCTTATCCACTGGCTTGGGAGGCTCTTCTAGCAGATCAAGCGCCTCCACAAGCGTTGGACCGTTGTACCAAGGCATGTTGGCGCTCTTCGTTACCAAGTTATCGCCCTTCCAACCAGACACGGGGATTATGGGTACCTTGTCTGGCTTGTAGCCGATCATCGAGATCAGCTTGGTGATCCCAGCTTTCACCTCCTCGTAGCGCTGCTGACTGTAGTTGACCGAAGGATCATCCATCTTGTTTATGGCAACTATCATCTGGTTGACTCCCATGGTCTTGGCAAGGAACGCGTGCTCTCTGGTTTGCCCGGTGGCCCCAATTCCTGCTTCGTACTCACCCTTTTTGGCAGACACCACCAATATGGCTGCATCGGCTTGGCTTGTGCCGGTAACCATGTTCTTTATGAAGTCCCTGTGACCCGGGGCATCTATGAACGTGAAGAAGTGCTTTGGAGTCTCAAACCTCCAGAAGGACAAGTCAATGGTGATGCCCCTTTCCCTCTCCTCCTTCAGCCGATCAAGGACCCAGGCAAACTTGTTGTCCTCCTCTCCCTTGGCCTTCGCTTGGGCCTCTATTTCGGCCATCTCCCTTTGGTCTAGGGAACCAGTAAGGTAAAGAAGATTTCCCACTATGGTTGACTTTCCGTGATCAATGTGACCTATCACCACCAGGTTAAGGTGAGGTTTCTTCAGGAACTCGCCACCAGACACTCGCTATCACCAATCGGCTGCTAGTAACCACTCACTTTTAAGCATTACAGGAAGACCCTAAGGAAGTTCCCTGATAGATCCTGGATTCATGACGAGCACGCTCAGGCCGTCGACGTTGCTCAGAAAATCATCCAAGCCATGAGGCACCAGCGTGCTTTTTCCCCGAACAGCGTAGTGCATGGGGACTACGAAACGAGGGGACAGGCTTAGAGCGAGGTCCCGGGCCTCAGAAGGACCAACTGTGTACAGACCCCCCACGGGGATAAGCAGGTAATCCGCTCCCCTTATGGCAGAGGCCGTCTCTTCTGGCAGCCTAAACGTATCTCCGAGGTGAACCAACTTCTTGCCCTCAGCACGCACAGAGATCGCCGAGCACGCTCCTCTCCCTGGCCCGTGGTCAGTCTTATAAGCGGCAACCTGAAATCCAGGCAGAAACTCCTTCTCTCCCTTTCCAATCATGGCGACACCGTCAAAAACTGGAAGGCGAGGAAAGGGTTTTAGAAAATCATGGTCCGCATGATGGTGCGTGATAGCTACGCCTTCCACACCTTCCAGCAACTTGGAGTAATCGGACAGCCTGAAGTCAAACCCAGGGAAGGCTCCCCCCTCATAGGGGTCTAGCAAAAGCTTGTGTCCTCCCGCTTCAACCACAAAGCAAGAATGCCCCAGATATCCCAACCTCATAAGGTAGGTAACTCTGGCCTTTTAACCCTTGCTGAAACTCAACGCGTAAAAGCGCAGCCGAGAATTGGTCATGTTCCTGATACCTTCCGAAGAGGATTTGAAAAGGGCGCGGGTCTCTGACCTTTACTTCAGCATGACGGAACTCGTGCTGAAAGGAGCCGGCAAAAACCCCGAGGTGACCATGGAGGTCTTCACGAAGTCACTCCCAGAACCCTACAACTTTGGGGTACTTTCTGGGATATCCGACGTCCTTGAACTTCTTCAGGGGCTTCCGGTGGACGTCTTCGCCATGGACGAAGGGAGCGTGTTCTTTGCGCAGGAGCCGGTGCTCGTGATAAGGGGCAAGTATCTGAACTTCGCCTCATATGAACCCGAGATTCTTGGCTTTCTCTGCGAGTCGTCTGGATCAGCCAGTCGCGCTGCGAGGATGCGCTTGGCAGTTGGGCAAGATAAGCTATTGTACGCCTTCGGCACAAGACGGTCCCATCCGGCTTCTTCTTTGGCCAAAGAAAGAGCTGCCATAGAGGGAGGCTTTGACGGTACTTCCAACGTCTTGGTCGCCGAGAAAATCGGGATCAAACCGGTGGGCACGATTCCTCATTCTCTGGTGTTGGCTTTTAGTTCCGAGCAGACGCCCTTCAACCAGCGGGAAGCATTCATGGCTTACGACAGATACGCACCTGCGGACGCCCCAAGAACGGTGCTGATTGACACGTTCTTTTCTCCAAGAGCAGAAGCCCGCATAGCGGCTCAGGCTCTAGGAGGACGCTTGCAAGGAGTTCGCATCGACTCTGGAGACCTTGCGAGGGAAGCTGAAGAGGTGAGGTGGGAGCTCTCCATGCAGGGGATCCTACCCAAGATCACGCTGAGTGGGGGTCTGGATG
>JAGDXH010000026.1:16131-16476 GCA_023256295.1 Thermoproteati archaeon
TGACGCCTTCGGAGTCGGCAACGCGGTCACCGATGCGCCAACCATTGACTTCGGCATGAAGATATGTGAGGTCGACGGGTTCCCCATATCAAAGACGGGGCATCTTCCGGGCAAAAAAGACGTCTATCGCGACGAAAAGCTCTGGATCGACTACGTTGTCCCAGCTGGAAGCTCTGCGCCTGCAGGAATCCCATTATTGAGACAGTTCATGCGGAATGGCACGCTGTTGGAAGCGCCAAGAGATGTGCTTTCTGCAAGGAAGGACTTGCTAGATTCCATCTTCTCCATGCCTCCTGAGCTCAGAGACATCCACCACAAGGCACCTGATAGGGTCAGGATCTTCCC
>JAGDXH010000057.1:0-421 GCA_023256295.1 Thermoproteati archaeon
GCGGCAGCTGCCGGGAACGGATGAGGCCCGGAAGGGAGCAATCACACCGGCTAACTCCGTCGTTCAAGGGGGACGGTGGAGTTCATCGGGCTCGGAGTCGGTCCTCTGCCACGGCTGCTCGGAGCCGCTGCCACCGCAGGGTTTATACGGGCGAATCTGTAGATAGCCGTGAGCTATCAACAACCGCTTTGGTACGCGTGCCTCTGGAAGACGGCCAGAGGCAAGAAAATCCTCAAAGCGCGTCTGAGACGTAGGGTCAAGCGCTTGATAGAGGAGATATCGCATGAGAGCGGCATCAAGTTAGACAAGAGCATCGTCTATCAAAATGGCGTCTACATCGAGATGGAGTTGAGTCCGAGGGTAGCTCCGCACAAGATCGTCAGACTGATCAAGTTCAAGACGGCTTCGGCCGTGAGGTCGG
>JAGDXH010000057.1:431-1012 GCA_023256295.1 Thermoproteati archaeon
CTCTCTTTGGACTCGCGAGCACATCATATCGCAAAAACCTCTGGGGATGGGCGTTCGGTCAAGAATCCTTGGGTTACGGCAAGAGGTGAGCAGGCGTGCCAGAAATCGTGCTGACCACAGACAAGACGCTGATGAGCGAGTATAGGAACATACCACTTGCCGATTTCTTCGGGTGCGCACCCACTGAAAGGGTGCCAGAGAGGCTGTTTGACTTCATAGCTGCACCCCTTCCGACTAGAGACGGAGTGGCAATTTACGCGCCATACGGGTTGAGGAAACTGGAAGCGGATCTTTTGAAGGGTTTTCCTCCGAAGGATGTGGTGGTTACCGATCCAGATCACCTTGCAGGGATAGTTGATGAAAGCACACGCGTGATTGGGATCTCTACAATGGATCCGCTTGGGCTGGGTCCGGTCACGATGATGTTCACTTATGGCGGCCAATACACGTCCTATACCAAGAAGCGCTTCTTGGAGCTCGTGGGACTGGCGGACGAGGTCAGGAAGAAGAAGGCTCCAAGAGCGAAGATCGCAGTGGGCGGTCCGGGAGCTTGGCAGCTCGACGTGAGGCGCAGCGTTCTC
>JAGDXH010000057.1:1022-4282 GCA_023256295.1 Thermoproteati archaeon
GTTCTCGACGGTCTTCCCATAGATAACCTGGTTCAGGGTGAGCTTGACCACGTCGCGGTAGACGTCTTCAGGGCCATAGAGTCTGGTAACCTGGAGAGAAACCACAAGGTGAAGGGCTGGCCCTCGGTTGATCAAATACCTCCGATAGTCAATCCGGCTATGAACGGCATGGTTGAAGTGATGAGAGGCTGCGGCAGAGGTTGCCAGTTCTGCGCCCCCAACGTGCGTACGGCTCGCTACATGGACGTAGAGAAGGTATTGCAAGAGGTCAGGGTAAATGTGGCTGGCGGGAAACCTTCAATATGGGCGCACAGCGATGACATATTCCTGTACCGCGTGGAAGACAAGAGGCACTTTTATCCCAACACGGATGCCATAGTGGACCTTTTTTCCGCCATAATGGGGACAAGGGGCGTCACACATAGCAATCCTACCCACGGGACCATTGCGCCGGTGATCGCGGATGAGGACTTGCTTCCCAGACTTTCTCCAATACTGAGAGCTGGTCCTGAGAACTGGATAGGTATACAACCGGGTCTGGAGACTGCCTCTGGGGATCTTCTGGCAAAATACATGAGGAATAAGATGCTTCCCTTCGCTCCCTCGGAATGGGAGAGAGTGGTGTTGGAAGGAACCAAGGCTTTTAATCAGAACTATTGGTTCCCTGCTTACACGCTCATAATGGGCTTGCCAGGGGAGACAGAAGACGACGTGTGGGCTACCGTCCGGCTGATAGACACTATGGAAAAATGGCTGGGCGAAAAACTGGGATCTAGAGCGCACTTTGTATCTGTTCCACTGTCGTTCGTCCCCCTCTCGGTGCTGAGCCGGGAGGAGTTCTTCGATGTGGGAAGAGAGATGACTGAGGCGAGGTTCGCGCTGATTTACAGGAGCTGGAGGCATACAGTCAAAGAAGCCATGTACTTCAGTCAATCTGTTAAGTCTGTACCACCGTACTTGAGACCAGTGCTTAGGTTTCTCGTTTCGGTGGGGCCCATGATCATACTGAAGTACATCGCAGATTGGGGCAAGAGCATGGGTTTCGACGTGGACAAGGCATTCAACATACCAGGTCGAAGAGAGGCTAATCTTAATAGCCCTTGCCTTTTTTTGCTGCCGGGGTCTCCTAGCCTGGTATGGAGCGGGCTCGCTAAGCCCGTGGCCCTTCGTGGCCTCACGGGTTCAAACCCCGTCCCCGGCGCTGTCTCCGAATGATGTTGCGCGAACCCAAACGGACCGAAAAACGGGGTGGAAAAGAGAGTTGCGCGTGGTAATACTTAGGTACGGACACAGGAGAGATCGCGATAAAAGGGTCACCACTCACGTGGCTCTTGTGGCGAGGGCGTTTGGTGCTGAGGGAATGCTCGTCTGGGGAGATCCAGATCCTTCTCTTGAAGCGTCGATGGCAAGGGTGGTTTCAACGTGGGGAGGTAGTTTCTGGCTGCGCTGGATAAGCAGCTATGTGGATGAAATAAACGCTTGGAAGAAAGAAGGTGGCATGTTGATCCATTTGACCATGTACGGACAGCAGCTGGACGAAGCGCTTCGCGAGATCGTGCTGAGGCCTCAGCCTCTTATGATCTTCGTTGGAGCCTCCAAGGTACCTCCAGAAATATACAGGCTGGCTGACTACAACGTCTCCGTGGGTAATCAGCCTCATTCGGAGGTTGCCGCTTTGGCGGTCTTCTTGGATCATCTGTTTCATGGGGAAGAACTGGGGCAAAGGTTTAATGGCTCCCGGGTAGAAATAAAACCATCTAGGGTTGGAAAAGTTGTCCTCAGAGAAGGGGTCCGTCAAGAGAAGGCCGGGAAAGAGGCAGAGCAACAACCAATCAAGGGGCCTCGACAAGGATATGGTGGAAAAGCTTGTCCCAGTCCTTCTTCACGCTGAGGGCAACCCCGTCATAAAGGGCATCCTTCAAAATCTTGAGGGCGGTGAGTCGGTGTCTGACGATGATCTTGCTGCTCTCATAGGAGTTAAGGTGAATACGGTTAGAACGGAGCTTAACGAGCTCTATGCAAACGGCATAGTCTCGTTTGAGAAGCGCAAGATTCCCAACCAGAAGTGGTATGCCTATTTCTGGAAGCTGGATCAAGGGAACATCGCTTACCTGATAAGACAGAGACTCAAAAAAGTGCTTGAACTCCTGCAGAGGAGATTGGATTATGAGACAGCGCATAGCTTCTTTGTTTGCCCCAGAGAGGGGAAGAGATATACTTTTGAAGAAGCAGCGGAAAGCGACTTCAGATGTCCCAGTTGCGGAGCACTTCTGACCAGCCAGGACAACAGTCAGGTAGTGGAGAGGTTAAGATCGGAGATATACCAGCTTACCCAGATATTGGAGAGTTTGCCAGCTCGAGGGCTGAGATAATAGACATTGGGTTGGGTACGCTCGTTGGTTCCGGCGCATCTCGCCACGTCTTGGAACACGGCCTGGTGACTGCCTACGTCGCTGACTTGTTGTGCAGTGCCGCAGAGAAGTCGGGAAGGGATTTGGACCTGTCTGTTGTAGTTCAGGCAGCGCTTCTTCACGACATTGGCAGGACTTTCAGCAAAGGAGTAGATCATGGGATAAGGGGTGCCGAGTACCTGGCAAGGCTTGGGTTTTCCTCCTCGGTCTGCTTGGCGGTGGAAAGGCACGTGGGGGCTGGCATTACGGCCTCTCAAGCCAAGTTGCTTGGGCTTCCGGAGCGGGATTACGTGCCTCTCACGCTAGAGGAGAAGCTGGTTTCATTTGCCGACAAACTGGTGGAAGGGGTGAACGTGCTGGGGCCAGATCACGTGCTGGCTAGATTTCGGAAAGAGTTTGGGGAAGGGTCCGAGCAGCTAGCGCTTGCACAAAACTTGGTCATTGAGATGAGACCCATATATGAGGTCTCTAAAGTACCATCCTTGATCGGTTGGAAGAGCCCTGCAAGACTCTCCATATTCAAACGGCCTGATGGATCCTTTCGCATCCTGCGAGAGTGCTAGGGCCAGGTCTAGGACGACCTGGCAGAAGGTCTTCTGAATGCCGCCCCGAGCGTAGTACAAGGCGCGACGTTGGGAGCGTCCACGGTCGGTCCGCAGCTGAAGGCTGTTCGCGTGGATCTGAGCTGACGGCTTCAGCTGCTGATTTCGAGGGACTGAAGCATTTAAACCGTCGACCGTTTCTGCAGATGCTCAAAGTGCTCTGGGTTCGCGCCCACTTGCAGCATAGTTTTTAACCTGTGGGTTTTGGCTAGTGCGATGAAAGTAGCGACCGTTTTAACCGTGGGGC
>JAGDXH010000057.1:4292-8062 GCA_023256295.1 Thermoproteati archaeon
GCACCCGCTCAAGGGTGCGTCTGGAGGAGGGCAGCGTGCCGCAGTTGTTGCGTCAGTTAGTAGTCCTGTGCGTCTTTTTAACGCCGTCCATGGGAGCTGCGGTGAGGAACAAAGGCTCTCTCGCTCTGGGGACTGGCTGGTGATCGGTGTTGGATCGGAAAACAGTCGGGTCAGCTAGAACCAATTCACAGGAAGGCGTGCCTGGGCCCGAGTTGACCCAGCTCCAGAAGCAGTTGCTCGTTCATCTTGCAAAGTTTGGCCCAGATACTCCTTGGTTGATATCAAGGCGTCTTCTCGGGGCCAGTGGGTGGTCCAAGAAGGTGGATGAGGCTCTTGTGGAGAGTTCTCTTCTTGCGCTGCAAAGTGCCGGATTGGTAGACAGGCACAATAAAAAATTGAAAATGATGCCTACCTCTTCGATCAAACCTTGGATGAAGCTGAAGCAAAAGAATCGGGATAATCGTCCAAGAGGGATCTACTACACTCTAACTAGGAAGGGTCGCTTGCTCGCGTCGGAGCTCAAGCATGAGCTGTATTAGAGAAGGTCAGAAGCTTAAATATTGCCAGATGGTCTCATGATATGAAGGAGCTCCTGCCGTTGGCCCTAGTTGTGCTCCTTGTCTTGAGCACCGCGCCCCTTGAGGACTGCTTAGCAACGCGTTCGGTGGCAGTTATGCCAGATCTGCCGTTGGTCCGTGCTGAAGGGACCCACTTCGAGTTTAGCAACGGCACTTTTGTGACGTTCCACGGGGTTGACCTATCAGGACTTGAGGACGGATCGGATAACTTTACCGCGGCCGATTTTCAGGCGATGGCTAATTGGGGATTCAACGCCATACGCCTGCCCATCGCCTGGTCCTTTCTAGAGCCACTACCCAACAAGTTCAACGCCAGCTATCTGGCTGAGATAGAATCAGTCGTTGAGACTGCGAATTCCTATGGGATATACGTTTTGATAGATATGCATCAATGGTTCTGGTCTCCGGTTTTTTCTCCTCTGGCAGGCTCGAGGACAAACGGCCTGCCATCCTGGGCGTTGAACGACACGTCGCCGACTTATTCGGCCATGGATCAGGACATGGCCTACTTTTGGAGCAATGGAACGGTCGAGGCTGCATTTGCGTCAGCTTGGGGCTACTTGGCCTTGCATCTCGCGGGCTTCTCAGGAATTCTTGGGTACGATCTCTTCAACGAGCCCACAACTCCTCCTGGCTGGTCGTCTGCCACGATGTATAGGCGGATGGCCAGAGTCTACGATCTGGCCATACAGAGCATACGCGCAGCTGGAGCAAGACAGCTGATCTTCATGGAGACCTCGAACTACGACTCTGGGGTCAACCGCAAGGACTGGGTGGAGCCATACGATCCTGATCACGGCCTGGTACTCGAGGTTCATGACTACTCCGTGGATCTAGCTGGGACGGCTTTTCAGGCGGCGCTTTTGGAATCAAGGGATTGGGACGTACCTCTGTTTGTGGGGGAGTTCGGAGGCAGCTATAGTTCTGCCGCTTCGGCGATCCCACTTTTTGACTCCTATGGCCTCTCTTGGACGTATTGGTGCTATAGCTGGACTGGTGCAGGAGGACCAGGCAATGTAAACTATGCCGACAACCCTCGGGTGCTTATGCTTGGAGAGCCTTATGCAAGGCTTTCTTCGGCTCCAGTCCTGAGCTTGACCGTGAAAAATGAAACAAGCGGTGGATGGCTAGAGGGGGTTAACGTGAGTTTTTCGCTTCAGGCACAGCAGGGTTGGGCAGAGATCTTCGTTCCCGAAGAGCTCAACCGTGTCTCTGTCCCCTCGATTGGTCATCTGCTCAACGTGACGACGAGGAACGGAAGCGGGTCGGTGTTTCTGAAGGCTAGGCCTGGCATATCGGCGAGCTACATCCCAGCCGGATACGTTCCTCCTTACTTCGAGACTTACTTTGAGGTTGTGATAATGGTGCTGCTTGCCTTTTTCGTGGCGGTGCTAGTGGGTGTGTTGAGATACCTGAAGAGGGATAGGTGAAATGCCCACCAGTCAGGGGGTCTCTGGCGGAAAAGGCAGAGTGTCAGGTCTTCGCTCTGATCTCCACGCTCTTGCGTCATGTGCGTGCTGCTCTGGGCCCTTTGAACGGCATGAGCAACGCGAAAAAGTTATAACCGTAGCTTCAAGCTCCTCGTGCATCCTCAGAACTACTCAAAGCGCTGGGATGTGATATCCGTAACTACGCTGGGCTCGCTGATGACTGCCATAGATTCCACAATAGTCATACTTGGAATACCTGTTATAATGCAAGCCATTCATGCCGACATGATCGAGATGGCCTGGGTCATAATGGGGTACATATTGATGAGCACGTCGCTCGTCTTGACCATTGGCAGAATTGGCGACTCATATGGAAGGATAAGGGTATACGAAGCCGGTTTTCTTGTTTTTGTGCTTGGTTCTGCCCTGTCGGGACTCTCTCAGACGGGCTGGCAACTTGTCGTCTTTCGTCTGTTGCAGGGTTCTGGAGGAGCAATGATGATCGGTAACTCTTTTGCTCTCATATCCGAGGCCTTTCCTGAGAATGAGAGAGGAAAGGCGTTCGGCATAAATTCCATCGCGTGGGGCATAGGGGGAGTGGTAGCACCGGTCCTCGGAGGTGTCATAATCACTTACCTGGGCTGGAGGTACATATTTTACGTGAACGTTCCCATAGGGTTGTTTGCCGTGCTTTGGGCTAGATTTAGGCTTAGGGGATTCACTGAAACCAAGAGAAAAGAGGACTTTGACTTCGCCGGAGCTGCGTTGTTCACAGCGAGCGTCTCACTGGTTCTTATTGCGATAATGGCCAGCATTGGCGTCGGGATATCGGTCATCGATGTGTCATCCGTAGTGCTATCCATGATGGCGTTTTTGGCCTTCTTGGTCGTCGAGCGCCGCTCGGTCCATCCCCTGTTTCGTTTCTCCATGTTCAGGGATCGGGTGTACGCAGCATCAACGACTGCAGCTTTTCTTCAGTCGGTTGCCATGTACGCGATAATGTTTCTGGTCATCTTTTACCTCGAGGCGGCCAAGGGATATAGCATACTTGAATCTTCAATACTTCTCATACCCATGCCCTTGTTCTCCAGTTTGGTTGCGCCGCTAGGCGGGTTGATATCAGACCGCATTGGTGCGAGGGTTCCTGCAACTGCAGGGATAGCTCTTCAAGGCGTTGCCTTATGCATGCTTTCAGCTCTTACGTTGAATTCATCCTATGCCGCTGTGGCTGCTGGGTTGGCCGTCATGGGTGTCGGCAGTGGCTTGTTCTTTTCCCCTAACACGTCAGCCGTGATGTCCTCCATACCGAGGGGATACTATGGCGTCGGTTCAGGCATGATGACGACTCTCAGGAACACCGGCCAGGCCATCAGCATTGCCTTGGCAATAGCCGTGGCGGCTGCGTCCATGCCTCTTGATGCCGTCTTCGCCCTGTTTCTTGGAACCAACGTCAGCCTATCTGCGTCTTTTATGACAGCTTACGTGGAAGGGATGGACAGTGCGCTTCGTTTTTCCATAGCGTTGGCGGCGCTTGCGGGCTTTGCGTCTTTGGTGAGAGGACGGCAAGGAACTCCTGTCTTGCGCTAGACGATTCAGAAGCTTTTTCTCTCTGTACCTCTTGCTGCGCCTGGAATCCTCGAAAAACCTCCAGGATCTTGATTATTTTTGCGCTTTCTGTTGAGTCTTCCTCGAAGCTTTCTCGGCGATCAGCGGCATAGAGATTGCCTCAAGCGATGCCTTCTCTTCGAGTTTTGTCTGTTCC
>JAGDXH010000057.1:8072-12466 GCA_023256295.1 Thermoproteati archaeon
TCTGTTCCCTTTGACTTGAGCCTCGCAAAGGCGCCACGAATACCCTGCACATGGTTTGGCCGCCCGATGGCGAAGCGCCCTTGCTTTTGATCCATTGGGTCACGACGGATGGGCTTTGGCAGTATTCCTCACGGGGTTCGAGCTTCTTCCATGTTTGCCATAGACCAAAGCGCAGCGACCCAACGAAAGCTGACCTGAAGACTTGAGGTGTTTCTCTTCGGGGGACTTCCTGGAACCTTGCTCGGCGAACCTTGCAATTCCCGCGGATCTCAGGCGGATCCAACCTCGAAACGGAGGCTTCCCCTCACGCGTTGCCCGCTCAGGTTTATAGCTTTGACGCAATGGTGGAGATCAACTCCAGCGCGAGGTCTGTGCTGCGCTCCAACAATAGGATGCCGCCCTCCATTCCGACCGAAGGCGGTTCGTAATAGGCGTCGGCAAGGATTCTTGTTTCCCTTACGAATTTGAGCGTTGGGCAGAACGGGTCACTCGTTGTGACTTTGGTTGGCCTTATTCCCGCTTTCCAGAGGACATCTAGACTTTTCTCGCTGAGCCTTATGTTGATGGCGACTCTATACGGGCCACCCATGCTCATGATCTCATGAAGAAGCACGCCTACGTGAGATGATGCACCATAGTTAGGCCTACCTGCTTTCACGCCCGAAGGAGTCCTCCTTATCCTGCCCTCTATCCCCAAAATCTGGTTGAGGGAAGACTTTGGATCTTCAGAATAGGCGACGTTTGTTCCTACCTCTGGGATTAGCTCTCTAAGGTTTCTTATGGCCAGCAACCGCTTCACGAAAAGCGAAAAGCGGTTCAATTGCCTGTCAAATGAAGAGGTGGGCCAGCCGTAAAGCTCGGTCAACTTTGCACGAGAAAATTCGGGATTTCCTTCTCCCAAGGTGGCAATTCTGTTTGCAGATATGCCCCGCTGCTTGAGCCACTCGATTAAAGTTTCTTCCTTTTCGGGCGAGACTACTGCCAATGCCGTACCATAGGACGGTTCGGAGAGTTCATCTCCTATATTCATCGCGAACCTCGACAATTCCAGGCCCAAGCCGTATCTAGCAGAGAGTTCGCTCAGGGCACCCGCAATACCCCCCTCTGAAACGTCATGAGCGAGTTTTACGGCTTCAAATTCCATGAGCTTTCTGAGGGCCGGTACAGGGGTCAGGCTCTTCCAGTCCACGGAATCAACGCTTTCCCCAACCAACCACCTAAGCCATCTGGATTCCAGCAGAGGTTCCCCCACAAGCACTACTGGGTCTCCGGGCGAGGGTAGCTTTCTATCTCTCGTCTTCTTTCCAAAGGAGGTAACTGTGATGAGGGGCAGCTCGATTCCCTCGTAGCATCCGGTGTGCCCACCAGCTAATTGAACTTGAAACGTTGAGGCTGCTTCGCGGACACCCTCAAGCAGATTGCTGGCTAAATCGCACGAGCCGGGAGGCAGCGTGATCACGTCGACTATGAACTCGGGCTTTGCAAATGCAGCCAGCAGATTGCCCACCGCATAGGAAGTCGCGAAAAAAGGCAGCGTGCTGGTTGGTAGGCCCACTGCTGGTGCCTCGCTGACTAAGAAGTCGTTTCCGAATTCGTGCGCATCAAGCTCTTGTCCAGCCCTGACTTTTCCTACGTCCATGCCACGCGACCCAGCATGAAAAGAAAAGCATAGCTCAGGGCTATGATTTTTTGCCTTGATCCAGAGGGTTGTCGGGCAAGTTAAGAAGGATGAGCAAGGCAACGACCTCGGTCGCTGCTACGACGATCCATGGAAGAAATGAGGCTTCTTGGTATAGAATCACCCCAATAAAACCTGCCGGTATCACCAATGCGTTGTTCATGATTCCAGTTACAGCAGAGACTTTGGCTCTCCTTGCGTCAGGGATAATATCTGCCCAGTAGCCCCCGCCAGCTGGGCCTGCAAAGGCGCCAGAGATGCTACCAACGACACTGGAAGTCGCGAGAAGAAGCAGGTTGCGGCCTGCCATTATGAAGAGCAAGGGCGAAGCCGGAAGTACGGAATAGCCTATCAGAAGGAACTTCTTCAGGTTTTGAACGCCTAGACGAGGTGCGATAAACAGCGTTATGATTATGCCAGTTGCCGTGCTCGTGCTCGCGAGTAGAGCTAGTGCTGAGAGTTGAAGCCCTAGCTCTTCTACAACGTAAAGGGGGTATACAATGCTTGGAATCGCAGATGCGACGCTTGCTAAGGCTGTGGTTAGCCAGTAGTAAAATGGTGCTCTGCGGTTCCAAAGCCATCTCAGATCTTCCCAGTAGCTTTCCAGAAGCTTGGTATGGAATACGAGCCTAGGAAGGCGAGGTGGAAATGGACTGAAGACAAAGAGGTATCTTCTAGGAAGGAAGCCAGCCGTTGGCACTGCGGGGGTGATCTCCCTCACCTTGAAGTAGCGCAAGGTCACGCCTCCGACTACGGAAGCAGCCACGGCGAAGTAGAGAAGCCTTACGGCGTAGACTAGACCGGCAATGGGTCCCATGAGCGTTTGAAAGTGCTCTATGACCAGCACGCCTAGAAAAGGCATGAATAGTCCAGGAAGAGGGCTCAAGACGGCGTTCAAGGCATAGGCTTCTCCTCTGCTTTCTGGTCTTACGGACTCCGCGAAAAGGCAGCCGTAGGCTACGCCAGAGGCAGCACTCACTCCCCAGACCACAGAATAAATCACGAAATAGGCAAAGTTTTGGGCGACGGCAAGTATGATGTATCCTCCCACCCAAGCGATGACGTCCAGCAGGATATTCGTTTTCTTCCTGCCCAAAGCGTCTGTCATAACGCCTCCCAGCAATAGGAAGCCCAGAGAAGAAGTCGTCGTTATCACGCTTAGAAAGCCTATCTGCGTGGTAGAGACACCCAGATCCTTCATGTAAAACACGGCCCATTGGCTTACTGCAGCTGTTGGCAGGCCATAGAAGATGAGGCCACTCCAAATCAGGACCATGGCGTTCCCGCGGATTGAAGCCAGGCTTTCGCGCAGCGGCAACGTGTTTGAGCCTGCCGGGAGCAGGAGAATGTTAAGCTTGTGTTCGTAAGTATTGGGTCATCAGGTCTCTTACGCTGCGCGGTACCTCAAGTTCCCACTCCGAAAAGGCCTCTTCTATGCTCTTCTTGAGACAATTCTCTCCGGGTTTCACCTCTCTACAGAAGTCTGGATGCAGCTGCGTGAGGTGCTTGCCAACCCACTCAGCCGTTATGGGAAATTTCTCATGAACACTGTCGTACATTAGCCACGCCACAACTCTGATCTCGTGAAACGCACCCGTTCCAGCCCGAAGAGGCAGGAAGTTCAAGAAGAACTCTCTGGCGTTCATCTGTACCAGGATTTTTGTTTGAAAGGCGTTGCTTAACACGTATCTGGAGTTTTCTGCCGTGTTTTCAGCTCTCAGATCGATGTAGCGAGCAGCTTCCTCCTCCAGCCATGGGGATAACGCAGCTCTCAGGTGAGGGGGTACGACGTATGTAATTTGGTGTTTTGCGTAATCGACGTACCTTTGACTCTCTTGCCAGTAGGAGGCAACCCTATGGCGAACCAGTTCGTGGGAAAGAGCACGGCTTCCAGTCAGCAACCATTGGGCTCCCATGAATTCCATGACGGAGTGGTGCCCATCAGCTAGAAATTTCTCGAGTCTTTTTTTTGTTTTCTGAGGGTCAGCAAGCTCAGGTTGTTTGTTTCCATAGATCGTGTCCAGCATTCCGGCTATGAAAGATTCGTTGCCCCACGTTGCCAGAAGCCTTACTTCTGGTTTGGCGAAGGAAAGGGGCATTTCGCTGATCGCAATGCGACTCGGATAAGCCTTGCGGATCAACCGTATTGTTGAATAGTTCTAAGGAGAAGTTTCAGAGCATGGAGCAAGTGACGGTTAGAGCCGCAATGGTAATGCACGCCAAGAGTTCGGTCACAGGGATGATCCGCATGCAAAGAAAACAAGCCCGGCCCCAAACGTCATTGGCACTGCTAGGACGAGGAGCTTGTCGTAAAGGGAGGGTTCCCTGAGGACATCAAGATCTTCAAGCGCTGGGAGAAGGAACCAAAGAAGGCCAATAAAAACAAGAGGAGACCACCATACATCTACCCTGATCCTCTAATCAAGTGGCGGTCATTCCGGCATCAGTGAATTGGCCATCGCAGCCTTGAAGGCATAGCTCGTGTCCTGAAGACCTTTCGCCTGATCCCTGGGGCTGACGATTACCTACGCGTCGTTGAATCGGGAACCTCAATTCTTTCAGGTATGAGAGGATGTCAGCGTTTGGTCAGGCTCAGAGCGACGTAGGACGCCCCTCCTACGGCCAGCGAAAAATACCATCCAAAGTCGTACAATATGGTTGTCCCAGAGAGATAACCCAATATGGGAATCAGGCTTCCCAGAGCAGTGGCTAGCAG
>JAGDXH010000057.1:12476-16157 GCA_023256295.1 Thermoproteati archaeon
ATTCACGCCCATGAAGTACCAATAGGGCCCCTTATACTCAAAGGCGCCTGCCAGATCGATCAGCCTGCGCCTCACTATCCAATAATCGGCCATCATGACGCCTGCCACAGACCCCAAGGTTGCCCCAAGCAGGTTCAGCATGCCCAATATGCTTGTGGCGGAGTTATACCATAACCAGGGAGCGAAGAGCACACCGATTGCCGATGCCGCGATTGCGGCGGCTTTCCAGCTCAGCCTTGGTACCAAAGCTATGACGTCGTAAACCGGGGATACTAGGTTGGCTGCAACGTTAACACCAACCGTAGCGCCAACTAAAGTTGCGCCCAGCGCCATTGAAATCAGCACATTTTTGCTGAAAAGAAACATTATGTTTACTGGGTTGACGTATGTTACGGCTTGCGAGGCGGGCACGTGAAAGAAGCTTATGGTTGCAGAGACGGTTCCTATTGCCAAGAAGGAAAAGGCTACGAAAAGAAGAGGAAAGCCTATCGCTTGGCCGATTACCTGATCTTTTTGCTTTCTGGCAAACCTAGTGAAGTCCATCACGTTTAGCACGAGCGTCGAATACGCTCCGGCTAGTGAGGCGGTCGCAAGTGCCAGATCGTAGGGTGTCGCAGGAATCTCTGGACTCATTGGGGCAAACAGGGGGCCTAGGCCATGAGCGAGGCTTATCCCGTAACCAAAAAGCACTAGGAAGGAAACCAGTATAGCTGGCCCCATCACAAGTTCGAAGCGCTTGACCTCCTCCATCCCTTTGAACATAACGAGTACGTTGATGACCCAGAACACGGCGAAGCATATTGCTAGATTGGCTGGTATGCCGGCCAGAACTAAATTGAAGGATGACCAAGGTGGGTATAACAGAGTCAGCATTGAGTTTATCAGGGTTGCTCCGACGTAGGTTTGAACAGAAAAGAAGAAGAGGGCCGAGAAAGCCCTAAGCATTACTGGGATGTAAGATCCAATTATCCCGTATGGTGGTCTAACGCTTGTTGGAAAAGGTAGCCCCCACTTGGCTCCGAGGTGTCCGTTTAGGTACATGGCTATCAGCTCGGTGCCATAAGCCAACGCGGTTACCACTAGGGCAATCACGGGTCCGAATTCGAATGTCAGCAGACCTGCTATCTCGAACTGGACCACGTTGTGAACCATCCCAGCCCATACAGTTGTGAAGTTGAACCAATTCCAATTCTTGGCTTCTTTGGGAACTGGAGCCAAGTTTGGGTTGAAGTACTTCTTTGCTACGACTTTCTTTCCTTGGCCGTAATCTGAGAGGTCAAGCTCCACTTGGTCTCCCATTATGATCCCGTTATAACCGCGCATATAAGCCTGCCCAAGTGCCGAAGCGAAAGACGTAAGTGAAATTCCGCGGGGCCATCGCATGTATGACGCCATCTTCCTGGGCGGAGGAGCGGGCGGCTACGTTGGCGCGGTCACAAGTGCCTCCATGGGTCTTAGGGTAGCAGTGGTCGAGAGGTCGGGGGTGGGAGGTATGTGCGTGAATTATGGTTGCATACCAACTGACTCGGCCCTTTGGGTCACGTCGCTTCAGGAATATGGTAGGCTGCTGGGGATACCGGCTGGAGAGGTCAACCTGGGTTGGAAATTGGACAGGGCTAAAGGAGTGGCAGGGAAGGTCAATGAGCTGGCCACGGAGATGCTTGAAGTTCTAGGGGTTGATCTTGTTACGGGTGAAGGTAGCCTGGTGGACCACGGAGTCAAGGTGGCAGGGAAGATTATTGAGTCAAAGGCGGTAGTGCTAGCAACAGGCGCTCGGTATGATCTCAGCAGGGTCTCCAGAGCGGCAGAAGGTAGTGTCATCACGGCGCGCGAGTTCTGGGATATCAGTGAAGTTCCCAAAGGCGTCGCGTTGATCCAAGGAGGCTTCCCCTCTATAAGAGGAATTGAGCTGGCTGAGTTGCTGTCTCTTTCTGGCTCGGATGTAGAGGTAATCGACGAGAACTCAGAACTCTTTCCACAGTTCGATGCGGACCTCATGAAAGTACTTAGAGAGGATCTGGAGAAGCGCGGCCTGAGGTTTCACATGGGAGTTAAGGACGTGTCAGTGGAGAATAACGTTGTCAACTTCTTGGAATCTGGAGAGCGCAGGAAGGTCGAATTTGACAAGTTGATACCATCTTATGCCTGGTTGCCGAACACCGAGGGCTTGGGTCTGAATGCGCTAGGTGTGCAAATGAAGGATGGCTTCGTCGTCGTTGATGAGAGTTGTAGGACCAATCTTCCTTGGCTCTATGGGGTTGGAGAAGTTACGTCGGCCAAGGGTGCCACGAAAGCGATGTACATGGGCAAGGTGGCAGCTTTCAACATCTCTGGTCATCCGCTGAAGGTAAACCAGTCTCTTTTGCCTTCTGGTATATTCACAATCCCTCAGTTCGCGTACGTAGGGATGAGCGAGGAATTGGCAAAAAGAAGTTTTGGCGATCCCATCATTGGGATGTCTGAGGTTCGCTACAACGAAAAGGCCATTGCCATTGGGGCCGAGGAAGGGTTAGTCAAACTTGTCTTCTCCCCAGATGGCAGGTTCTTGGGAGGTGGAATGGTATCTTACGATGCTGAGGAGATGATTTCCATCCTCTCTTTAGCTCTCAGGTTGGGTGCCAAGGCGGAAGATCTAGCACTTTCGGGATACGAGCATGCCTCGTTGGCGGAGTCTGTTCAAGCGGCTGCATCATCTGCTCTTTCTCGGCTTTCTAGCTGAGTGAAATCTCTTGTCTTTTAGGGAACTCGATGCGTTGCTAGGTCACGTGTCTCTGTTTGACATGCCAGAGGCTTACGAGAGAGGAAGCATGGCGGCCAGCCTCTTTAGGTTAAGGGTTTGGAGAAGCAAGGTCTTGGTTTTGAAAGAAGGGAAGGGAGCTTGGGTCTTGGATGCTGGTTCTGGGCGTGGTCTAGCCGGAAGAATGGTGGGAAGGCGTGGCGCTTTTGTCGTCCAAATGGACGCCAGCTACGAGTCGCTCAAGAAGAGCTCTGGCGAAAGAGTGCAGGGGGTCTTTTCTTCCCCTCCATTTAGACCTGGTGTTTTCGACGCGATCATAATGAGTTTTTCGCTGCACATGGTTGTCGACAAGGCGTTTGCAGTTACAGTTCTGGGGACCAAGTTGAAGAAAGGAGGAGAGTTCTTTGTGCTTGACATCGCCAGACCCAAGTCTCGGTTGATAGCAGAAATCTTTGGGATTTACACGCGCATTTTGGCTCCTCTGATGGCTTTTTTGGCCACTGGACGGGACATCAGGTTGTTCTGCGGGCTTCATGAGATGTATGCAAGTACTTTGAGCGCCGAAGAGTGGCGGAGTTTGTTGACGGGTCTTTTTGCCGTGAAGGAACTAAAGGAGCTCGATCTTGGAATCGCCTTTAGTTTCTTGGGAACAAACTGACTCAAGGATGCTTGAGCGGGCTGAGACGATATCCGTTGTGGGCTTGATGCGGTTGTGCACGGCGTTGGTCTGAGGTCGGCTCTGGGTCTTGGCTTGTTCTGATTTTCACGAGGTGAGCGTGAAGGGATACTTCGCAGGGGATGAGACATCTTTAGAAGCTATAAGCGATGTGAACTAGCAGT
Source organism: Thermoproteati archaeon (assembly GCA_023256295.1). GTDB lineage: Archaea > Thermoproteota > Thermoprotei_A > Marsarchaeales > UBA168 > UBA168. Next base: position 16,054 of record JAGDXH010000057.1, read on the forward strand.
AGAGTCAGTCAGGGTCTTGATCAAGAATCTGTTGAAGGGACTGGCCTTCTTGCGCCTGAGCGTGTTTTAGCGTGGGGCCACGGAGATTTGAACTCCAGTCCCGT
>JAGDXH010000058.1:0-908 GCA_023256295.1 Thermoproteati archaeon
GAACAAGCGTGCGACGAAGTCAGGCGGGAGGCGCAAAGGTTTGACGTGAAGGTCTCCCTGCACGCCCCTTACTACGTTAACTTGGCCTCAGATGACGACGTGATATGGATGGCAAGCATAGAAAGGATAAGAAGCAGCCTCAGAGCTGCATACCTCATGGGCGCCTCGCCCGTCGTGGTCCACGTGGGTTACTACGGGACCAACCCGGACCATGCCCTCGAAAGGATAGAGACTGCCATAGGGCTTCTCGCCAAGGAAAACCTGGGCCCCAAACTGGGAATCGAGACCATGGGAAGACTATCACAAATTGGGACGCTTGAGGAAGTGATCTCCTTGTGCCAACGGTTCCCTGGCTTCACGGAGCCCGTCATCGACTGGGGCCACCTAGAAGCACGCACGCAAGGAGCCATGAGGACCACGGATCAGGTCTTGTCTGTGCTTCAAACCGTGTGGGACAAGCTGGGGAGGACTGCCTTGGACTACCTCCACTCCCATTACAGCAAGATGGAGTTCTCGAAGAACGGGGAGGTCAAACATCACAGCATGTCTGAACCGGTATTTTACCCTGCCTTCGACGAAGTAGCTCGCGCCTTCGTCCTCATGAGGACCTCTTCTCCGACCTTCATAGCAGAAACTTCAGCGCTGGAGCAAGATGCGCTCAGGATGAAAGAGATATACGGCACCCTAGAAAGAACTCATTCGAACTCTATGGCGGCTGGCGGCTTTGGGGTTATGTCAAAGTAAAGCCTTGAACTCGAGGAGGCTGCTGCAAGCTCGCGACCCATGCGATCCATGAGTTCTTCGGAAAGCAGCACCGGTTCTCCGGTTATCATGTCGATGGTTTGAACAGCCCTCACTATGAAGAATTGACCCGTTCCGCTTCCTGACGGCCCTGCGACCTTCATGAT
>JAGDXH010000058.1:1061-4816 GCA_023256295.1 Thermoproteati archaeon
AAACAGCCGATCCCTAACGGCCCCGATCATCTTCTTGCACGGCTTCACCGTAATGCCCTCTTCGTCCTGAGCCTCAACTGCCAATACCTTCCCGTAGGCAGCCTCGGGAGATCCATCCACAGAATCCCTCATCATCCTAACGCTGACGAATTCCGCCCCGAAGAAAGAAAGTACGCCAGATATGGCGCCTTCAAGCCGAGGAAGAGTCGGGTCGTTCCTGAACTTCCCTTCCATGCTGGCCACGAAGAGGATGGGGACATAGCGAGAAAGCTCCGACGAGGCCTTCTTGAGTAAAGATGAGGCAAACCTCACGCCCTGGAGCCTTTCGGATGTCACTTCTCCCACAACTCTGCTGGCCAGCCCCGAGACGGGCAGACGCCAGGAGAGGTCCGATCCAAGAGATAGGCCCATTTCCGCACAGATTCCCGTCAGTTCAGCGTAAGAAATCCCAATCAAAGGTGACCTTGCCCCAATTTGCTCTGCAAAGGTCCAAGGCTCCCGTCCTCCCCACACGAGAATGCCTTTGCCAAGCCCACGAACTTCAGCCGAGCCAGCGCTCAGAAGCTTCTCAACTACCTTCGCGGACTTCTCGTACGAAGTCTTGACGCCTGAGAGAGCCCGCTCGAAGTCCTCATTCATGTTCAGAACCCTGAACTCAACTCCTGAGAAAGACTCAGCGATCTCCCTTGCCCTTTCTGAATCGCCGTCCATCATCAGACCATCATCCACGTATAGTGCCGTCACGCGCTTCCCGCTTTCAACGGCAGCCTTCAGCAACACCGTACTGGCAAGACCGCCGGAGAAGAGAAGCACAACGTCCCCTGCGATGCCCTCGAAGAAGTGCCTCACAGAAGCAGCTTGACTTCCCATGGAACAGTTTCAAAGACCCGAGGCTTTTAATTCTTTCGCATGCAGGTCCTAAAACCGTATATTCACGTCTTCTGGACCTATGGAAACCTGTATCTTGTCTTCGATCCTTTGAAACTGACCATCAGAGAGCCAAGCTATCCTATCCGAGACGTCTATGACCTTCAGGTCATGGGTGTTTGTGATGACGGTGACGCCTGTCTCGCCGTTCAGCTGCTTCAGCAGGCCGATTATCTCCAAGCCGGTGTTCAGGTCAAGGTTGGCTGTTGGCTCATCGGCCAGTATTATGGCAGGGTCGTTGGCAAGCGCACGGGCTATGGCCACCCTTTGCTGCTGCCCACCAGAGAGCTCAGTTGGCAAATGATGCAGCCTGTCGCCAAGGCCAACCCTCTTCAGGAGCTCGGTGGCCTTCCTCTCTCTCTCCTCGCGGTCAACGCCGGCAAACACCATGGGCAACTCAACGTTGTCAAGCGCAGTCAACGTGGGTATCAAGTTGAACGTCTGGAAGATGTAGCCTATCCTGTGCGACCTAAATGAGCTGAGCTCCCTGTCACTGAACGTGCTCAGATCCCTTCCATCTATGAAAACCTTACCCTTGGTAGGTCTGTCCAATCCCCCAATCATGTTGAAAAGCGTGGTCTTGCCGGAGCCAGAGGGACCCATTACCGTAAGGTATTCCCCTCTCCTGACCGTGAGGTTTATTCCCCTCAAAGCAGTAACTGCCAGACCGTTCCCAAGGGTAAAAGTCTTCCAGAGATCGATCACCTCTATGACGTTATCACCCTTTCCTTCCTTCTGAACCTGCTGCGTCTCGCTCATCTTGCTGACCTCCTTCTCATGACGTTCTCCCCTTCAGAAACGGCCTCCACGCCAACCTCTGCTCTCTCCTCTATGCGTTCTATCTTGCCATCTCTAAGCCAAAGTATCCTGTCGGCAACGTCGAGCAGCTTCAGGTCATGAGTAGCCGTCATTATGGTCACCCCCTTCTCCCTGTTGAGATCCTTCAGCAGGCCGATTATCTCCAAGCCGGTGTTCAGGTCAAGGTTACCAGTTGGCTCATCGGCCAGTATTATGGCAGGGTCGTTGGCAAGCGCACGGGCTATGGCCACCCTTTGCTGCTGCCCACCAGAGAGCTCAGTTGGCAAATGATGCAGCCTGTCGCCAAGGCCAACCCTCTTCAGGAGCTCGGTGGCCTTCCTCTCTCTCTCCTCGCGGTCAACGCCGGCAAACACCATGGGCAACTCAACGTTGTCAAGCGCAGTCAACGTGGGTATCAAGTTGAACGTCTGGAAGATGTAGCCAACCTTTTTGTTCCTGAGCCAGGCGAGCTCATATGCATCCAACTTGGATATGTCAACCTCATCTATGTAGACAACCCCACTGGTTGGCCTGTCAAGTCCCCCCATGATGTTGAAAAGAGTGCTCTTGCCGGAACCAGATGGACCCATGAGAAGCATGAACTCTCCCCTTTTCATCTTGAACGTGACGTTTTCGACGGCGTTCACCTTTATGGATCCTCCCTTGCCCAGTACGTAGACCTTCGACACGTTTTCAACTTCAACCGAGTACTCTACCACCAAGTCGAGTTTCACCTCCCGCCTGGGCCGAGGCCTTGGCCTGGCCCTCTTGCCTGACCCTCTCTGCCTCCGCCTTTTGCTCTTCGTACTTCTTAAGCGCGCCCAAGACGCCCTTCCAGTCCACCCCTTCCTCCACGAGCCAAATCAAGTGTTCTCTCAGCTTTTTTTCCATGGCCTTGGTCCCCATTCTTGAAGCGTTCCAGGTACAGAATGGGGAATAAAACCTGGCGTTCACCAAGCGTGGCTTTCCGTCTTTCACATCGAATTTTATGAAGCCAAGCTCATGAAGATAGCAGTCGGGATTAGGGCAAATTATGTCTATCTCCATCTGATCTTTCTTCAGAAAGACCAGCCCATAGTCCGCCGGGCTCTTGATGTACGTCCCGCATACGCACTGAACGGTTTCCGCATCGACCTGGGATTTCTGCTGTTGTGTAGCTTCTGGCTGGGGCGTTGTGGTTTGGTTTGCCATCGCACATCGTACCTCAGAGCTATGGCTGGACTGAGCGTAGCTGCCCTGTAAGCAGGGTAGATCGTAGCGATCACGCTGAGCAAAAACGCAAGTCCCACGCCGATCACAAAGTAACTAAGCAGACTTGGTCCAAGAGCGAAAAAGGTCGACGGAGCAGCTGCCGCCCTGCCGACGTACGCGAACCCGTACTGAAACCCGTAGACCAAAGCCGCAGCCGCATAACCCACAATGACCCCCAAGAAACCTCCGATTATACCCACTATGCTGGCCTCTATCATGAAGAGAAGGACTATGTGACGAGTGAGGGCACCCAGCGTCTTCATGGTACCGATCTCGCGATACCGTTCCGTCACAGACATCAGCATGACGTTCACTATGTTGATCACGGTGACCAGCAAGGCGATGGTTACCATCCAGAGCTGATACGCGTGGATGCTAGTAGCGCCCAAACCCTCAACGGATGCAGCGATGTCTCCTCCAGCGATAACGTAGATCATGAAAGCTATCCCCATGATGTTTCCGGCCAGGAGGACGATGGTACGGGCCAGCCGCTTCCTTATGTTCTCCACGGAGACCTTGACGGCCTCCCCGAACGGAAGCTCCACCTTGCCGTAATCTACCCTCTCTGATGGCATAGGCCTCAACTACTAGCTGCGTTGCCTTTTAAGCATAGTCAGGCCGCTGAAAGCCGAAATCGATGACTTACAAAGACTTAAATCTCCATTCAGCCCGTCCGTGGGGACGTAGTCTAGTATGGTCTAGGATGGCAGCCTGGGGTGCTTGCCCAGATCGCTGTTGATCGCGGGTTCAAATCCCGCCGTCCCCAGGTGAAATCCTGT
>JAGDXH010000058.1:4826-15323 GCA_023256295.1 Thermoproteati archaeon
CTCTGGGCAAACGACAAAGCGGAAACAAGTGCTAACCCCCTGCCAAGCCACATAGTCAAGCCGTTGAAACATGGCCTGGTCTGACCCGCCTCAATCCAGAGCGCAAATCGATCTACACCTTCCAGCAAATGGGCTTTCCTGGCAATCGGCAAAGCTATTTTGAACGATCATGCCGCCCCCAAGCGATAGTTGGATTCAAGGGCAAAAACGCCCTCAACCATTCGATCATCGGCTGGGCCTGGAAAGATAACACCTGCATCAGGCTTCTTTTGGCCAAGCCGCACGACAAAATGAAGAGTAAGCTCTGCAAGCCCTTTTCGCCGAAGCCCCAAGCGTTCGTACCCATCGTGCCTCAAACCCTCGCGCAACCCCTTTAGGGTGCCGCCGCGAAGTTGCATGGACATTGAGCTCTTGAAAAGAAAGTCCTTGCGCGCTCTATTCGTAGAAAGCGTGGCTTTGACGGATCTACTCAACCTCAACAGGCTGGCAGATGGCCAGACGCGCAAACTCATCCAGCCAATGATATTCGACACATATCTCCACGCCGCTATAATGAGGGGGATAGTTGAAGCTGCTGAGAAGACAGAGCAAGCCATGCGCGAGGAAGGAGGCAAGGCAAGCGCAGAAAGGCTGGCCGAGCTTCTTGAAGCACAAGACCAAGATGAGGCTGAGGCTCTGGCATTTTATGAGCAAGCTTCCCAAGAGCTGGAATCAAATTTCCTGAGGGAATTGTTCTCGACCATTGCCGAGGACGAAAAAACCCATCACAAGATCTTGCTCAACGCGAAGTCAGGACGGAAGCTTGACCAAGATCTTCGAGGCTTCAACCTGACCGGCGGATACGTCAAGAGCCAGCAAAAACGCGAAAACAGGCTTGTCAGACAGGCGCGAAGACCGAGTCAGCGGTGATCATCCCAGAAGGGCTTTGTCTCTAAGTACTTCGACCTCGCGGCCTGAAGCTCTTGAAAGAACTCGTCTTCGTCCAGCATGCGCGAAAGTATCCTGAAGGCCGTCTCAGGTCCTATGCCGTACACCGATAATGCCTCAGCTCCTCTCTTTCCGTATAGCGTGAGCAGGTCGGCGGACCTCTTGGCTTCTGAAATGACCTTGCGGTCATCAGGAGAAAGCTGCCCTTCGGCCTTCCTCGCGACAACCTCTTTCAGCATTTCAGTGCGCCTTGGACCAAAGACGGGAGCCAACATCGTGGACCCGCAGCGCGGACATGGTCTGGCTTGGTAGGCATCGACCTTGCACGTGCAGACCGTTTCACCGCAGTTGAGACAAACAAGTGACATCTGCGATGAGAGCACGAAGCCCCTGAAGAGATCCAAAGGGCTTTCGCTTGAAGGGAGCTCCGCCAGCATGACTTTTCTCAGAGAATATTCCGCAAGAGGGCTTGGATCTCCTTGGATCTTGGACGATATCTCCACGTTCCCACTCCTTATACCATCGAGTAAACCCTGGAGCAAGCGAAGCGAAACTCTGGTCTCAAGGCCTTCCCTTAAGGCTTCCTCGTACACCGGGGTACCCCTAAAGGCATGAGGCAACCTTTCGACCTGCCCCTCAAAAGCCATGCCTTTTCCAAGCATCCCGAACCTCTCTGCCACGAACTTCATCTGATAGGAAAAGGGAAACCTATCTTCGAAGTACGCGGTCATCCAATCCTTGATGTCATCCGGTGGGTACAAGAACTGCCTTTCAACCTCAGGCACAAAGTGTGGTGCCTCGGCATACAGCTCGAGCACCACCCGGTAGGCGTTGGACCACCAGTAGCGCAGGCTGTCCCTCAATCTGGACTCGAGGTAAAAGCCCAATGCCCGATTCCCTGCGTCGCCAAGGGCGACGTGCACCACCAAATAGTTTCCGCACGCCTCGAGCACTACGAACTCTTCCGACGGCAGCTTCATCCCAGCGCTCAGGACCAGTTGGTTTTCCCGCTCCAGATCTTCGGCCAGCAGTTGCCTGCTGTCTGGAGAGACGAACTCAAGCTTTGGAGCGACCCGGAGCTCGGTGGCCCTCTTTGCGACCTCCCGAGATACGAAAGCCATCTCTCCGTCCCAACCAGGAATCGCCGGCTGACCCTGCGAGCTGCGCACGAGCACCCGTTCGTCTCCTTGGATTGGTTTTCTAGAAACCTCCCACGTACGACCTCCAAGAACGAGTTTCATGCCTTGATACAGCCGCGTGTACACGAACTCCATCCCCAGCGATCCAATCCTAGAACCCGTCGACTCATCTATCACAGGATACAGCTTTTCGTCGTTTATCATGGACAAATTCTGGAGATAAATCAACCTACCTCTCTTTGTGATGCTCAGCTTCCCGTCCTCAACTTTGACCAACTTTGCCCTTTCCATGTAGTTGACCAGTGAGGACAATTTTTCTGTGCCGAGCTCAAAGAAAGGCTGGCAGTCCAAGAGGAGCGAGAATAGCTCCTTCAACTCCTTGGGGCCATCCTCGCCCTCCATCGCCATGCCAAGGAGCTGGTGAGCTGCCACGTCGAGAGGCCCCTTCGGTAACTGAGGCGGCTCCAAGTACCCTTCTTCTGCCAGGCTCAGGATGCTCATGGACTCTAGAGCATCCTCTACCGAGAAAGTCAAGATCTCCCCTCTCGAACGCATGGTGAGAGAGTGACCGCTTCTGCCCAGGCGCTGGACAAAATCCTGCACCCTTCTTGGGGACATGTATTGAACGACGTAGTCGACGTCGCCAACGTCGATCCCAAGTTCAAGCGTGGAGGTTGCAATCACAGACTTCACCTCCCCACCATTGAACATGGCTTCAACGTGTTCGCGCTCAAGGCGCGAAAGAGATCCGTGGTGGACAGCCACCGGGGCAACAGTCATGAGAGCATGGCCCAGCTCCTCAACTATCGTCCTGCTATTTGCAAACAAGATGCAACGATGTTCTTCCAACAGACGAGTTAGTCTCTCCAGCCTCTTTTTCCCCGAGAGGTCGTCGCCGAGATACGTTATGGTGCACTGCGGTTCCCTGAAGGCGTTGGGCCTAATCACGCGCACCTTTCTTGAAAAGATGTATCTTCCCATGTCTTCAGGGCTTGAGACGGTTGCCGAAAGACCGATCGCCTGATACCTCCCTGCAAGCTTTTCCAGACGCTTCAGGCCTACCGACAGTTGGGCACCCCTCTTTGTGGGAGCTAGCTCGTGAAGCTCATCGACGATGACCCACTTGACGCCCCGCAGACTTTTTTCCCAGCTGGGGGACACCAACAATGCCTGAAGGGTCTCAGGAGTCGTGATCAGCATGTCAGGAGGAGACAAGGCCAGTTCCTTCCTGATGCGGGCAGGCGTATCTCCGTGTCTAACAGCCACGCTTAGGCCCAGCCTATCCCCCCACCACGTCATCCTAGGCAGCAGGTTTCTGTTCAGCGCCCTCATAGGAGAGATGTAGAGGAGTCTCAGACCCCTTTTGTTTTCTTCCAGCATCTTGCAGAGCAGAGGGAGAAGTACGGCCTCTGTTTTTCCTGATCCAGTAGGTGCTATCAGAAGAAGATCTTCTCCTGATAAGACAGCTGGTAAGGCCAGCTCCTGAACCGGGTTCAGCTGCCCAAAGCGGGCGCGGACCAGCTCATCCACTTCTCCGCAAAGAGTCTCAGAGACCAAGATCGTCCCTCGCAAACTGCAGGTTTTTTCAACGCTTGGCGCAGCTCAGCGAACCAGCAATGCAATCAAGGAAACCCCCAGAAAGATGCTCGCAAACGTCCTAGCGAAGCGAAGGTACTGCTTCTTGTCGAGGATTAAGGCTTCGTACAGAGCATAGGTGAGACCGGCGAACATGCCGCCTGCCACTGCCGGCATCAAGAAAGAGGCCACGCCCATGAGCGCAAGCTCAAAGGAAGCCAGTTCAAAGGCGGCCAAGGCGAAGAACAAAGTCAAAAAAACCGTCCTCCTTCCGGCCTTAAAAGGAACCATCGGGATTCCAGCCTCCAGGTAGTCTCTGTAGTTGACCAAAGATATCACCCATGTGTGAAGAGGTATCCAGAGCATTATCATAGAGAACAGAAGTAGTCCTCCGCCAGCGAAGGCTCCCTCCCTCGCCACCCAGCCTCCCAGTATGGGCATGCCTCCAGCCAAACCTCCAAAAAGTATATTTGTAACAGACCTCCTCTTCAGAAAAAGCGTATAGACCCATATGTCGAAGAAGTACCCAAGGAAGATAGTAAGCGCGAAGATCCAGTTGACAAAGATCGACAGAACTATCCCCAAGCCAAGCAGCACATAACCAAAGGCAAAAGCCCACGCAGGCTGCATCCTACCTGAAGGGATGGGCCTGGACCTCGTCCTACTCATCAAGGAGTCTACGTGACGATCGTGATACATGTTTATGGACGTCGTACCACTCACCGCCAACAGCTCTGAGACCAATACCAACGCAAGGCTTGAAGGCAAGAACCTACCAGGCGCCGCGAGATATCCAACAAGGGCCGTGAAAACAAGCATGGTGGTTTGAGGGATCTTGCAAAGCGAGATCAAGTCGCGGGCCAAGACCAAATCACTCACCCCCTGAAACCTTATTTCCTGGCAGCTTTGAGACAAAGACCAGATAAATCATGTACGAGAAGGCAGCCATGAGGACCGCACCGACGGCAAGCGCTGCCACAGCGAAGACCTGAGGGATATCCATCCAATGGTTTATAAAGAGAGAGGCCGGCAATCCTCCCGTCCCCGTGATCACCATGTAAGGATAACGAGGCAGGTCGTTCAGCACTTCTCCGTATGGAACACCAACCAACACCGACACCAAAAGCACCCAAGAAGAAGCCTTCTTGGCCCAGTCGAATGCCTGATGAAGGACGTTGAATATGGAAGCCGCCCAGATCAAGGTCACGATTCCCATGAAGCCAACGAAAGCAGGATAGAGGTGAAAGTACGTGCTCAGCGAAGTGGCACTCAGAGGCCCAAGAACGGAAGAAGCCACGTAAGGACTATACTTGTCCAGTTCCAGAGCGTAGGCTGCACCAGATATGGAGGCCAAGAGAAGGGCTGGAAGGCCAACGTAAAGTCCGAACTTTGAGGCCTTCAGGTAACGCTTCTCACCGGTTGAAGCCTTCAGAGAATAGATGGCTGAGATGGCCAGCGCAGCCATGCTGATCGCAGCCGTTATGCGATGAAACGTGAAGTCTGGATAGAGGGGGTTTGCAAAAACAGCCCAGCCGTTGCCGTGCAGAGCCCCAGCCATGCCAACCGGATCATCCAAAAAAGCGAATATCATGTTGAAACCTGTGGGTACTAGCATGGCCCCAAGCGCCATGAAGCTGCCGATCGCTATGTGAAGCTTCTTCGAGACCGTGTCCCAGGTGTACCAGTACACTGCCATGAGCGGGATGCCAAGCATGACCCCAAACAACGCGATGGTAAGCGGATAAAATAGAACGTCAGTTGCTATGAAAGTGAGCTGAGGCCAGAACCCGGCCAAGGCCACGGTGAACCACGTCGCCCAAACTCCCGCGGCCAACTCGCTAACGGCCATGTACTTCAGCGTATCCTTGGCCACAGCTTCGAGCTCTTTGTCTCCTGTCCTGTAGGCCCAGTACTCAATAATCGGAGCCATCACGGCCAGCCCAAGTACGAGACTGACCAAAAATATGTGGGCCACTATGGTGACGCCAAGCATCAAGAAGCCAATCCACACAGACGTCATTCGTTCTTCGCCTCCAGAAATTCCTGCACCTGAGACCTAACCAGCCAAAGAATGGCTGCCGTCCCAACCACGAATATCAACAGCTCAAGGAGCATGATCGCGGCTACGAAGGCCGGCGTTATGGGGACAGGCGTGACAACGTCGTAGTAAGGGATCAAACCGTACACGGTCCAAGGGTGCCTCCCAACTTCCCTCACTGCCCAGCCAGCCCCTCCAGCAAACATGGATATGATGACACCTGCAAATGAGGAAAGCAGCAGGAACTTCTCTACGCCCAATCCAAGTGATGAGAATAAGCTCTCTAGAATTCCCGCAAGTCTAGCGGAAAAGGAAGCAAAATACACGGCGGCCAGGATGAAAAGGACGATTCCAGATATGACCATGCCGTAGTAAAGCGGAAAGATCAAGGGCTCAGCTTCCTCAGCTCCGAGCACCGTCGCGCGGGCCGCCGATGGAATCACCGAAGAACTCGTCTCAGACAGAAGGGTGCTGAACCCTGGGAAGAAGTACGTCGGGTTACCCTTGAGGAGAATGCCAAGCACTGGGTTTTGGCCTCCCTGCGGCGGAAAACCCTCTGCTGCTAGGAACTTGGTATACTGGTAAGCATACTCCACCCTTCCAGCCATGTCTCCAAAGAGCGGCTGAAGAATGCTGGCCACCGCTGCCACCCCAAAGCTCTTCCTGAAAAGCCCGAGGAATTCCGCTCTTCTATTTGGATCTCCGCGGAAGTAAAGATATGCCAGCACAGAAGATACTTCAAAGGACACCACTATGATCGCCGCGTCCACCGTGTGCAAGAACGTTGCCGGGAGATCAGGGTCAGAAAGAATCACCATGGGAGATGTCAAGATCCTACCCAGCGAGTTTCCGAGAGTAACGTTGCTGAGGGCTGACGAACCCCTTGTGCTCAAGGCTGCCGCTAAAGCCAAAAGAGCGCTCAGGTTGGAGGCCTGCGGCCCGTAGGTGACCTTCTCCCAAGGAAGTACCCGGTCCAAAAGTGTTCCAGTCCCCCAAGGGACGTTCATGAACGAGTTGGCTCCTAGTATCATGAACGCACTCACGTTTGAGCCAAGAAGCACAATCAAACCAAACAGCCAGTGAATCCATCTGTAAGCGTATCTGTCCCAAGTGTATATGTAGAGCACGACAAAAACGACCTCAGTCATGAAGGCAAACAACTCTAAGAACATCACGGAGAACATGTAAGTACCTATGGCCGCCAAGCTACCAGACCACACCTGCACTAGCCCAAACTCGACGAGCGTCCCAGTTGCTGCCCCAGCCGCAAAGGAAACCCCCCACACGTAGCTGGTCTTCCTTGCTGCAGTCAGGTAAACGGCGTCCCTATGCCTTATACCAACCCATTCAAAGACCAGCACAACGTAGGGTAAGCCGACCGCAAACACCAAGAACCACGCGTGAACGTATATGCCCAAGATGGTCATGTATTCGGCCAAGTTCGCCTGAGAAGCCGAAGATAGCAGGACAAGCACACCGTCGCACCGCAAAAAAATTTAAGCATGTCCCTTTCAGATCAAGACGTTGAGCGATTCCTTGCTCCAAGTTGACGACGAAGAGAATCAATTGCCTCGTTGACCAGAGAAAAGGCCTGAGGAATTTGATCCTCAGACAGCACAAACATCACGTCATAATAAGATGACGCTATGTCTTCTACGTTCACGGAAGAAGACGCCAAGAGTTCGGCAAAGAAGGCCAGATAACCTGGTGTGTTCAACGTATCCAAAGGACCCCTTATTATCATCGCAGCCAGACTGTCCTTCCTCTCTAGGACCCCACCCCGCACAGTCCTGACAATGATCTCTACCTGCTTTTCCTCCAGCAGGAAAGTCGTGGTGTCGAGTCCCTTGGTGACGGTCATGAAACCGCCTTGCTCTTGCAACATACCTTCGTCAAAATCTTCTGAACGAATCGAGAGCTTGGCCAACCCCGTCCTGATGTCGATCGTGCTGGACGCGACCATGCCTAAGACGCGTTGATCAACAGGTCCAAAGTTCATCCTCTTCAGCGCGCTCAGCACCGCGTACTGGCTCAGATCTCCCTCCGAGAGACTCACGGCTCTTCTTGCGATCTCGCTCGCATTCGCATAGCCTCTTGCGAGGGCAACCTTCATGCAGGGATCCGTTACGAGCAATTTTTTCACCGCGTTCCGCGCGTTCATTTTGACCAAATTTGACCGAAATGGATTTATACGGGTATCTTCCGGCCGAAAATGACTCAACTAGAAAAAAATCAGAGGCTCAAGAAGGACTTAGGTTTGCTCGAACTAACGGCCATGGGAACCGGAGCCATCATTGGCGCGGGCATATTTGTAGCTCCAGCTGCCGTGGCGGACCTAGCGGGGCCAGATGGGCTGGTTTCATGGATAATTGGAGGCCTGGCAATGCTTGTCTTGGCCCTCTTCTACGCTGAACTGGGCTCTTTAAAACCCATCACCTCTGGTTTCTACGTGTACGCCAAGGAGACGATTGGAGATTTTTCAGCATTCATGTCAGGCTGGGGCACCCTGCTATCCTATGCCACCACAGCACCAATAGAGCTCTTCACCATAATGCTATACCTGACCTCTTTCTTCCCAAGCCTTACCTCGAGCTTGACGATACCAATCTTCGGCTCCGTCAGCTCCTTGACGCCTCTTGGAATCGCCGTCTCACTCTGCGTGCTCTGGCTCTTGACCGCCCTTAACGCGATAGGGATAAAGTACGGAGGCGCGTATGCCACAGCAACGACGGGCCTCAAGCTTGCCGCCTTGGGCTCCTTCATAATAGGAGGAGCGTTTCTAATCCATCCATCGAACTATGGGCTTTTTCTTCCGGCCTCCTCTGCAGGTTCGGGCGTGCTTCTGGGGGTATCGGCAACCGTGTTTTCTTATATGGGTTTCAGACAACCGACCGATGTAGGTGCAGAGGTAAAAAATCCCAGGAGGAACATACCTCTCGCGGTGGTCTTTTCAATGCTTCTTTCCATGGTCATCTACGTGATCATATATTCCACGTTCGTGGGGATGACCAATTGGAAGTTCCTAGGGACTTCTCCGGGAAACTGGTCAGCCGTGCCCAGCACGTTCACGCTGGCTCAATTGGCAAGCTCTAACGGGGCGGGGGGTCTCGCTTTGCTGATAACCGCAGGGATAGTCGTATCAGCTCTTGGTACAGCTGGGATCTACATAGCAACCACAGGAAGAGTGCCCTTCCAGATGGCTGATGGTTCGGCCTTGTCGAGGGTGCACGCGAGGTTTGCAACACCATACGTTTCCATGATTGCTGTGGCCATCCTGCAGACATTTCTCCTTACTTTTTCCTTGGGGTACTGGGCGATCTACTTCCTCTCAGCGATCTCGGGAGTCTTGAGCTATGGCATAAGCGGACCCCTGCCGGCCATGATATACGAAAAGAGGGGACTGAAGCCAGCATTCAGGGTCCCTGCACGTCAAGTCTTGGCCCCGCTGGGCTTCGTCGTCTCTTCCCTGCTTGTTTATTGGAGCAGTTGGCCCTACACAGGTTACGGGCTCGGATTCGTAGGGTCGGGAATCGCGGCATACCTTGTGGTGAAGAGGCTCAGGTCGCAGCTTCGTGCAGGACTTAGAGAGATGATGAGGGAAGCCTGGCTGCTGCTTTACATAGCTGGACTCATCCTGATTTCCTATATTGGCCCGAGTAACTTCGGCGGGACTGACTTGTTACCGTTCCCGTTGGATCAACTAGTTGTAGCGAGTTTTTCCCTCGCCGTTTATGAGTACGCCTATTTGGCGAACTCCAAGAAACCGAGCGGCGTTTCCATTCGACTCCTTTATATCTGTGATAGCAGAGATATCTATGCCAACTCTTTTTTTTAACGTTTCTGTTCACCCGTCCCATGCGCAAGGTTGAAGTGCTACGATGGGCTAGAAGGCATGCGTCGGACTAAGATAGTCGCAACTCTAGGGCCTGCCAGCGAAAGGCTGGTCCCAAGTCTTTCGAAGCGGGTGGACATATTCAGGCTGAACTTCGCACACGGAAACGAGGCTCAGCACCAGATGTATTTCGACCTAATAAGAAAAAACGCGCCAAGAGCGGCCATACTCGTGGATCTACCGGGCCCAAAGATGAGGGTGGGCGACCTGCCTTCTCCAATTCGGCTATCGAGAGGACAGGACGTGGTATTCTCATGCTCTGGAGGAGGCATCCCGGTTCAGGATCCAAGCTTTTTCAGGGTAATAGCATCGGGCACAGTCGTGTTACTGGCAGACTCTGAGATAAAGGTAAAGATGACCAAAGTCAACGCAACTAGAGCGGAAGGAAAGGTTCTGGCAGGTGGTATCCTGACCTCAAGGAAAGGAATAAACGTCCCCAAGCTGGCCATGGAGGCCGGACTAACGAACAACGACAGAGAACTGCTCAAAGAGGCGCTGGCCCTAGGAGCCGACGCGATCGGTCTATCCTTTGTCACGAGCAGCAAGACGATCCAAGAAGCTCGGCTCCTTGCGCCGAACTCGTTCCTGGTTGCAAAAATCGAGAAAGCTCAGGCCCTTGAAGAGTTGCACGACATAGCAATCTCAGCTGACGCAGTCATGGTAGCAAGAGGAGACTTGGGAGTCGAAGTTGG
The DNA here is from genome assembly GCA_023256295.1 of Thermoproteati archaeon. Classification (GTDB taxonomy): domain Archaea; phylum Thermoproteota; class Thermoprotei_A; order Marsarchaeales; family UBA168; genus UBA168. Next base: position 15,090 of record JAGDXH010000058.1, read on the forward strand.
ATTGGAAAGACTACCTTCCGTGCAAGACAGGATAATTCGCGTCTCAAGGTCTTCTGGAAAACCAGTCATACTCGCAACTCAAGTGCTGGAATCAATGGTTACGAATCCTTCCCCAACCAGGGCCGAGGTGGTTGACGTGGCCAACTCCGTGGCCAAGGGCGTGGATGCCATAATGCTGAGCGATGAGACCGCCGCGGGCATAAACCCTCTGGCGGCCGTCAGGTACCTAGACAT
>JAGDXH010000030.1:0-13550 GCA_023256295.1 Thermoproteati archaeon
TGGCCCGGAGTTCAAGTCTCCGCGGGCCCACACGCCCAGCTTTACTTCCAATGGATCTGGCAATGAAACAAAATTCCTTTCAAAACCACGGAGTCGTGACCTGCGTGGCTGATCTACTCGCCTGGACGAACTTGAAGATTCGCAACGGTGCTTCATTTTGTCGAATAGGAGAGACAAACGATCTCGCTGGCTGAGCAACGCAGGCCCTTTCCCTCTGGCTCAAAGCGCCTTGTACTGGCCTTCAACCCACTAAACTTCAGCACAAGCAGGAGGTTCAAGAAACGCCAAACTCGGAGACCAAAAAAACCGATTGACTCCCATAGATACGAACTTCCAGCAACTCAACAGGGCGCTCCACGAACCCTTTGAGGCAAAAACATCCTCGGCGATCTTTGCTGCCCGTAACATCCTCTCATCCATGAAGGAATTGAGGTTCCTGATTCAACGAAGCGTAGGTAACATGAGATGAACTTCAGAGATGGTTTTAGTGCGTCAATCTCCGCGACTTTCGGCCTAGTTCGTCACTGGTTGACCCAAAAATGCTTAAACTTCTAGCAGCGAACAACTTCATGCCTGCTCCCGTTAAGATCGGCTTGCTGGGAGGCATTGGACCAGAGTCCTCAGCCAGATTCTATGAGAGGATGATCCTAGAACTCCAGAGGAGAGGATGCATAACCAAGAACCAAGACTATCCTCAGATCCTCATAAACAGCATTCCAGCAAGCGAGTTTCCGCCTGAACCCTTTCATGCGAGTTCCATAGAAGACATAGACCCTCTTTATGTCAAGGGGCTAAGGGAGCTAGACCAGTTGAGCCCGGACTTTGTCGCAGTGATCTGCAACTCCGCTCACGCGTTTTTCGCAGAGCTTCAGAGGACCTGTACTTCCCCTTTGGTGAACCTTCCTCAAGAGGTCCACAGCGAGTTGCTGAGGAAGGGGGCTAGGAGGACGGTGATCCTTGGTACTCCCTGGACGATAAAGACCGGGCTTTACTCGTTTTCGGATGTTCAGCCAATTCTCATGGAAGATCAGGATCTGCAAATCCTTTACAGGTCAATATACGCCTTCAACGTCGGTAGCGAGCCAAGGATCCTGAAAAGGTCCTTGGTAGATCTGGCCAACAAATACCTGGATAGAGGGGCAGACACCGTGGTGCTTGGCTGCACTGAGGTTTCCCTCCTGCTGGAAAGCGAACCTCTTCCAAAAGTTGACACATACAGTGTGCTTCTGGAAGCCGTCATAAAGAAATTTTGTGCACTTAGAGAGAGGGCTCTAAACGACGGAACGCGAACTGTTTCTTTTGGTGAAAGCATAGTACGCAGAAAATACAGAGAAAATCAGGAAAGCAGCCAGTCCGACGAGGACGGGCTCGCTCACAGACAAGAACGTACCGTAGAACACGAAGCCCAGGACAGCAATGGCGGCTCCGACCAGCAGCAGGTCGACCGGGCTGATCTTTCCTCCTTCCTTCTTGTGAAGAGCCGGATAGGATACGTTTACAACGGCGTGGACAAGCAGGGTACCCAGAGTGGCCGCGGTAGCAGTCATCAAGAACGCATTGAAGCCTCCAAGTACGAGGGTCCCAAACGTCGCCACAAGCATGGCCGAAACAAACGTCGTGAAGGCAGCAACGTGAGGAGTTAGACGCTTGGAGTGAACGCTGGAAAGCCTGGATGAAACCAGCCCATCTCTCCCCATACCATACAAGACCCTCGAGGTGCTGTTTGTGAGTACGACTGCGCTCGTGAACAGGCTGTTTATGAATAGGATCGCAAGCACGGCGGCCGCCACCGGGCTTATCTCCGAGTAAACGAGAGAAACGCCTGGCACCAGAGCGCTTGCGTACGTCCCCATCTGAGAAGGCCCCCACGAGACCGTGAAGGCGTAAGAAGTGAATATGAAGAAGGCGCCCAGTATCATGACCGTGAGCAACAGTGCTTTGCTGATGCTCGACTTCGCCTTCTTGGCCTCTTCACCCAATGGTGTGGCGTTTCCGTAACCAGCGAACGCCGTGTACATGAACAAGGTCCCCAGAGCTATGCCAGCCAAGCCGCCGCTAGCGTACTTAGGAGTGAATACCGCAAAGGTGTTATTTTTGCTCATGAAAACAAGGGCCGCAGCCAATGCCGAGACCGTGATCATCTCAATCGCACCCATCACGGTCGAGTAGACCGTGGATTCCCTTATGCCCGAGTAGGAGAGAGCGAAGCTCAGACTGAGATCTGCTGCAAGTATCAAGAACCACAGGTAGCCAGGAATGCTCAAGTTAAAAACCGAAGAGAGCATGGCAGGAACAAAGACGGCCATGCTAAGCCCAACGAGAGCTATGGCCATCACTTGGTAAAAAACATACATCATTCCCGTGAAGGCCGCAACAGCAACTCCGTTTCCTGCCTTGGAGTACTCATAGTAACCGCCGGCTCCAGCCACCCTCAGGGAGACCCTGCTTATTATGAGAGCGTTTATCAAGACCAACAAAAAAGCTATGAAGGCACTCAACGGAAGAGAGCCAAGTGCGAAGGCTGCCGCTCCGGTCAGTGTAGCAACAGCGGCACCTGCTGGAGCCACGGCGGCTATCCCCTGAAACAGGACTTCCGCAAAGCCTATGGCGTCACTTCTCAACTTACCTGTTTTTGTCTGGGACATGTTTATACACGAAGGTATACAAATGGACATAATTAAGCATTTTGGTTCACACATGACCACATATCATGTAGCCGCTAGGCATTTATCTGCCCGGCAGGTATTCGAAATGGTAGAGCTCCTCGGCATCGTTACCACCAAACCGGGCTCGGAAAGTAGAGCCCTGTCTGAGCTCCAGAACCTGTTCCAGAGGTACAACGTCAACGCTGAAGCCCAGGCATCGCGGACGCCCGGCGTGATCGAAATGCGCGGCAGCACCCCAAAGGGGCTTCTGGCGGCAGCCATTTCCAGGAACAAGCTGGCGTTCGTCAACAAAGCGATACTCTTCCACGCCGTGTCGCAAGCGGATCTGAGGTCCATCTCAGAGACCGCATCTCGTGCTGTTAGAAGCTTCGCGATGAACCACAAGGCAGATAGCTTTAAGGTTCGCACGGAGCAGAGGTCTGCAGGCCTCGGGGAAGGGGGCAAGCTCAAAGCCCATGAAGTCGATGTCTTTGTCGGCGACTTCATCCGCCGGGAGCTGGGCCTGAGAGTAGAACTTGAGACTCCTTCGCTCACGGTCCTAGTGGAACTGCTCGGAGACGAGGCAGGAATCGCCCTGATCCCTGGATAGAGACTATGCGCAGATTGCACAGAAATCTTGGGTTGTTGATCGACCGCTTTTCCGCCGTCCCTCGGTAGCTGCCGCTTAGCTCGAAGGAGTCGACGGTCAGTCTGTAACTTGTGCTGCGAAGGTTGAGGGGCAAGGAGCGCCAGACTTCGACTCCATGAGTCAGGCACGCGGGAATGGCGCATGCTCAAATGCACGGGGTCCTGAACCAGGACACAAGGAACGATGACCTTCGGTCTTGGCCTTCACCCGCGTTGAGCGCGGAGGCTCCTCAACTCCTCATGGACAAAGAACTTCATCGGCTCAAGCTTAAAACCGACCAGAGGGACAACTCATGTGCTCTTATAACCTGCTGATCTCCTGCCCAAGGGGGAAAGAGGCCAGAGCGATGGCAGAGGCACACTACCTGATGGACGACGTTGGAGATTCTTCGGCGACTTTCTGGAAGACAAGGTACTCGGGCCTCATCAAGGGCAGGACCTCGTTGAACCCAGTTGACGTAGTTGCCGCGCTCAGAACCCTTGCTTTGGACAGCCCTTGGAAGTTCAGATACGTACTGAAGGTGGTGCCAGTCCAGCTGATAGTGCCGGCGACGTCAGAGGGAATTAGAGAAGCGGCTGGCTGGGCCGCCCAGAACGTTGGCGGGTGCAGCAGCTATAGGATAACCCTTAGATGCAGGACTTGCAAGTTACCTACCAAAGAAATCTTAGATGGGTTGGCATCTGCCATAGACGTGCCCGTAAACCTGACGAACCCAACGTGCGTGGTCCTTGTCGAGCACGTAGAGGGTGAGCTCGCGCTGTGCGCCCTAAGACAACCACTTTTCTCTCTTGGCCGCACGATGGCAGGCCAAGAAGCTCTCGTGAAAGTACGAAATCGCTGGATGTATATCCCCATCTGCTGCGCTATCTTCTTCAGCCTGGCAATCCTGTCAGGGGTCGACGGGTGAGTCGAAAGCATTCCGCTGAGGCCACCCCTGAATGGGCTAGCTATCCAAAGTGATGATGTTGAGGGGTTGACCTTGAGGGGAGCCCCAGCCCTCACGTACGCCTCGATCTTGGTCAAGGCGGATATCAGGTAATCGGGCCTACCTGTGAGCTTGGCGCTAGCTTCATCTGCATAGTACTCTCTGCTTCTCGATATGGCCATTTGTATGAACAAAGCCCCTATGGGCGCCATCAGTGTGGCTCCAAGAAGCCCTATCGCCTCTCCCTCTCTTCTTGCACCTCCTCCCATGCCTCCGAACAAGAGGGCAAACTCGGCGATGTAACCCAGGTATGATATTGCAGTTGCCATAGCAGCGGCCAAAGTCGCTACCAATATGTCGTGGTGTATTATGTGACCCGTCTCGTGCCCAAGCACCCCCATGAGTTCACGATCATCCATTGTCGCTAGCAAACCTGTGGTCACAGCTATCACGGCGTTTTTCTCGTTCCGACCAGTGGCAAAGGCGTTGGGCTGTGGGGAATCTACTACTGCTACCCTGGGCTTCGGTATGCCAGCAGCCTCGGCCAGCTGTGAAACTATCCTGTGTACTCTGGGCGCTTCCTCTTCACTCACTATCTTCGCATGAGACGCCCTCAGCACCATGTTAGAGCTGAAGTAATAACTGATGAAGTTGACCCCAAGGGCAATGACCAGCGCCCAAGTGACGGCGGAGATCGGAGAGACCCCCAAGAAGAAGACACCGACCGCATATCCAATCGCGAAGAGAAGAGCCCCAAGCATCATGAAAAGACCAACCAACTTGGCTGCCATTGCCCCACTCATGGTGATCACCGTGACAACTAGGCACGCCGCATTTAAACCTGACGCACAGACATCGTCTGCAGTCCCGGTTCAGCACAGGGCGCGTTGGAAGACCGCCAAGTTGGGCAAATTTCTCTTGGCGATGACTTAACAGAGAGGCAAGGCCAAAAGGTGCCCTTGCCAGTTCATTTGTCATCGATCAGCTTTAAGGAAAAGGTTCACGGCCTCCTGGAGGAATATATCTTGATCACAGCCCCATCAGAGATGGGTTTATCCTCTGGAAGCCGTTGCTTGGTCACGGCATCCAGAGCGTAGAGATATCCCTCACCTATCTCCGTGTGTATCTTGTAAGCCAGGTCCCTTGGAGTGGTACCCTTCTTGACCAAATAGGCATCTGGGAGCACTCTCCCCTTGGAGTCTGAGAACCTACTGGCATCCTCTACGGGGTAAACTACGATGGCCCCGTACTGCCGCAAGACGGCTTCGTTTAAGGCCTGCTGAACGCCAGTCGATCCCCACTTTTTCAGCATAACCGATATCCTCTTCAACGCGTCCTCTTGTGCTGAGGTCATAGGTGCCCCTGGCATGACCTCAAAGTCCTGATCACCGGGCAAGTACTTTATCAAGCCCTTCTCGGAGGCCAATCTCAGGGCAACTTCTGCCTCGGCTATTGTGGGAACCACGGGCCACTTTAACCTTCTCTTCATGCCATCTATGTTGGGCTCTGCCTCCTTCATGTCTGCCTTGTTTGCAACTATCACAGTGGGCTTGGTGTCGCGAACGGCAGATGAGAAAGCCAGCACATCTTCATCTCTCCAAGATGAGAGCTTGGCAGAACCCAGCCCAGAGCGCTGCAGCGCCTCCTCGACTTGAGATCTGGAGACGGATAGACCAGCCAACTTCTCACTCAAAGCAGCAACTGGATCGCCATGAAGCGTCTCGGACGTACGAACTGTCTTGGACCAGTCCCTCTGAAGGACCGAAGCCATCCAGCGGACTATCTCCTCGTCTATTTCAACAACGTCCTCCATTGGATCCCTCGTCCCAGGCGGGACCTTGTTGCCATCCTCATCCGTGCTACCCGCAGCGTCAACGACATGCATCAAGACGTCAGCTTGCCTCATGTCATCCAAAAATTGATTGCCCAACCCCCTACCTTTCCAAGCTCCTTTAACCAAACCAGCCACGTCCAGAAGCTCAATTGGCACAAACCTGTTCCCATCAATGCACCTTGAATTTCTGGGCTGATCCTGCACGCCAAGCCTCTTGCACGCGCAGGGTACCCTCACGGCTCCCATACCCACGTTCGGTTTTATGGTCGTGAAGGGCACGTCGTCAATGGCCACGGGAATCATGGTCGAGGCCTTGAAGAACGTGGATTTCCCGACGTTGGTCTTGCCTACTATGCCAACAAGCATGGGAGGAGGGAGGGGGACAAATTTATGCTTTTGCGAAGGTTAAGCTTAAAGCCGCGACATCTCAATCGGTATGCCTAGCTTGGCTCAGTACAGGGCAGAGACATTTAAGCGGGAGCTCAGAGGAGACCTCTCGCCGTACCAAAGGTCAAAGTTAGTAGACTGGAGAAACGAAGAAAACGTGGTGAAGCTTGAAAGACCGACTCGGATCGACCGTGCCAGAGAGTTGGGCTACAAGGCCAAGTCGGGATTCATAGTTGCAAGGTCTGCGGCAAAAAAAGGCGGCTTTTTCGTGCCCAGACCTAGGGCAGCAAGAAGGCCAAAGAACATGGGCATAAGACTGATCCGGTACAACCTGAACGCTCAGACCTTGGCCGAGAGGAAGGCAGCAGAAAAGTTTCCCGGGTTGGAAGTATTGGGCAGCTACTACGTTGGAGAAGACGGGAAGCACAAGTGGTTCGAGGTCGTGCTGGTAGATCCCCACAACCCATCAGTACTTTCAGATAAGGAGAGGAAGTGGATAGCAAATCCCTCTCAAAAGGGAAGGGTGTTCAGAGGGCTAACGGCAGCCGGAAAGAGGAGCAGGGGTCTGAGGAACAAGGCTTCCAAAGACGGATTCAGGGTCAGAGTGTTCAAGCACCGGAAAGCCACGTCAAAGCGTCGGCGAGCCAACGCGGATCTGACTCGGTCGCCTTGAGGGGTTTTTATCCCGGCTAGACGCGTTCCAGACGGCTCACCTAACAACGCTCAGTTATCCTGAAAGCGCCCTAAGATTCATCAAAGGGTCAGCGTCTGTGTCGAGGGTTATAGGCCAAGGGGCCGTACCCGGCACCGCTTAGGTATACGCCAATCGCAAAGAGCAGAATCAACAAGAGCGTGGCAAACCAGTCCTGCCGTCCAAACTTGATCTCCCTGTAATAAGTCCTGTACTTGCTGGCCCTGAAGCCCCTGAGATCAGCCGAGATGGCTATGTTTTCTGCTCCCTTTAGCGTCCATATGATTATGGACGCAGTTGCCATGAGCACAGCTTTTAGTTGCTGATAGAACTTCGACAGCAACACCTTTGGATTCCTGCTTTTAGCTGGGCCGAAGTCGAAACCCCTAACTCTCATGGCATCCAGTATGGTCATTGAACTTTCCAGTATCTTTGGGATGGCAATGACGGCAACTATCAAGGCAAATCCAAGCTCGATTGGGACCTTTGACTTCTCCAAAGATCTGAGGATGTCAGCAGGTGAGCTGGTGAACACCAGCAAGAACCCAGAAGTTATCGCTGCGGCAGCTCTGAACGCTATCTGAAGACCATAGAAGAAACCTTGGAATGAAAGACCATAGGCTCCAATCAGTTGAAACTGAGAGGGGAAGAGCAACAGGAAGTTATCTGCTCCAAATAGCTCTACCAAAAGGGACGGGGTTGTGAAGAACGCCTCGTTCCAAGCCGTTCCGAGAAAAGTTGCAATCGTCAAGGGTACCACTATTCTGTACTTAGACATTGGTTCCACCGTGAAGAAGTACAGGGAAAGCATAGCTATGAGGAAGATCCCGGATATCCACCATATGGTGAAAGCTGAAACTGTAGTGATTATTATGGCAAGCAAAATCTTGACGCGGGGGTCGAGCCTGTATAGAAAGGACTTTCCCTCCACAAACTGGAAGAGAGACATGTAACCGCGAAAGCCTATGATCTTCCATATCAGGTATATCGTCAAGAAGGGGCCTGCAACTATCAGAAAAATGGACAGCGCCCAGAGCAGGGCTATGTTCATGGAGCAGTTCCCTCTATTTCACGGTGAAACGGCGGGTGCCTTTAAGCGTAGCTAAGACGGACGTCGAGGAGTACGGTGACCCGAATAAGACCTATACTCTTGGAGCAACGGTTCTATCTCGTCCACCTTTATCGCGGCTGGCTCCGTCTTCACTCTTGCTGAGAGCTGAAACACCTGAGGCGGTACGAGAGACCACTCAGGGTGCTCCAGAGATAGAGAAAAAACAGAACGAGGATCGCCATCGGCGACAACGCTGCCGTTGTAAAACACGATCATCCGGGAAGAGTGATCCGAGGCCTGCTTCATGTTGTGAGAAACCGTTATCACGGTCTCTCCTTGCTCTCTCACGAGCTGCCCAACGAAGTCGAGTACTTCTTCTCCAGTCCGCCAGTCAAGTCCCCTCGTGGGCTCGTCCAGAAGCAGTATCTTTGGCTTGTTGACGAGAACCGCAGCCAGAGAAAGCAGTCTCCTCTGGCCCACGCTTAACCTGTGGGGATTTTCGTCTCTATAACTTCTCAGGCTGAAGAGATCGAGCACGCCTTCAGCTATCTTGTCCGCCTCCTTCTTCCCCATACCCCTGAGACGAAGAGTGAATTCAACCTCAGCAAGTACCGTAGAGTTGAAAAGCATTTGGTCTGGGTCTTGAAAGACGTATCCCACAAGCGAGGAATAATCTAACCTCTTGATCTTCGAGACAGATATGCCCATGAGACGCACGTCTCCGAGAGTCGGTTTCTGAAGCCCAGCTATGAGCCTCAGAGCCGTGGTCTTCCCCGAGCCGTTGGGACCAACCACAGAGACATACTCACCCTTCTTTATGACGAAGTTCATTTTTTCCAGCACGTAATTCTTTGACTTCTCATACATAAATGAAACATCTTTGAACTCAACAACTGGGTCGCCTGACGGCGGCAACGCGTCTTCGACTTGGAGGTGCCTGCCGGACGCAAATGAGGCAAAACCCGCCTCTTTTTCCAGAAACTCGTCCACCGTGATTGGCGCCATGCTTGCTCCGGGATCAATCTTCTTGTAGAGGAAAGATATCTGGGGTTCCTCTATTCCATAACTGTTCAGGTCCTCCATGAGCGCCTGCCTTATTGGCTTGTCAATAGCTACGGTCCGATCGTGAATCAGTATGAGCCTGTCGACTAGGCCTAGAACCCTCTCGACCTTATGCTCGGCCATTATGATTGTCATACCGTACTCATCTCTAAGCTTCTTGAGCGTTGAAAAGACCTCTGAGGTCCCGAGGGAATCCAGCATGCTCGTTGGCTCATCAAGGATCATTATCTTCGGACGCATGGCCAGCGCATCCGCTATGACCAGCCTCTGCTTCTGTCCCCCCGACAGAAGAAACGTCGGAAATCTTTTCTTTCCCTGGAGGTTTACCAGGCCTATCGCGTCGTCCACCCTTTTCCTTATCTCATCCGAGGGAAGAGCCAGATTCTCCGGCCCGAAGGCCACGTCATCCTCGACGATTAGGGAAAATATCTGATCCTCTGGCGTCTGGTATACTGTTCCGATTATCTGGCTCAAATCCTTCAGGGGAGTTGTCTTCGGATCTTTGCCGTAGACTCTAACGCTTCCCTCGGATTGCGCGTTGATTATGTGCGGGATAACGCCGTTTATGGTGTTGAGCAGGGTCGATTTGCCTGACCCTGTCCGACCTACAAGCAGTACGAACTCCCCCTCATCTATGTCGAAGCTCACATCCTTCAAGGCGGGTTCCCCGTTGACGTTGTAACGGACTGATACTCCGGAAACCTCGATGGCCTTCGTCATTCCTACGCACCGCCCCTTCCGTTTAAAAGCATATTCAAGTAAAGTATCCCTGTTTACGGGCGGGGCTTTGGGGTTTCCGACGGCCTTCGCGGCGCGTGATCATCTCTCCCTCGGGATGCTTACGTACCCCTGGCCCGTGTCTCTCGCCAAGGCATGGGCTGTTTAAGGCCGCGTCGAGGTCGCAGCTGTAGACGAGACTCATGGAGACAGCTCCTCGCTCCCGGTGACAAGAGCCAGCAACTCAGGCATCCCAACGCCTAGGTATACCCTTGGAACTAAGGCTGACGCTATTAAACGGCCGTCCCAGCGCGCTGTCAATCCCTCAAGCCACGCCTGTGCTCCCCCACCCAAGCCCCAAACCTCTACCCCGGTCTCAGACGAGCAAGCGACATAAAGCGGAGAGGCATTGCGATTGAGGAGGTAAAGCGTCGGAAGGAGCGTCTCGAGGCGATAACCCGACGGTGGAGAAAGCACTAGGAGCTCCCCGGCAGGCTGAACCCCCACGGAGACCCATTCGTTCCTTTCCCGGAAAAAGTGTTTCAACGCCTCATCAACAAGCGAACCCATCTTTGGGACTTCTAGCTTCCTTTCGAAAGAGAAAGAAACCGCAAGCGCTTCTGGATCGCCCTTCATCAGAAGAGCTTGAAGCGCGTTGGCTGAAGCGAAGGTATCCCTGGAAAGATCAGGCATCAGCTGGGCTGAAATCCCCAGCCTTTCAAGCACGTCGCTTGGCGAAGGAGCCTGCACCAGATCAGATTCAGAGACAGGAAGACAAGGCAATAGCCCAAGCTCTAGATCCTCGTTCTGAAAGTCTTGAGGCAGATGTACCTTGCCCAATGAAAGAATTGGATCAGCCAATGCCAATTCCTCCAACTTTGGCTGACCGAAGCCCAAAGCGCGTCTCAGATAGGCGGTAAGTGAGCCTTGACAGGCAAGGCCGTTTGGCACATCCCTGAGCGGAGCGTAATCCACGTACCACTCATTTCCACGCGACCCATAGGGGACTCCAGCTCCCACTCTCAACAAGTGGCGCTCGGCAGGACTTTGCACCAGATCGCTGGCAAAGGATAGACTGAAGTCAATGCCGCTAGAAACCAAGAAATCAGCGAGCAAGGTAGATGCCAACAGGGCATCTAAGCTGCGACCTGTCTCGATGTAGACCTTCTCCGACGACAGGAGCCAACGTTCAAGATCCTCCTCGGAGGTCATGAAGTTAACGCGCTCCGGCGCTTAAACCTGCTTAAGGGAGAGTTGAGCGAAAGGGTTAAAAGAGTCCATCAAGTGGTCGTCGGACGTTGAAGAAGAATCACAGGAAAGGAAAGTCGCACTCAGCTAGGCCGCTTGGAGAGGTCCAACTAAGCGAGGGATTCGTGGGCAGTCAAGATGCCGTACGCGAAAAAATAGTGCAGCTGATGAGGGATGGCAAGCCAAAGGCCGCGATCGGCATGATCCTGAGGGATCAGGAGGCAGTCCCATCGGTGAAACGGGTATTCGGTAAGTCTCTCTCGAAGGTCCTTGCAGAAGAGGGACTAAAGGAAACCACCCCAGAGGACCTGCTCAACCTCATAAGAAAGAAGAGGAGAATCGAAGAACACCTAGAGCAGCATCCCAAGGACGTTGACTCAAAAAAAGGCCTCATAAGGACGAGCTCCAAGATCAGGAGGTTGGTCAAGTATTACAGAAGGAAGTCGGTGCTGCCCGAAGGCTGGCAAGAATCCCAGCAAATTTGATCAGATTTCTTCGCTCTGGAGAGCAACTACCCCTGCAAATTGGCTTATCTCATTTCGTGAGTACTCGCGTTTCTTTCGAGTGAATCCAGACAGACTGTCCCCTGCGCCCGCAGTCTTGACGAGATTGCTTTGGCGCAGACATGAACCGACACAAAAGGAAAAAATCTCAGTATACTCCCTTTATGACCTTTCTGATGTACACGACGAAGGGGGCCGCTATCAAGCCCATCAGGGCTCCTCCAGCAGCGTTTGTAAGCGTGGTTGTGAGCACGTAGTTGGTCGTGTAGCTGTAGCCTTCTATAAACGTGGCCCAGAAGCCCTGGTACCAGAAGTTGTACGCTATGCCGACTATTATGCCGCCTACCAAGCAATCCAGCACGAATAATCCCCGGATAGTAACCAAGTGTTGCTGCGTGGTCGTGCCACCTTCTCCCTGCACCTTCTTTTTGCCCCAGAAGACGGCTTGATGATCTGTGCCAAAGTACTCTCCCCTTAGCAGGAGATAGAGGTCGTAGAGCGCTGCGTAGGCGGTGAGCTCATAGATGAACCAGAAAGGCTCTCCTCCGAAGCCATAGTGAAATATGTCTGAAAGAAGCGTGTATATGAACATCATGGTCATGACGGAACCGGGCTTGCCTATCAGAGAAGCGACAAGAAGCAATATCAAGATCTCACCTATGTCGGGATAGTAGAACCAGGTCGTAACACCGCTAAACCTAGGTATGAGGGGAGAGATGAAGAAGTTCCATATCACCAGTATGGCGGCAAGAAGGCCCATGTAGACGTAGTCAACCGTCTTGAACGAAGCCAGAAGATGCTTCTTCCAACCGTACGCCAGCAGCCCAATTATTATGAGGAAGTATATCGCTATTATCCAAGGCGGAATTACTGAGTTGGTGTCGAAGTGGACGCCATTCCAGTAGCTACCTGACATCTCGGTTGCATTTCGACCGACCTTTTAAGTGTTTCTAGCAACTCCTACGGATGGCATTATCTGCCAGAGAAACCGTCAAGGGACCACGACTTCTAAACAACCAGTATTGGTTTCTCACTGCTTCCTACTACCCTCTCGGACAAGATCGCGCCAGGACCCAGCACCGCATGAGTAGCCGAGGAGCCGGAGCGCACTCTGGCGCCAGCCATGAGGAGCGAGTCCGCGACCATTGCCCCGCTTTCAACAACTGCCCCGAAATCCAGCGCTGAGTAAGGGCCAACCTCGCCTTGTACACTTGCCCATTGGGACACGAAAGAAGGGCCCATCACATCTCCACCGTTCAACTGCTTGCTTGTCCCGGCTGAAACCAGGTGACCCAAAGCTGAGACATCAACTTGAGGGTTCTCCAGATAATAACGGTTCCCGGCAAGCAACCCGGCTAGCTCTCCGACGTCATGCCACCAGTTTCCCTGATCAACGAAGACGTCTACGTCTCCGCGCCGAGCAAGCTGCTGGAAGAGGTCTGTGATCTCCATTTCCCCCCTAGGGCTGGGTTTTACGGACCGAGCATTCTCGATGACCTCTGGTGATGCTATGTATATGCCGGAATTGACCACGTCGGTCAGGGGTATTTCGGGTTTCTCCACGACCTGAACCAACCGCTCCCCCTCCAACAGCAAGACCCCATACCTCCTTGCATCCGCGACCTTTACCCCCAGTAAGGTTATCTTCGCACGAGAGCTAGAGCGATGGGCAATGAGCCGTTCAAGAGCGGCTGAGCTGAGGGTTACATCGGACGAGACCACCAACACGTCCTCGTCTGCAAACGACTCAAGTTGAGAAACCGCGTGTGCTGTGCCCAAAGGCAAGCTCTGAGCGAGGAACTGAATTCCAGAGCCGATGCCCTGGAGGGCAGACCTGA
>JAGDXH010000030.1:13560-14216 GCA_023256295.1 Thermoproteati archaeon
TGAGTCTGGTTCCAAGGCCACCTGCCAGCACGGCTCCCTTCAAGCGCGCTCGCCGCAACCAGTCCCTTTCCTCTACAGCGCTCAGGCTTGGAAGGATGGTCCTGAGCTCCTCTGCCGCTTCACGCAGCGAGACGCCATCCGTATCCTCTATCATGAACCAAAGACTTCTGCCACGCTGCACAGCCAGCACGTAAGACCGGCCGAGTCTACCCCTGCCTCCTTTCCATCCCCAGCCACTGGAGAACTCCAGCTGCAGCCGTAGGTCATCGAGGCTACCCTCACCAGAAAAGTAGAGACTGTGAAGGGGGGGATGCTCATTTTCTTCGGCTGCCATCATCTCGACTAGCTCGAGAGCCGGATCAACCCATGGGCTAAATTGAGGAAACGCCACGCCGTGTTGCCAAAGAGCAACCATGCTTCCCTGTTCGGAGATCACATCAGCAACGCCCAGGCCCTGCCGAATCACCCTTCCTCCAGTCTTCTCCACCTCTTCCTCGACCCAATAGGGGGCATCTAGACCCACCAAAAGCGAACCCTTCAAGACAGACCTGTAGAAGTTCACGGCGGTCGCATAGAACTCGGCCCTCCCCCAAGTCCGATGGACTGGGCTGATTCTACCCTTCGCGCAAGAGTAAACTCTGACACTGGCCAACGGC
>JAGDXH010000004.1:0-8833 GCA_023256295.1 Thermoproteati archaeon
AAAGACGGCGGCCTGCGGAGCCGTTGATCAGGGGTTCAAATCCCCTCGAGCCCGCCATTTTTATAACGGCGTAATACTTAAAAACAGGAGGCCTACATACGAGAAGATGAAGAGCCTGGCCAAGTGCGAAGAGTCGGTCAAGTTCCTGCTCCCAAGCGTAAGGGCTGAGGTAGCCAGGGTGCTGATATCCAACTACTCCATGAGCGAGAGTCAAGCGGCTACCCTGCTTGGCGTTTCTCAAGCGTCCGTCAGTCATTATCTGAGCGGGGAAAGGGCAAGGGAACAAGAACTCACAAGACCTTGGGCAGAAGACATACATAGGTTTGCGGAAAGCATGGCGGAGGCGCTGGTGTCTGGAAAAAGCATTGATCAGATCTCTGCGAGCTATTGCGAGCTATGCAGGAAGGTCGGTATAGGACTTAGAGATGAAAGCCAAACTATAATTTGACGGGGCGACCAAGGCTTTTTGCACAATCCTTCGAAAAGCTTATATTATGCCGATTGATTACTTAAGGTAAATGTTGACGAAAATTATGATAAATGGCGAATGGGTAGATGAAAACGAGGCGAGCAAAAGGGTGAAGATACTAACAAAGGGAGAAAGAAAGTTTCTCTCAGCGTTGAATGCTTTGAAACAGCCCAGTTCAATCAAGAAGATATCAGAAAGGGCCGGCATGGGTACCGTGTATTGCTACATAGTGGCTAAAAGCGCAGAGAAAAAAGGCTACGTCAAGAAGTTCGGAGGAAGAGGGGCTCTCTATGGGCTGACAGAAGATGGGTTCAACGCCCTCAAAATGGACAGTCCAGAGCTGATCTCTAGCTCCTGAGCAGCTGAAGGTGCTTTGTGCCGCAAACTTCCTGTGCCGCCGAAACTCCACCGTAGCCGAGGCTGACCGCGAGGGAAACCGTACGGTCCCCAAATAGGTTAAGGATGTCCGCCTCCATCATCATCGGGGCTAGTTCTTCAGAGGAAAGCGGGTAATCTCCAAAGAACGCGGGGTCTATGTAGAGGACCAAGCCACCACAGGTCAGGGTCTTCCCAAGAAGCTCCGCGTCGCATGCCCCAAGCACAGCAGCCTCGCTGGTGCGATGAAGCTTGGCGTAAAAAAGGTCTGTCTTTTTCCCGCTCAACTCAACTTGAGAGGTCGAACTGACGATTAAGCATTCTCTTAGAGAAGTTCGACCGAGTTGGGTCCGGTGGGAGTCGAACCCACTTGACAGGCTCCGAAGGCCTGCGCCCATCCCGTGTTAGGCGACGGACCCGCCGTTTCACGGCAAGGGTTTTTATGCATGTCCTGAGGACTGCTCGGGCTCGGGATGAAGCTCCTTCTTTGAAAGGATGCGGCCTTCCTCATCAACGTCGTAAAGTATCGGCAAACCCGTCGGTATCTCAAGCAAGGGTATGTCTTGCTCCGATATGTGCTCCAGGAACATGACTATGGAACGCAGACTGTTGCCATGCGCAGAAACCAAGACGTTCTTTCCCATCTTCAGGTCAGGCAGTATGCAGTTCTCAAAGAATGGAACAGTTCTAGCCTGGGTATCCTTCAGGCTCTCTCCGTTGGGTGGCTTGACGTCGTAGCTCCTCCTCCAGAGCTTTACTTGATCCTCTCCGTAGCGCTTCGCGGTTTCGGCCTTGTTGAGGCCTTGAAGGTCGCCGTAGTGCCTTTCATTCAGGTGGAAGTCCTTTATGATTGGAGGATTCTGCCCCAGAGCTCTAAGGCAGATCTCTAGTGTCTCGATTGCCCTCGATAGCACGCTGGTGTAGGCCACGTCAAACCTGATTCCCTCTTTCTTCAGCATTTCACCAGCGAGAGAGGCCTCTCTTCTTCCCTTTTCGGTAAGAGGGACGTCCGTCCAACCAGTGAACCGGTTTTCCTCGTTCCAAAGCGATTCCCCGTGCCTGATCAAGCAAAGTTTGGCCATGCGCGTAAACGGAAGGCCCTTAAATGCGTGATGGAAACAGGATAAAAGCCAAGGGTTATAAGGCCCAGCCAAGCAACCATATGACCTCCGCAAACGACTACAAGCAGCTACTCCAAAGGCTAAGAGCTGGCCTTCCACAGACTCAAGCCAAGAGTGACTGGTTCGAAGTTCCCAAGGCAGAGCTGAAAATTCTTGGAAGGAAGACCTCTCTGGAAAACTTCGGCGACATATGCGAGCTGTTTCAGAGAAAGCCACAGCAGCTGTACGTCTATTTGACGAAGAAACTTGGAACGGCAGGAAACTTGGAAGATCACAAGCTGATCTTCAACAGCGTCGTATCTCAAACTCAGATCGACTCAGCCCTCGAAACCTACTACCAAGATTACGTGAAATGCCCTGTGTGCGGCAGACCTGACACCACCCTTGTGAAAAAAGGGCGCGTGACCTACATAAAGTGCATGGCATGCGGTGCAGAAAGCCCGGTCAAGTCTGAGTTGCGCTAGGAGTTCAAGAAACTCTCCGCCTTTCCAGAAAACTGCAAAAGCGCCCGCCTGTAGCCATCTGAGTGCGAAAGCGCGAACGCAGAGTTGCCGACAGCGACCTCTGCCTCGCCTGGTCCAAACCCAAACGCATCGCCCAAACCGGCTCCCTCTCTGGTGATCTCCATCACGACGTCTTTGACGGCCTTGGCCTTCTTCCTGATAACCATCCATCTGCCGTCTTGAACCCAAGGGCCTCTCAAGAGCTCGGAAGATTCCAACCACTTGTCAGCGAACCGCAAGGCACTCTCTTGCATGTGCACTGGAGGTCCGTATACCAGCTCACGCCCTGGAAGCCTTATGGACTCAAGCTCGAAGAAGAGGTAGACCAGGTCCGACTCCACGTATGCAGATGCATCCCAGACAGGCACCCCCCGTCTGATCAAGCTGCTGCTTAGTCCTTCTAAAGCCCTCCAGATCTCGCCCCACAAGACGTCATCAACCTGACCCGGTCTCTTTGGAGAAATCCGGACCACCAATAGACCTGAACTGTCCTTTTTTTTCGCTGGAAGTTCCACGGGAAAGAAATAATTCGGCGAGGGACGCCGAAGCATGAAGCCAGAAGCCGCGACGAATAGCGAAAAACTCCGCTTGGAAACAGAAGCCGCGACGTTTCTTGAGGGATCAACCGGGTCAGGAAGTCCAAGGACGTCGGGACGGCCCTGCCACCCCAAGTTTTGTCCCGGCCTCCAACCCTGAGCTGCTTCTAGCACAGGCCGAAAGCCTCCGAAGCGATCTACCATGACCTCCGCGGCGTACCCAGAGAATCCTCTGACGCGTATCTCGGCACCGTAGACCCTTAATCCCTTCAAGAACGCCTTCAGCAACCTAGCTTGATCCTTTTGCTCTGGTGTCAGATGGGAGTTTATGTACCGCGTGTGAAATGGAGTTCTATCGACTGCGCTGACCATCTCGCTTGGCGACTTGACTTCATAGCACGGTACAAGATCCACTGGGATGCCGTCGTAGAATCCCCTCACGTATGGGTGCTCGGCATAGCTCATCCTTTGATCCCTTAGCACGGCTGAGCCAACCTCCAACGTCACCTTCTGCATGTAGCTCAGGGGTGTCCCTACTGGAAAGAGGAGAAATACGTCGAGCTCTGGACTTCCAGCCAGCCATGTGCCCTTTGCCACAGATCCCTCCAGTTCGACCTTAAAGGCCGAGGACACAGAAATGCGGGACACCAGCTCTGAGGAAATAGAGAGTATCCTGTCCTGCTCTTGAGATGAGGGGACAATGCGAGCCAAGACCTCGGCCAACACCGAGTCGAACCCTTCGCTGCTCAACAGTTCCCCCTCGGGCAGGCGAACTTCGGCAGGCTGGCTTCAACTTTCAACTTTCCCACCTAGCCTCTCCACCTCCCTTTGAATCAAAAGAGATGCGGCCTCGACAGAATCCTGAGCTTTCTGCTTCGACTGCGACGCATATTCCACGTGAACAAGCATGCTTGGTTTGCCTGCTTCAAGACGAGGGTGTGTCTTCACATAAAGAAGCTCGTTCTGGGACACCAGCTGCCTGACGAACGGAGCCAAAGAGGCCTCATAGATCCCTAGGACCTTGAACTCCTTCTCTGCTAAGAACAAACTCTGCTCCCGAGCCAGCACTGGCACGACGTGATGTTCGAACATGGCTTCCATCTCGGACGGAACGCCGGGAAGTACCACGATCCTCTGCGTCTTTCCCTCGCCAAGCTCAATCCACGCCCCCACAGCCATCCCCACGGGATTTTGGAGCGGCTTGGCCCCTTCTGGCAAGTACGCCATCTGCATGGTCACGTCATCATACGTGGGACCAAGACCGCCAGTGACGACGAGCAGCTCTATTTCCCTCGAAAGAGCTTCCGTGATAGCCTGAGATATCTGAGCCTGTCCGTCCTCTACAACAGTTATCCTCTTGACGACAAAACCCAGAAGCGTGAGCTTTCTGGCGAGATAGGCCGCGTTCGTATTTACCGTCCGACCAGTAAGGATCTCATCACCGATGGTCAGCAACTCCGCCTTAGCCGCGTACCCGCTCTGAAAAGCGCTCAAATCGAAAGAACCCAGAGGTAAAATATAAACCGTTCAGGTTTCATCGTGGTCGAATGAAGGTGAACTATCCCTCCCTCGAGAACCTCTGTTCCCCCGACCCCAGTTAGAGTTAAATTCTACGGCCCGACCAAGTCACGCATGGCAAAGCAAATAGAGGTAGACGATGAAGCATATTCCGTCTTAGAAGAGAGGAGGCTACAACTTGAGAACAAACTAAAGAGAAAGTTGGACTTCGGTGAGGTGATAAAGGAACTGTGCAAAGGCGGACAGCAGGACCCAAACTACGAGATGTTATCCCTCATATGGGAGAAGCTGCAGAACGCGGCAGACACCCTCGAGGAAATAAAGACCTCCATTCATGAAGGAAGGCAGACGGCACCCAGCATCCAAGAGCAAACGGTGACGACTGAGGAGGAGCAAGAAGAGATCCAACCCAGCGAAGAAGTTGTGCAAGCACCGCAGACGGGGAAAAAACCCCGGCTTTTCATACCAACCTCTCCCTCGCAGGGAAGGGAAAGCAGACAGCAAGCTCGCCCACCGGATGTCTCGGAAGATAAGTTCATAAAATTCATAAAAGATGTTGGAGCATACCAGCTATCAAAACTCAGGAAGCCCTTGGCTCAACTGAAGCAGCTGGAACAAGAGGGGATAATAAGGCTTCTTGGTCCCGAAGACGACCAGATAGTCGTCTATGGACCGTCGTACGATGCCATGATGTCAAGGTTGCCCATGACTCAGGATCAAGTGGATGCTCTCTCGCCAGCCGAAAAGAAGATACTCGAAGAACTTCACAGGATAAACCTGGTTTATGTGGATCAGCACAGGATCTGGAGAAGCACCGCCCGACGACCGGACCCTCAAAAGACGTAGTAGATCCTGAGAAAAGTTGCCAAGGCCACCAAGCTAACTAGAAAAAGCAGCTGCTGACCCTGAACCGAGTGCGAGGAATGAGCAGAGGCAGCTGTCAGGATCGCCACCCACAGCTCGCCTATCCAGCCGACGTACTCCCAAAGCCTGTAAAAGAAGTTCGCAGACTCGACCTGAAGCAAGTTTAGGTAGCTCATGTACGGTACCATGGACGCCAACAAAATGGACACGATGCCCAATACGAGCATCGGAAATAGAGAGTAAAAAGAGAAGTAAAAGAGACGTTTGGTGCCACCCTTGGAGTCCCTGGTCTTTCCAAAGAAGAATAGGATCAACCAGACTACCGCGAAGTTAAAGAGAACCTCCAAAACCACATGTATGCCATAGTAGTATGCGGAAAGAGCAAGCGTGTAAAAGAAGAGAGACTGCTGTTGATATATCCACTGAACTACTGGTGGTCCTTGAATGCCCAGAGGAGGAGACTCAGCTACATATATCTTCGATATGAGTACGACGTCGTTCAGCACACCAGCAGCTATCACCCCAAGGAAAATGACGAGGGGCCAAGAACCAGATTCCCTTTGCTTTATTTCCTCGAAGGCATTCAAGGGTCTGTACAACAGACCGATCAGGGGGTGCTCCTCTCCTTCCTCAAGGCTCATGCACGGTTTTGCCAGAAGCTTTTATGCCTTTTTGGCTTCCGCGGAGAGCCATGCCCGCAACTTCTGGCTCGCAGCTGCCGAGAACTCCTCCAACCCAGCATCGTTTACGAGGTACATGTCAGACAGCGCTATGAGGTTTCCCAAACCAAAAGAAAGCTCAACCGAATCCCGCTCGTGCAGCTCGTGGAGGCTCTTTGGGTCTCCTGCTCTTCCCCTTCCATACAGTCTGGTAAACCTGTCTGAAAAAGATGACAAGACCGCCAACACCGTTGCAGAATCTACGAAGGGCCAACTCCTAACGGCCTCAAGCTCGCTTTGACTTCTCATGCCGTCAATCACCAGGGTGTCAATCGACGCTTGATCAAGCTCAGAGATCATTTCATATGTCAGCTGCGCAACCGCAGTCGGTCCCCTTTCTTTGCGCAACTCCTGGGTCAGAAAGTCAAAGTTCTGAACAGTAGATTCCAACCCTCTTCTGGCGAGCTCATGCCTCACCGCGTCGCCCATAGATACGGTCAAAATGCCCATGGATCTAGCTATGTTCGAAACCGTGGATTTGCCTGCTCCAGGCATCCCAGTCAACACCAAGACCCGCATGATCAAAAAGTTGCAGTGCTTTTAAGCGCAGCTCACCCCTTCATCCATGCGCGCATTCGTAGCAGTGGACATCCCTCAGGAAGTCAGGGAAAGCGAAGGACTCAGGCATGTGCTAGAAGGCCTCAAGGGGGTACCCGGCCTGAAGTTGGTTTCGCCCTCGGCACTGCACATAACCCTTGCATTTATGGGAGAGATCGCAGAGAATCAGGTCGCTGCCACACTAGACGCCCTGTCCTCTGTTAAGGAGCCGGCATTTCAAATAAGCCTAAGGGGCCTGGGGGGTTTTCCCCGCAATCAAAGCTGCAGGGTAGTATGGCTGGGCGTGGATGAGGATGCAGCAACCCTGCTTCAAAGCTTGGCTGAGAACGTCAGAAGGGCGCTGGACCTGAAAGCTCTCCCCTACGATAAGAAGCCATTCACGGCTCACGTCACTGTCGCAAGAAGCAAGATCCCAGTGGACATCAAAGCAGCCGCCAAAGAGGTAGACACCCTGGCATTGGGGCGCTTTTTGGCCAAGGAGTTCAGGCTCAAGCAAAGCGTCCTGAGGGCAGAGGGACCAACTTACTCCGACGTCGCAGTGTTTCCGCTGGAAGGAACCGGTCTACGACCTGGTCTTGAGAAGTAGACGGAGAGAGTGGCCCCCGTAGCCACTAGAGCTAACCCTCCAAGGAAGAACATCATGGTGGTTGCCGCCACAAACTCGGCGGGGTTGTGGAGACCACTCATCATGAGCAAGGCAACGGTTGGGTTAAGCCACAGGAAAAAGCCGAACGCGGTCATGGCACCCCCTGGAATCCCTAGAGAAACCAGGATAGATTTCGGGCTCAGCCCATCGTCTTTTGGAGATGAGCGCTCAGCCAAGCTTGGGAAAGCTCTCCACAAGGCTTTCAAGATGGGAGGAACGGCCACGAACTCGAAGGGAAGCATCGTGATGAGCCACCATGAAGTGAGCCCCAACGCGATCGCCATGCCCCTGACGCTGAGAGGCGATGGCCAACCGACGAAAGCCGAAAGATACCATACCACGCCCAGACCTGCCACCGCGTTGCCAATCAGCAACGAGAGCACAGTTACCCAAGCAAACCTTCTCCAGCTGAACTTGCTTGCCAAATATCCCAGCACGAAGAAACCAACAAAGTTTCCTGGCACTCCTGCCATCAAGCTGAGGGGAACGTTCCCGTTTGTCAGCATGGCGGCCACAAATGTCCCTATCGCAGCCCCCAGTCCTCCAACCCAAGGACCAAACAGTATTGCAAAAACCGTTGGGAATACAACTGCAGGCCTGAACTGGCCGATTCCCCAGGGACTAGCCGTGTACTCCGTGAGCATCGATCCAACTGCGTAGAGGGAAGCTGAAACCGCAAGCATGGCGACATCAAGCGATAGCGGCGCCCTGGATCTCATGAGTTTGCTGAAGAGGCTGGATTTAAACCTTGCCAGCTATATTTATGAAATACGTATAAATCGCAATAATAACGAATAGATTTCGTTCGCACCAGCTTTTTAAGCCTGAGTTGCCGGGTCAGCAGCTTGCAGGACGACCTGCTGAACTTCTCAGAGCCCCGCGCAAACGTCAGGGCAAACGGAGAGGTAGAGCTCGGAGAAGAGGTGGGCTGCGACGGTTCAACAAAGAAACCAATACACGTCATCACACACGCGCATGCCGACCACATGGGAGGTTTGACGACCGGAGGTAGGTTGGTGGCCACCCCTGAAACTCTGGACCTTTTGGCTGCGCTGGGCAAGCTCAAGCACAAGAACCCTCTGGGGCTCGCCTACGAGAAACCCCTTCAACTGAAAGACGGAACGCTCACCCTCTTCAAGGCCAACCACATACTGGGAGCCGCGCAGGTCATGGTAGAGACCAAGGAGGGCTCCATGGCCTTCACAGGAGACTTCAAGTTCAACGGGACGCGCGTCCTCCATCCAGATGAACTGGTGATCGAGGCCACTTATGGAAGACCTGAACAGCGCAGGAACTACACCGATGTGGACTTGCTGCTTGTGGACCTAGTGGAGACCGCGCTTCAAAAGGGACCCGTGGAGGTCCTGGCCTCCAACGGGAAGCTGCAGGAGGTGCTCGCCTTGCTGGCCCAGCTTCCAAGGGGGATACCCATCATAGTGGACAGCAAGGGATACGCTCTCGCAAGGGTCTACGAGAAGTACGGTGTCAGGCTTCCAGAATACCTGGAAGCGTCCACTGAGCGCG
>JAGDXH010000004.1:8843-11274 GCA_023256295.1 Thermoproteati archaeon
GAGCGCGCGCTGCGCGCCGTCAGAGACAAGGCTTACGTGGCCCTTTGGCCTCTCAACGCCAGACATACCTCGCGCACGACAACCGTGCTTGTGACAGGAAGGGACATGAAACCGTTTGAAAGACTCAAAGATAACCTGTATCTGGTTGGTCTGAGCGATCACTCCGACTTCGACGACCTAGTCCTTTACGTTCACGAAAGTCATCCCAGGATCGTGATCACAGACGCTTACAGGAGTCCCTCTGCACCCATACTTGCAAAGGAGCTGCAGGAAAGGTTGGGCATACGCGCCTTGGCAAGGCCTCAGGTGGGCTCGGGAAATATGGGCTGAATGCGCTCCGCCATTTGCCTGAGCGTCATCCATTCCTCGGCGGATATGGGTTCATAGGACTCCGCTGCCTCAATTATGCTTGGAACAAGCCTGTGATCTGAAGCGGTGGCATATGCCGAAACACCAGGCTGAGAGAGGGAGAAGTCAAAGGCCATCCTTATGACCTCAGGGTCATCGAATGGTTCGTACCAAGGGCGATAGGAGTGAGGCTCTTTGGTCCATCTCTGCTTGGCTATGACCTTTATGGCGATGACCCCCATGTCCTTCTCAAGGGCCATGTTGAGCACTGGCCTGAAATCGCTTTTCGAAGTGGGTTTATGATACATGATGAAGTTGACCGGAAGCAAGACAGATTCAAACGGATATCTACGTATGGCCTCTGCAAGGACCGTCATGTCAGCATGCCCGGTTATCCCGATGTGCTTTATGAGGCCTTGCTTCTTGGCCTCTTCAAATGCCTCCACGGCTCCCCCAGGGCCAAGGGCCTTGTTCAGGTCCTCCATGGTATTGACTGCATGAAGCTGATATAGGTCGAAGTACTCAGCTCCCGTTCTCTTGAGGCTCGACTGGAGCTCCTCCCAAGCCCCCTTTCCTTCGCGAGCCATGGTCTTTTCAGCAACAAAGATACTGTCCCTGTACTCCCTGATCCAATGAGACAAGTGCACCTCTGCATCCTCATAGCTGGGTGCAACGTCGAAGTAGTTCACACCGTGGTCCAAGGCCAAGCGCACGGTCGAATCTATCTCCCCTGGAGAAAGAGAACGCCATCCCACGGCCAGTGATCCAAGGGCAACTATGCTGGTCCAATAACCTATCCTACCAAACCTCCTTTTCTGCATCAGATAGCAGTGCACAGAGATAAAAACAGATCGGTCGATCAGAGTTCTGACATCCTCTCATCCCTGAAGGAATTGAGGTTCCTGATCCAACGACGCTTAGGTAAAGCAACAAGGGCCTTGTAAATTCAGGCTCACATCAAAACAAGTCCCAATCTCGGCGACGCGAAGAGGACCGACGCCGCGGATCGAGACATGGTTTCGACCAGCCCGACACCCAAGCGCCAGAGGTTGCACTCAACCGTCTCTCAAATGCTCTCGAGACAGAAGTCGTAAATACTTATAAGGTCCAGCCGAAAAAGTTCGGTGAACTTTGATGAGCGTTATTCCAGCCAATCTTGGAGGTGTACCGGTACTCCTCCTCAAGGAGGGCTCTCAGCGCACAACGGGTAAAGATGCGCTTAGGAACAACCTTTCAGCTGCCATAGCAATTGCCGAGGCGGTAAAGCCTACCCTGGGACCCAGGGGAAGAGACAAGATGCTTGTAGATTCTCTTGGGGACATAACCGTGACCAACGATGGGGCCACGATACTCAAGGAAATGGACGTTCAAAATCCTGCCGCCAAGCTGATGGTCCAGGCTTCTAGGACCGTGGACGATGAGGTGGGAGATGGGACGACCTCTGCGGTGGTGCTGGCGGGTGCCCTTCTAGAACAAGCTTCCAACCTCATTGAGAAAGACATACACCCAACCCTCATAGCCTCAGGATTTCAGCATGCAGCCGAGATAGCTGACAAGGTCATTGACTCCATATCAAAACAGGCAGACGATGACCTGATACTTCAAGCAGCGCTTACCTCCATAGGGAACAAGGTGGAAGGAGATGCCAAGAAAAAGCTGGCAAAAATAGCGGTTGACAGCGTCAGCCAAATAAAGGAAGAGAGAGACGGAAAGGTAATAATAGACCAAGACCTCATACAGATCACGAAGAAGCAAGGCATGGGACTACTTGACACCGAGCTTGTCTACGGTGTGGTTTTGGACAAGGAAGTCGTGCACCCGGCCATGCCCAAGGTGATAAGGGATGCGAAGATAGCCATAATCGATGCTTCCCTAGAGATAGAGAAGACGCAAATAGACGCCGAGATCAGGATCGCCGATCCCAGCCAAATGAAAGCCTACCTAGACGAAGAAGAGAACATGCTCAAGGAAATGGTTGACAAGATCCACGCCTCAGGGGCAAACGTTGTGATCTGCCAGAAGGGCATAGATGACGTGGCTCAGCACTTCCTAGCCAAGCTGAACATACTTGCGGTGAGGCGGG
>JAGDXH010000004.1:11284-12466 GCA_023256295.1 Thermoproteati archaeon
GGCGAAGAGAAGCGACATGGAGAAGCTGGCGAAGGCCACGGGCGGAAACATCGTCACAAGCCTCGAAGACCTTTCTCCGAGCGACCTAGGGCACGCGGAGCTTGTCGAGGAGAGGAAGATAGGAGATGACAAGATGGTCTTCGTGGAAGGCTGCGCAAACCCCAAGGCCGTCAGCATACTCCTCAGAGGCGGGCTGGAGAGAGCAGTAGACGAAGCTGAAAGGGTGCTGAAGGACGCTCTTTCCGTCGTCGCGGACCTTTACAGGTCAAAGGCGATCGTCCCAGGCGGTGGAGCCACCGAGGCCGAGATCGCGAAAACCCTCAGGGCAGAGGCCGCCAAGATAGGAGGAAGAGAGCAGCTCGTCGTGGAGGCCTTTGCGGACGCGATCGAGGCCATACCGAGGACCCTTGCGGAGAACGCAGGACTCGACTCTGTCGACGTCATAACCGAGCTCAGAGCCGTCCACGAGAAACCTGACGGGGCAAACATGGGAGTCAGCATGGACGGTACGGAGCCAGTCGACATGTTCAAGCTGGGAGTCGTCGAGCCAGCCCTTGTGAAGAGACAGGTCATCAGAGCAGCAACAGAAGCAGCAAGTGTGATCGTCAGGATAGACGACGTCATAATGAGCGCAAGAAGCAAGGCACCCTCCACGCCAAAGGGAGGCCCTTCCGAGGGCTCAAACGACTGAACATGGTTTTTTTGCTGAGCGGTACTCCAGGAACTGGAAAGACCCAGACGGTTCTCCAGCTCCAAGCCATGGGGCTGAAGGCCATAGATCTGGGTCAGGTCTTGGCAAGAGAAGCAGTCAGTCGGGATGACAAAAGAAGGGGGGCAAAGGTCATAGACGAGAGGAAGGCCCTGCTTCTTGCGAAAGAGGCCTCTTCCAAGTTCCAGGTGTTGGCCTGGACAGACCTTTCTTTCTTAGACAGCACCCCAGAGGCTGCCATCATCCTAAGGACAAATCCCCTGACCTTGAAGAGGAGACTGGAATCCAGAGGCTACGCAGAGGACAAAGTCAAGGAAAACGTGGCGGCGGAGTTCTTGGGTACCGTTCAGTTCAACTTTCTCAGGAAGTGGCCAGATAGATCCTTTGAGCTAGACACGACGATGAGTACCCCGAGCGAGATCGCCGCGCAGATCGTGTCGTGCTTTGAGGGAAAGCTGAAGTCATCACCGATT
>JAGDXH010000004.1:12544-13993 GCA_023256295.1 Thermoproteati archaeon
ACTGGACCATGACCATGGAGGAATCAGAGCTGCTCCAGTTGCTGGACTACCTGGCTACCTGGATGCCAGAAAGACCCAAGGATCTCCATCTTCGGCGACGAGGGCAGTCGGCTTGAGGTTAGCTTATATGCGGTCGGCGACCCAAACTTATGAGAATAGCGTTCTTTGTCTGGGAATATCCTCCCTCGTTGGTTGGCGGCCTAGGAACGTATGCCGAATACATAACCAAGGAATACGTCAAGATGGGGCATGAAGTACACGTCTTCACCCTAAACAGAGGAGAGCCCGAGCATTCTCTTCTGGAAGGGGTGCAGGTCTACAGGCCCAAGATAGTTGACGCCACGAAGGTCTTCCCACCGATAGTTAGCGATGAGTTGAAGAAGTGGGGGATAGCGCTCAAGACGTTCAGCGACATCTTCACGTACAATCTGGTCTCTGCGAACATGATGACCTTTGAGATGATGGGCTCGCGCGAGTACAAGTATGACTTGGTCACAGGGCACGATTGGTTGGGAGCGCCTGCTGGCATAATAGCGAAGAACAACGCATCCATCCCGTTCGTCTTTCACGTCCACTCCACCGAGTGGGGAAGGAGCGGAGGCGGAGGATCACAAGTGGTCACGCAGATAGAAGAGACGGCTCGCGACGAAGCTGACCGCATAATCACTGTCAGTCATGCCATGAGGGACGATCTGGCCCAACACGGCTGGCCTGAGTCCAAGATAAGCGTTGTCTGGAACGGCGTGGATCCCGAACTGTACGACCCAGAGAGGTATCCAAGGGCAGAGTGGCACGCCATAAGGGAGAAGTACGGGATAAAAGATGATGAGATAATGATTCTGTTCGTCGGAAGGCTGACCTGGGTCAAGGGCGTGAGGAACCTGATTCAGGCAATGCCCCAGGTGCTCCGGGAACACCCCAACGCGAAGCTAATAGTCCTGGGAAAGGGAGAAGAGCAAAGAGACCTCATGGAACTGGCGAGTCGTTTAAACGTTGAAAATCACGTGATCTACAGGTTTGACTTCGTAGAAGAGCACGAGAGGATCTTGCACTACGCCGCGTCCGACCTCTGCGTTTTTCCATCCACCTACGAGCCGTTTGGAATAGTGTCGCTGGAAGCCATGTCCATGGCAAAGCCAGTGGTCGTGGGGGCACATGGGGTGGTGGGATTTAGAGAACAAGTGATCCCGAACGGCCCAGATCAGTGCGGATTCCACATAAACGGAAACGATCCCAACGACATAGCGTGGGGCATAAACGCGGCACTGGCAAATCCACAGCAGCTGAAGGTGCTCGGAGAAAACGGAAGAAAAAGGGTACTCAACTACTTCACCTGGGACAAAGTTGCAAGGCAAACCGCCGACATCTATCAGTCTCTTCTGAAGCGAGAAAGCAGTGGACTGGACGGGATTTGAACCCGTGACCCCCCGCACGCCAAGCGGGTGCTCT
>JAGDXH010000012.1:0-564 GCA_023256295.1 Thermoproteati archaeon
CGTTTCCCTTGGAGCGTCTGCAGCCATCGGGGACACAAGCTTCACCTACATGCCAATCGGCAGCAGCACAAGTGGCACGCCGAACAACTACGACGTGGCAGAGGTCGACTCAGTCACTCCACAGGCCTACACCTGCACGAAGGGCACCATAGGCGAGGCCGAGTTCCAGCTCTACCAGGTCGATGAGTCAACCGGGGCCGAGTGGCCCGTCAGCCCGCCCAACTACACCTACGAGGCCTACGTTCAGTCCTGCGACTTCAACGTTTACAGATCTGCCACCGCGCCGGCCTTCTCCGCCCTTTATGGAGAGATCACATACTACCCGTTTGACGTCTGTGACTTGACGTCTGGGTTTCCCTATGCCTACGCTTCGACAGCTCCGAGCAGCAAGGTGCAGGCTTGTCCCTTGCAGTGACCATCCCAATAGGCGCCATTGCGGCGGCAGCGCTTGGCGTGATCCCTGTGGCCGTGCTGCCTGATCTGGTAGCTACCGTGTCAGTCACCACTGACTTCAGCAACCTTAACCTCCTCACCGCAGGCACCTCTGGCCCGGCTTACCCAGCC
>JAGDXH010000012.1:574-1084 GCA_023256295.1 Thermoproteati archaeon
CATCATCCCGGCCGAGGTCCTGCCCGCCCTCGTGGCCACCGTCACGGTCACCAGCAACTACGACAACCTCAACTACCTCTTGCTTGCCACGTCCCAAGGCCACTACACCGGCGTCGTCCTGGTCAGCGCTTTGGACGTCCCCTACGAGCTGGGCGGCACCACCTTCATCCCGTCCCTGGAGGGCGTCGAGTTCGCGGAGGGCAGCTACTCCGCCTCAACCTCCATGCTCGTCTTCGGCCCCCAGGGCGTCCCGGGGGGCAGCACGGACACCTACTACGCCTTCGTCCTCATAGGAGAGACCACCTACCTAATCCCAAACGTCTCCAGCGTCTCCTACTCCTACACCACGCCCTACGGCAGCTACAGCGGGAGCGTCCAGGTCCCCTGGCACAACCCGGCCGTGCTCAACCTCTACTTCCCCAATCCCCGCGGTCCCTCTCCCGGCTACCAGACCACGGTGCACGTGACCTACGTCGGGGGCTCGAGCTCGGTGACCAACGGGACGGCCAG
>JAGDXH010000012.1:1094-11180 GCA_023256295.1 Thermoproteati archaeon
TCGAGTTCCTCCCTCCATGCATCCCGGGTTAACCCAGCAACGCTTTCGGTCCCCTCTTCCCATGCCGCGCTCGGCAGGGCGAAGGAGGACGTCCGCCGTCCCTTCCCAGTCCCCTACTGCTCCGCGTGCGAAACGAGCCAAGCAAGGGATGAGCTGGCACTCGCGGACACGAAAAGCGAACCGGTTGCCTGCGGAGTTCGAGGAGAACGCTGCCGCTAGGAAGCTCGACCACCTCTTGCTTTATGTGCTGAAACCTCTTCTGAGGGTTGTTCAGCAATTCGGCATTGCACTCGGTCTCGGGAAGGGAAGTGAAAGGCCATGGCTTACGAGGGCTTACGAGATCGCATGAGTGCCTTACGAGGGCTTACGGGGCTTACGAAAGCCTACGGCTCTTACGCAGCTTTACGAACCTTACGCAAGCGTTTGTGAACGCGAAAATACCGCCCTCCATCTACACGTGGGTTTGATGTGAAAAAAGCCGACCAAGTAGCACCAGTTTTTAGTGCTATTTTTAGCTGACAAAAGGCCTATTCACCGTGGGGTTCTTTCGTAGCGGATTTTTTCGAGGACTGCATCCAGAGCCGGGAACCCTTTCTGAAAAGCCGCGCTCGAGCGTCTTCGTTAGCGCTGCGGGGAGAAGCCTGGCGGAGCGCCACCAGCCCGCGCGCCGACGGGTCTTACGCGCAAGGGCAACCGTCTTCGGGGGGATAAAATGAGCCTGGGCAGGTACTTGCCCTCCGTCCGGCAGCCGAGAAGGGGCCAGCTCTCCTTTGGCAAGCTTTTCCCGGCCCGAGAGCAGATAGGCCTTTCTTCTGATCGCTCCCTGCCCGGTCAGGAGAAGAGCTAGGGTTCAAGCACGGGCTGGGTCTGCCTGCCATCATGAGCTTTGCGAAAAGACCGGCCGAAGCAGCAAAGCAACGCCCTCTGAGGATAGGGAGGGATCAGGCACGAAGGACCAGGCACGATGCGGCAAGTGTCAGCGGTTGAGTGCTTCTCCTCCTCAAGGCAAGGTCATTCTCGGATCCTCCCTGTATGGCCACGCACGAAAAAATACGGAGGGCTTCTCTGGAAGAGGAGGTCCGGCGAGGACACCGCCAGGAAGTCTCAAACCCTCATTGCAAAGGAAACGCAGAGGGCCTGGGCTTACGACGAGATGGCCTGCTACGCGAAGGCAAGGGCGCGAAAGGGCAAAGCGAGCAAGAAAACAGGCGGAAGCATTGTATAGGATTTATTCAACAAAGCACAAGATCGCAAAGGCTTTTATGCGCGAGGACTCTCTTTTTTATGAGCAACGGTACCGCTTCAAAGGGAAAGGGTGCAAAGAGCAAAACTCATGTGATATGTCGGCGCTGCGGAAAGCACACATTTAACGTTCACACGCATCGGTGTTCAAGCTGTGGATTTGGCGCCACATCAAAGTTCAACTTTCATCGATACCAAAGATTTCTCAAGACGACACGTTTTTAAACGGCGGCGCTATCAGGTTGTGAGAAACGACATGACCCTCACTCGGGGATCGTTCGCCAACAGTAGGGCGCGAGGTAAGCGCATTGCTTGTCAAAGACGTTATGAACGCAAACCCTGTATACGCAGAAGTCCCGAGCAAAAGATCCGCAGTTCTTTCTAACATGATAAGAAACGAGGTTTCATCCGAACCCGTGGTCAGAAAAGATAGAGGCACGCTCGTAGGAATAGTCTCCATAAAAGAACTGATGAGCAGAAGCGAAACAGATCAGACCGCACTCATCATGAATCCAAGACCGCCAAGGGTAAAGCCGAAGGACGAAGTACAGAAAGTGGCCAAGGCCATGATAAGGAGCGGATTTAGGGCAATTCCAGTCATCGACGATTCATCAAGATTGATTGGAATAGTTTCTGTTGAGGACCTTCTCGAAAAAATAGACGACTCAGAGCTCCTAAGGATGCCGGTTGATGAACTCCTGTCTAAGACGTTTGCCAGCGCCTGGTCAGAGACGCCCATGCCAGTGGCATACAAGATCATGGACCACTCTGGTTATGACACCATAACGCTCATAGACTCTCAGGGGAACATCAACTCTTATCTGACTCAGATTGATTTTCTTAAGGAGCTAGAGGAGGAATACAGCAGCAGCAAAGCGCAAATGCAGGCGTCCAGCGAAAGCGAGGATTGGGATTGGTCAGTTTCCCCTGTCCTTTACGTGGGGATGAAAGGCATGACGCTGCCAAACAAGAAGATATCGGAGCTTTCCCCAAGAAAGCTCCCGGTGGTGCCGTCTGGAACCACGGTAGAGGCAGCAATCAGCGAGGCATTGAGGGCCAGAGCTCCCCAAGTCGCAGTTAAGGAAAACGGTGAGGTCATAGGTATGCTATATGACCTTTCCATCATAGAGCAACTCCTAAACCCCTGAGTTGGTTTCGGCGAGCGCTTGAGCGAGAAGTCGGTCTGAAAGATCTCACAAAAAGCCTGAAGGCATCCCTACCTTGCATTTCTTCGATTATCCTCTTCCTAAAGGCTTGAACGGTGTTTCTAAACCCGGTTCTCTTTTCAAAGTCCTCAAATGACGTAAAAGGCGCCAATTTTCTCTCGTCTAGTACCTTCCACATCATCTTCTTACCTATTCCTGGAATGAGTTCCAACTGATGAAGGCGGGTCGTAACTGGTGTTGAGTTGTTGAGGAAATTCAGGAATTCCGCTTCCCTTTGCTGAATAAGCTTGTCCAGAAGTTCCTCAAGCTTGGCCTTTGCTTGAAGCGTCAGGTCGTCGTAAGAAATCAGGGCATCTACCCTCAGGTAGCTGAAACCAACATCAGGACCCACGTAGATCCTGTCGCCTGGCTTAACGATGCCCAATGCAGGGCCAGGGATGGCCTCAAAAAGCGTGAAATAATACTCCCCCAAGGCCTGTATGCGCGGGCCAGCATTCTGATTCCGGGAATAGGGGTTGCCATAAGGCAAGTAGTCCAGCACGAGAGCATATTCTTCGTTTATCCTTGGAAAGAACCTCCTTTGCTTGCCAAAGCCGGCTGGACCACTCATCGAAAGCTCACCGTTCGTTCTTATTACTGTCTTCTTGTTTCGCAGAGCTCCCCTTCTGCGACGCTGAGCGAGGAATAGAGCGCGAGATGTAAGGTTCCACCACAGAAAATATGTCTCCAAGCCTCTCCAAAGGACTTATGCTCTGCTCATGGGCTAGGAACGGAAGAAGTTCATCCCGGCTTCTTGGGAGACAGTTTGCGATCGAGACCGCCGTGGGCAAGCTGACACCCTTGGAAACTATCTTTTGGACCAAATCCCTCGCGTCAGAAGCAGAAAGCTTGCTGAAGTCGGAAAGGTACTTCTGAAGCACGGCTTCCTCATAGCTAGTGGTAACAGCTATCCGAGAAAAGTACTCTTCGGCCTCGGGTATGGTTATCTCTTTCTTGTCAATAAGCTTCATTATCCGCTCACCTCGGGCAAGCGAGCGAAGGTGAACCGGAGATGCGGTCAGCTTGACCGTTCTGCCAGCCAGCGGAATTCCAACCACGTAGCACCGACCCCTCTTTTCAATCACCGTCGCGACCCTGCCCTGATATCTGGAGTGCGGCATCCCCTCATAAATGCCAGGCCAAATGTCTACGGCTACTTTGTCGCCCTGCTTAAACTCGGCCAGCCAGCGCTGAATGGGAGGAAATCCTCCCTTGTCTTTGCTCTTACTCAGTATGCTCCGCGACTTCTTCCTATATCCCTTCGCTTTCATATTGCCCTTCTACCCCCAATACGTCAAGCTCCTTGCATTTAAGTAATTTCCCTATCTTCCCTGAAACGCTTGGCACCGTCCTTCCAGAGTCGCCGCTTATCAGCTCCTTCACGTAAGTCCCTCCTTCTGTTTCAGCTTCAAACTGGAGCAGGTTAGGGCCAACCTTCTTGACCTGGAAGGCATAAACCGTTTTCTTTCTAGCGATATCAGCCCTTCTCCTTGAAACTCTCGTCGGTGTCCGCTGAAGGATCTCAACGTTGTTGAAAGAAGCATTTATGATCCTGACGTCTTCCTCGCTTATCTCCTGCTCGCTTTCGATCAACCCCGCGTACTTCTTGCGACTCTTTTCGCCACTCTTGACCCTCTGAACCATAGTAGGGCCCACGAACCTCAGACCCAAGACCTCCACCTTTCCAGCAGAGCGCTCCTTTATCTCCCTCTCGGCACCACTCAGATCGAACCTCCTCTTCTTTGGGTTTAGTATTTCCATGACGAACGGTCTTCCATCTCCCAACATGCGAGCGTCAACATCCTCCCTTCCTGCTCCATGAAACTTATCGCCGCTTCCCTGCGCCAAGGGAACCAAGACGTTGGCTATTTCCTCTTCTACAGATGTCGGATACTTCTTCCCTGTATAGTTGCAGTGGGCACAGCCCTTGCCGTGGCAATAGCTACACAACCACTTTGACTGGGGCATGCCGCGCTCTAGCTTTCTATACCTTCCATAAACAAAAATCGAGGAAAGCTTCAGAGAAACCGTCATTGAAAGCGGATGAACCTCGACGAGCACGTCGGGGCGCTTTAACTCCACAGGTTTTCCAGTCACAGCTGATATAGCCTTGCCTACTTCCCGGTTTATCTCCCACTTTACGGATTCAAATCCTTCGAGCCCGTAACTAACTGCCAAGTCTTCCTCCCGTTTCATTATCTCCTCAGCTCCCACCGTCGAAACAAGGAAGTTCTCGTAGTCGATTTGGTGCAAAGAATCGAGCGCCGCCTGAACTGCCTCAGCCAGTTTGTCCATCATCCCATTGCACACCATGCACGCACGCCCCTGCGGCTCAACCTCTTTGCCTTCGTAGAGGAGCGCCTGCTTGGCGGGTTCAAAACCGCCGTTAACCCACAGGGCTCTGAGGTTCTGTTCGGCCTGCACTTCCATACCAGGAAGCGAAAGCATCCTGTGGGCCTCCATGGTCAGAACAGTCTTGATTGATCTGCCCCTGTCCTCGTTCCTGAGCCCTCTACCGTAACGCGCGAAAAGCCTTCCCAAGCAATGATCGCAGATGGGATTTTCCCTCAAGAGCCTAATCGACTTCTCTTCTACACTCAACTCGAAGCACCGAGCAAGCCCAGCCAGCGCTTGTCTCTACGCATTGCCTTCAGGGCCTTCTTCATGCTTTCGTACTGCCTGAGCAACTCCTTGACCTCTTCTGGACGAGTACCCGACCCTCTTGCTATCCTCCTTATGCGCGATCCGTCTATGATCGAAGGATCCTCCTTCTCCGCCTTGTTCATCGACAAGATCATCGCCTCCCACTTCTTAATTTTCTCCTCGCCGGCTTCCTTTGATACGGCCCTCAGCTGAGAGGCGCCTATGGGAAGACTCTCGAGCACCTTCGAAAGCGACCCGAATCTCCTGAAAGCTCTAAGCTGGGCCAGCATATCGTCGAGAGTCATCTTGCCAGATGCTACCCTCTCAAGAGATTCTCTTTCGCCTTCTTCAGCGCTCTTCATGGCTTCCATAAGAGCTCCAAGGTCACCCATGCCCAACAGCCTATTCACGAAACTCCGAGCGTTGAAATCTTCCAGGTCCTCGATGCCTTCACCGACCCCTACGAACGAGATGGGCACGTTTAACTTGGCAACCCCCGAGAGAGCCCCGCCTCCCTTGCCAGTCCCATCTAGCTTCGTGACAACGACAGATCCCACTTTGGTTTTTGAGGCGAAGGCTTGAGCTTGAAGAGATGCGCTTTGTCCGAGGTTGGCGTCAAGAACCAAGAATACGTGATCAGGCTTCACAAACCGCGAGATCTCCTCAATCTCGTTCATGAGTCCTTCTTCGTCGCGATGGCGGCCCGCCGTATCTATCAAGATCAAATTCAACCCGTATCCTGAAAAAGCCTCGATGGCTCTTTCAAATCCCTTCTTCGGCTCGAGCGAAGGATCGCCGAAAAAAGGCACCCCTACCTTCTTTGCCAGTTGAGACAGTTGTTCCACAGCAGCTGGCCTCATGTTATCCAACGAAACCAAACCGACTTTGTATCCCATGTTCTTGTAGTGAAGCGCTAGCTTCGCAGCGGTTGTCGTCTTGCCGCTTCCCTCAACTCCAACCAGCATCACTTTGTTCAGCTTACTTCTGTCAGGAACAAACCGCTGAGTAGAAACCCCGCCAAGAAGGGAGACCAATTCCTCATAGATCGCCCTCAGCACAACGTCCTTCCTAGTATAGCCCGGAGGAGGCTCTGCCGAGCGAGACTTTTCCCTTACGTTCTTGGAAAGCTGCGCTACAAGATCAACTGATACGTCTGCCATGAGCAGAGCTTTCTCGACTTGCTTCAACGATTCTCCAAGCGTCTTGTCGTCCAGCGAGGCTGCGGTTTTTATCCTGTCCAGCGCGGACTGAAGCGACGATCTGAGCGAGTCCAACAAATTTTACCCCTCACCACTCATAAGGTTCATCAAAATTTCTCAGAGAGCTTTTCGTTCACGGGGGTAAGCCTCACTTGGTACGAACTATTTTAGGTCTTCCCATTATCAGCCAATACTCAACTTCAACGCCAGGAGCCAGCCGAGCAAGGAGCTCTGGCTCTATCCCCTCGTTAACATCGAAGGTCCTGAAGTCCTCCAAATCCATGAACTGAACGTCGTTCCCTGTTTTAGATATGACCTGGGCACTTCTCCTATCCACCAGCGGGACTTGAACTGAAGCATCCACTGGAGCCACGATCGTGCGCTTGGCTTGCGTGAACAAACCTATGCCAACTACTCTTGCCTTTGCGCCTCCGTGCTTACCAGGCTTGCTGTGCTCCACCTCAACGATCTTGCACGGTTCATCATCAAGAATTATGTAATTGCCTTCCTTTAACGTCCCCAGCTCAACTGGTTTGCTCATCTTCACGCGTTTGTCGCTGATGCTTATAAATCTATTTTCATCTCAGAGTTTCATGCGATAAGCCTATATCTGGCAGCATGCTTTTTTTGATCAAGTTGGGCATAAGACCAGCCAAGTGCTACAGAGCGTTTATAACTCCCCCCTATACCAGGAAGGAGTACATCAAAGGCGTGCCAGGCTCGAAGATAACGAAGTTCACCATGGGCAACCCGCACGGAAACTTTGATGCCCTGTACAAACTCGTGGTACAAGAGGGAGGTCAGATCAGACACAACGCCCTCGAGGCCGCTAGAAATGCGGCTCACAAGATACTCGCAGACTCCCTCACAGAAGATGGCTTCGACCTGAGGTTAACCAGATACCCCCATCACGTAATCCGTGAGAACAAGATGATGGCTTTTGCGGGCGCAGACAGACTTCAGGATGGAATGAGGCTCTCCTTTGGAAAACCGGCTGGGCTGGCCGTTAGGTTGCGCTCTGGACAGAGCATCTTGGAAGTCAGAGCCAACTCGGCGTCGGATGAGGTTGTAAAGAGAGCCCTTAGGTTGGCTGGAAAAAAACTCCCCCTCTTAACTACCATTGAGAAGCAGAACGCCCAGCGAGGGCTTCGACTTTGAGGTCGAAGAGGTACGGTCTTGGCTACGCAGGAATGGAGCAAAACGCGTCCTCTTAGAGGCACCCAACGGCCTCAAGGAAGACGTCTTGAGAGAAGTTGTTCCCGAGCTCGCAGATTGGGAGGTAACGCTTTCGACAAAGCCCATGTTCGGAGCTTGCGAGGTGGATGATTCCGAAGCAATCCAGCTGGGAGTGGATCACGTAATTCATTTTGGTCACATGAAGATGGTCTCAAGAAAGACTCCAACCCTTTACGTGCCAGTCTACTACCGCTTTGACGCCTATGGATTGGCGGCTCGCGTGCAAAAAGCGCTAGAAGTTCCACCCGAAGACATCGCGATCGCATCCACGGCGCAGTACCTTTGGGCACTTCCAGTGCTTGCCAGAGTTCTAAGAAAATCAGGTTATCGCCCGCTCATCGGCAAAAAAGGAAATAGGACCGCGGCAAGGGGACAAGTGCTGGGCTGCGATTACACCGCGTTGCTGTCGGTGCCTCAGGCCAAGGAGTTCGTGCTACTGGCATCGGGTGAGTTCCATCCTATGGGGGCCGCACTGGCTCTAGGAAAACCCTTGCTTTTGGCCGATCCCTTTGAGGGAATAATCAAGAGGATAAGACCAGAGGATTACAAGAGTTGGACGGCAAGAGAAGCTGGTGAATGGTTGGCCTTCCTGCAAACCAAGAAGGCAGCCATCGTAGAAGGCTCTTTGCCAGGGCAGAAATTTCCAAGAGAGTGCGATCTAGCCGCCAAGCAGCTTCGCAGAGAAGGCATGAAGGTAGTCCAGCTTTCATCTCAATACTTGGACCCTGCTCAGCTCGACGCCTTACCCCTGGATTCGTTGGTTCTTGGTGCCTGCCCGAGGTTGCCTCTGGACGACCTACAGCAATTCAAAAAGCCCGTTATCTCCGTCTTCTCCGTTCTCACGGGCTCCTACGATGGAGTTGAAAGATGGCTGCGCTCGGAAGGAAAGTTAAGTCAGAAACTCAAGAATTGAACGTCTCCTGAGGGCTTCTTCGAGCAAAATGCTCTTTGCGACCCAATCTTTTACTGGGACCGTGCTGTTTCTTCCGATCGCCTGAAGAATCTCTTCAAGAGAACTGTAGACCTCAGGGCTCGTTGAAAGGGCTTTCCTCACACTCTCTCTAACGTGCCATACTCCCACAGGGAGCACGTAGCCCTCTCTGGCCTCCCTCAGTATTAGCGCTCTTGCCTGTCTCCTCATGCCATAAAGGGCCTCGGCCACCGAAAGCCTGCCGCTATAATAGCAACCGCCGATTTCTGCGTAGGTCTTGCGACCTCTGAAAGCTTCATATGACGAATATATAGCGATAGTCTGTCCGAACGCGTTCCAGACAGTGCCCGGATACCATGCTTCTACCAGCTCGTATTCCCATTTCCCTGGCAACAACAATACGAGATAGGTGTTATCCAGACTGTCGTGGCGATAAAGCAGGTATTCATTCAGTTCTGGGAAGTACTTGACCTTCTCGAGGAGTTTCTTCGATAGGACGTCATCTACAGCCGTTATTGACCATCTGGTTGGTACTACCTTTCTCTCTTTCTTTTCGCCCAGTAGTCCCACACTCAGGATCTTTTGGATCCTGGAAACCAGAAGTCCATCGCCGTAAAGCTTGAACATGGCCTCATCAGATCTCATGTCGTCATCTGAGACGACACTTTCGACAGTCCTATCGGACCTCGAGCTTACCACCCTCAGCTTCAAGAGTTCAACGCTCGGTCCCATGGGCTGCGCGTTCTCATCAAAGGTGATCAATCCAGATGGTTGCTTGGCAAGCTGAATCTCGACCTCTGCAGGCGTTTTGGAAAGAGCTATCTCTTGGAGCTGTTGAATCATACCGCTTGTTTCATCGACACGAGTAGGGTTTTTGCCCCGGATCAGTGCAGAACGCATCCGAATCAGGGAATCCAGCCCAATGCTGCCCCACAGCTCTGGGGTATCATAAAGATAGGGGTCTTCGGCGGACGTTGAGAACAACGGACCGACGAATACTCTGGGATACCCAATCCTTCCAACGAATACTCCTGGTGGAGTCTGCGCTTGAAGCTGGGTCCCCTTCAAGGCGCTAGCTGCACTCTTCAGAGAATAATACTTGGAGAGGA
The DNA here is from genome assembly GCA_023256295.1 of Thermoproteati archaeon. Lineage (GTDB taxonomy): Archaea > Thermoproteota > Thermoprotei_A > Marsarchaeales > UBA168 > UBA168. Next base: position 10,660 of record JAGDXH010000012.1, read on the forward strand.
TAGGACAATAACCTAGCCCACAAAGCCCCCTCGTTCCCCTACAGAGAGCGCAAAGCGGAGAGACGCGCGAAAGCTTGTCATGAAGTTTGACAGTGTCTTCGCCTTCAAACACATGATCACTTCTGCAAGAGGATATAAACCTCGCCTCGGAGCTGCATGGCTTGCAGGTCTCCTTGCAACCTTGCAACTGCCTCTGAAAGCCGCTTTACAGCCTGCGCAACGGCCTGCTCTGGAGTTTCAACTCCGTCGGTACTTATTGCTACCGTTGGGGTGCCAGTTGGTGGATGGGGGACGCGGTATGCAGAAAAGGTGACGTGGCTGTCTTTTCTCAGCTCATCCACAAGCACAGACGCAAATGTCTGATCGCTGTTGTCAAGCGCAAATTCCAGCTGATTGTCCTTCTTGGACAACACCCTGACGAAGGCTCCAGGCAATCTCCTCTGAAGCCGAGGGCGGCCTATAACCGTTTTGGTCAAAGAAGCCAACTGCGAGAGGTCAGAGCAATGATCTCAGCGTCGCCT
>JAGDXH010000012.1:11190-25470 GCA_023256295.1 Thermoproteati archaeon
GTGCGGGAGGTGGGGTTTGAACCCACGTAGCTATCCGCAGCGGATCTTAAGTATGGACCCCAAACGGTCCGCCCCCTTTGTCCACTCGGGCACTCCCGCGCTTGCGAGCTACCGCGACTCTGGCATCATATCCATGCATGGAGCTATAAGTCTTCGCTGGACGTTCAAGCTAAACTTTTATGCCACTCACAAGGTTACGGTGGGTTGAAGTTCTGTCCCAAAGATGGTTCGTTGATGCAGATCAAGAGGCAGGGCTCTAGAACCGTTTGGTATTGCCCTACATGCGGTTACACGGAAGACGTCGAACCCGCCGACCAAACTCACGAAAGAGTGAGTGTGAAGAGAGGGCAGAAACTCAAGGAGATAAATGAAAACGAGGCAAAGAACCTGCCAAAGGTGAGAGTGACATGCCCCAAATGCGGGAAGGAGGTCGAAGCGTACTACTGGATGGAGCAGACGCGCGCAGGAGACGAACCGATGACCCGTTTCTTCAAGTGCACGGTCTGCGGCTACGTGTGGAGAGAGTACAGTTAGCGTCAGGAGAAAAGCTAAATAGCGACTACTTAAGCCGACTCAACTGCCGCGGTGGTGTAGCCCGGTCTAGCATGGGGGCCTGTCACGCCCCAGACCCGAGTTCAAATCCCGGCCGCGGCGCTGCTTAAAGGCTTAAATCTGGTCGCTGTGGAACATGGGCTTGGGCATATCTAGCAATTCCAAAAATAAAATCCACTCTGTAGAGCTTCCAGAAAACATATCGATAGGCCCAGCTCTGACGGGCTTAGCAAATGCTTATTTGACCAAGCTGACTGCAGGAAAACGCGTGCTCCTCGTCAGAGGATTAAGGTCATATGAGAGTATGATTGGAGCTGTCTTTGGGCTGAAGACCATCGAGCTGGTGGTTTCCCGGCCGCCAGCCCTTGACGAAGCCCTAGAACTTGCAGAAAACATCTCTAGAACGTACAGACGGGCAATCAAGGCTATAGTTTCAATCGGAGGAGGCTCAGTCATAGATATGGGGAAAGTCTTGGGCAAGCAACTCGAGATTCCCACCGTATCCATACCAACTACTCTTAGCCACGATGGCATCGCTTCACCCAGGGCATCGCTTACCTCTCGCGCTGGTCCTGTATCCCAGGAATCAAAAGTCCCAAGGGCTGTCTTTGTCGACTTACAAGTAGCTGCTTCCTCGCCGCACCGGTTGATTGCGTCTGGGTTCGGAGACACGATAGCGAAGAGGACTGCCGTGCTCGACTGGAAACTGGCGGCAGAGAGAGGAATAGAGGAATACGGAGACTACTCTGGGGCGCTGGCGGAACTTTCCGCCTCCCACGTCCTGAGTGCCGTAAAGGAAATAGCAAGTGGTCAGATCTTCGGCCTCAGGGTACTAGCAGAGGCTCTCGTGAACTCGGGCATCGCAATGGCCATAGCTGGCTCCAGCCGCCCTGCCAGTGGTTCAGAACACCTTTTCGCTCACGCCGTGCAAATAATATCCCCCGGAAAGGGTCTCCACGGAGAACTTTGCGGATTGGGAACGATAATGATGTCTGAACTCCATGGAATAGATTGGGAAATGATAAGGGATTCCTTGGCAGAAGTGGGAGCCCCAACCAAGGCAACGCAGCTTGGCCTATCGCCCGACGAAGTAATCGAAGCCCTTTTGCTCGCTCCGAAGATCAGAGATCGCTACACAATACTCAGCCAAGGCCTATCGCGGGCCGAGGCAGAGGCGTTGGCAAGGAAGACTGGTGTAATTTGAAGTCTCGCTCGCTGACCCTTCTGGACGACATCTTCTTTCCCGCGGCCACCAAGGCCAAACCGACTGCGGTCGTCATCGGTTCGGGGAGCGCAACGAGCATCAAGCCCAACGCAACGAGTTCCTTCCCGGTATCTTGATCAGCCCTGTGTTCGTGCTCTAGCTTCTCCAAGTCGCGCATGCATAGGTCTTTAGTTGCTTCGCTGGGATCCCCGAGCAACAGGGCCAAGTGCATGCGAAGAGCCACAAGTTCACTCCTTTGGGAGCCAAGGGCGTCTAACCTCCTGGTGGCTTCAACCAGTCTAGCGCTGCTCTTCGCAAAAGACTCTATTGAACTCTCAAGATCCGTTTTGAATCAGAGCAGACGCTGGACCCAAGACTTAACCATTTCACCGAAAATGCTGTATCGCTAGCGATAAGCTTATGAACTCGCCCCGTCTTCCAATCAGGATGGCAGATTCTGTACCGAGGGGATTCACCAGGTACTACGTGCTCTATCTGATTTCTCAAAAGCCCATGACTGGAAACGACATAATACAAGCGGCAAAGCAGGACAGCCAACTACGCTGGAAGCCCTCTCCTGGGCTCATATATCCACTGCTTGGAAGGCTGGTGGCCCAAGGGCTCGCCGAAGAGGTAGATGGGAAGTTCCAAGCGTCAGAAGAGGGAAAGAGGAAATTAGCCCAATATTTGTCTTTTCAAAGGGACATGCTAGAGAGACTTTCGGTGTTCGAGACGCTAGCTGAAAAGATAACCGCTGCGAGTTTTCTGATCGCAGATGAGGTTGGCAGCAATGTATTAGAAGCGACCAAGAGAGCCCCCGGGCACGAGCTATATACTTCACTCGGTGCTACGATTAAGGGAATCCGGAAGACCTACAGAGACCTGCTGAAAAAGGAGCTACAGCGCGTGGAAAAAGAGCTAGGGGAAGAAAACCCAGGAAGCTAGGGGGATGATATGGGAGAGACGATTATCACGTTGTCTCCCCTCACTATTATGGTCCCAAGTTCCCGAGTTCTTCCATCTGGCTTCACCTCTTCCGCGTTTTCGAGGACAACGTTGAGGTACATGTCATAATTTTTAAGAAGGCCTCTGATGTTCTTTCCACCCTTCAGCACAAGCAAAACAGTCTTTCCGAAAGATCCCTCCATGAGCTGCTGCGTTGCAGGTTCAGACAACCTGAGTTTGGGAAGAACCCATACTTAACTCTATCGTGGGCCACGGATGAGGAATCTCGCAACCGTTATATATGAGACAGGACTTAACCTGGATTGGGGAGAAGAAGAAAGAGAAGAATAGTGCCAGTGAAAGTAAAAAAAGGAATCCCCAAGGTATTCCGTTGCCCGAAGTGCGACAGCGAAAGCCTGACTGGCACTCTAATCCATCAAGGGGTAAACGGTGAAAGAGAGTACGTGTTCAAGTGCGGGGTCTGCGGGTTCGAGGAGACGGTGACGGTTAACAAGAACCAACAGACCGTCGATGCGTACAACAAGCTAGTGGACATGATGACCGGTGCTTGAACTTGTTCGGCAAAGTCGAAACCAGGCTGAGGGAAACGATAGTCAGACAAGGCTTCTATCAGTTCACGCTTGTAGATCCGGAACAACCTGCTGAGGGTCTCTCGGATCTAGCGGCAAAGCTCGATGAGGCAGGGACGGACGGCTTCCTTGTGGGTGGAAGCTCGGGCTTTAGCCAGGTCGACACCGAAAGGACCATCTCACTCATAAAAGCCGGAAGCCAAAAACCGGTTGTGCTCTTTCCAGGTGGGCTCTTCGGCTTGGCGAGGAACGCAGACGCGCTGCTCTTCCTCACCCTAATGAACTCTTCAGACCCTTACTTCATAGTTGGGGCGCAGGCCCAGGCAGCCCCCTATATCATAAAGCTAGGCCTGGAAACCATACCAGTGGCTTACATAGTATTCGGCTCAGATACCATGGTTTCTGCAATGGGTATGACTCATCAGATCTCGGTCGCAAACTATAAGGCAGCCTCGGCCTATTCGGCCGCTGCCATGCTCATGGGGATGCGCGCCGTTTACCTGGAGGGAGGCTCAGGGGCAGCACAACCCGTCGCACCACAAACTATAAAGGCGGTAAAACAAGTGATAGGCGGGAACGGCATCCTTATCGTTGGAGGAGGAATCCGTTCTTTCGATGCTGCAAAAGCGGCCATTGCGTCGGGAGCGGATGTTTTAGTGACGGGAACGGCTGTTGAGAGAGGCGGAGTCAAAGCCTTCGCAGAGATACTTGACGGCTGTCGTGCGGGCGCGGAAGAGAAGCAGCGCTCTCAATAAACCCTTTTCGTATCCAGCACATACGGACCGAAGGCCTCTGCATGGAATCTGTACCGCAAGAAGGCGACCAGATCATCGATCTTTCTCGGCTCTCCGTGATTCACTATTATGTACCTGGGCTTTGTCCTGAGCCTTTCAATGAACTGAACTAACTCTCTTCTGTCGGAGTGACCGGACAATCCATCTATCGTATCCACCTTCATGCGAACCTTGTAGCTCTTGCTTTCACCATGCTCATCTTCCAACTCTACTTCCTGAGCACCTCTAGAGATCCTTCTTCCCAAAGTGCCCTCCGCCTGGTAGCTTGTGAAAACTATCATGTTTTTCTCGTCCTCTAGCATGTAGCGCAAGTAATCTATTGCCGGTCCTCCGGTAAGCATGCCGGACGGCGCCATTATCACGCATGGTTCTCCTCTAGCGTATTCTTCCCTGTTCTCGATCCTCAAGTGTATGTCGAAGTTCTCGTGAAGGAATGGATTCTCATCGTAATATATTGCCTGCCTGAGTTTGTCGCTTAGAGCCTCTGGATGCGCCATGTGCAGGGCCGTGGTTTCGTAAAGAAGACCTTCCATGTGGACGGGTATCTTGGGTAGGCGCTTCTGGCTGAAGGCGGTCGAGAGTATAACCATGAGCTCTTGGGCACGTCCTACAGAGAGCACCGGGATGAGGACCCGCCCTCCGTGGTCTATGGTTGTTGATATGGCCGTGAGGAACTCCTGCTCGGCTTCTTCCCTAGGAGGCATGAGGTCATTCCTAGCACCATATGTGCTTTCCATTATGAGGGTCTCCACGCGTGGGAAGTCTGTGTCAGCTCTCTGGAAAAGACGCGTGTCTGCGTACTTAAAGTCCCCGGTGTAAACTATGTTGTGTTCTCCCTCTCCCACATGAAGGTGAGTCATTGCAGAACCAAGTATGTGACCGGCATTGTATAGCGTGGCTTTTATGTCTGGGGATATGTCAACAACCTCACCGTAATCAAGAGGTATCGTGTGAAGAAGAGCTTTCTTGTAGTCCGATATGCCATAGGGCGGCCTCTTCCCTCCCTTTTCAGTTACGTCCATGTAATCGCTCTGGAGCAACGCCATCAACTCCAAGGTGGGTTTAGTCATGTAAACTGGTCCCTTGTAGCCGTACTTGAAGAGATACGGCAGAAAGCCCATGTGGTCAAGATGTGCATGGCTGATCACGACGGCATCAAGCTCTTCTGGGTCAATGTCCATCGCATCAAATCTAGGGAACTCATCCAAAGTCCCCATTGCACCTGGCTTAACGCCTGCATCTAGAAGCACTTTGCTTGACGCAGTCTCAACGAGTATTGAGCTCCTACCGACTTCCCTGAAGCCCCCAAGCCCCCTTATCGTTACATAGTTGTTGTGGTAGATCAAAGGGCGATGTATGTCCTGGCCGACCTCCCTCAAGAAGTCCTTTCTATAGTTGGCCTCATTGGCAACAAGGTTAAGCACGCCGCGGAGAGTCGCCGATTTTATGGGTGGGGCGCGAACAAAAACAGGCCTCCAACCCGTTTCCTGAGCTATGCGCTTGAGGATTGGACTGGTGGGGCCGCCTAGCGAACCATACTTTCTAGCCATTATGACCACCTCACCAGTCTCCTCATTGAAGGATATGGACTCTATTCCCACTTCCTCTCCAAGAAGGGCGCGTATGGCCTTCTCGGCTTCTGGCGGCGAAAGAAGCCTGCTCGGATCGGTGCGTATAATTATCCTGGCCTTTATCTGCTTGGCCATCCCCCTAACGATGTCTTCGTTCTCAAGCAAGATTCCCGGATTTTCGCAGTAAAGTGCTATATTTGGCCCCTCAAACTCGATCTTGGTCAAGCGAGCCTCCCTAGGAACATTACTGAATATCACGTCACGTATCTGTTTGAGCCTTGCCTCCAAATCAAACTCCTGCAAGTAGCCCACCAAAGCTTTTCCTAATACCTCTTAGATCCATCCTTACCGATTGCCAAGATGTCAACTCCTTCGCCAGTCGCAGGGTCCCACTGCATGGCGGCCTCCACGGCCTTCCTTATCTTCGGCGCGGCCTCCTCCATGGAAAGCTTCGTGAAATCTGTCCACTGAAGTTGGCCAAGAGCCGTCGACGAACCAGATCCCGTGGATATGACCTTTTCCTGCGTAAGGGCACCAAAGACGTCGATGGCGTACAGAGAGGGGCCATCGTCATCATACCCGCCAAAGAGCAACTGTATGATGTAGTGAGAGAGCCTTTCCTGATCAGCTAAAATGTGCGAGGCAAGCGAGGCAAGCGCCTTCACTGGCATCCGTCTCCTGTAGGTCATCTCGAACAGATCAGCGCTGGCCTTTAGCCTGTCCAAAAGCAGTTGAGCCTCAGCGACAGTGCCGGCAATGGTGACCGCGACATAGGGTTTGAGCATCACTATCTTTTGCACGTTCTTGTTGGCTATAAAATAGCCTGACACTGCCCTCTTGTCAGCGGCAAGCACAACACCGTCAGCGCACACCACACCAACAGTAGTTGTTCCTTTGAAAACGCTCTGGCTTTCCATGGAAAATCAAGCATCTTTTCCCCAGCTTTTTATTCCTATCGCTTGGGAGCTAGTAGGATTCAGGCCCAAGGACGGGAACAACGCATCGGCTGACTTAAATTCCTGAGTGCCACGGGCATCTATGGCAGAGGGCAAGGTCACCATGGTATCTTCCGGGGCGAGGGAGGGTTATACCTTCTTTCCGATCGACAACGCACAGTGCTCTGGCTGCGAATACTACGGTATCTGCATCGGCGGGCTTGAGAGATCCCAGGCATATCAGGTCAAGACGATTCGTTCCGTCCACCACGCTTGCCCGCTCGACCAGGAGGATATGACTGTTGCAGAAGTCTCTGAAGCTTCCTTCATTGCCATTTTTGACAAGAAGATGATCGTGAAGGGTCAGTTATTGCCGTATAAGAGACAGGTTTGCTCAAACCTTGCCTGCCCAAATTACTTCTATTGCGCAGCGCTCCCAGTCCAAGAGGGAAAAAAGCTCCGGGTACTAGAGAAGCCATCTGACGTCAACTGCCCACTGGGAAGAAAACTGATGGTGACTAAGGTGCAATTGGCCTGACGTCAGCCGCTGATCCCGTACTTTTGCTTGAGTTCTTTGACTTTAGATGCGAGTTCATCGACGTTCCAACCCGATATGTTGAAGCGCGCGAGATCCACCTTCCATGTCCCGCCCTTATTTCTCCATCTGTAGAGCCTGACTTGCCTTTGCCCTCCTGGTGACTCCGTCACAACTACTGCCTCCCAGAAGTTCTGCGTTTTTAGGAGGTTAAAGCCCTCTAGTTGTTTGTAAAATTCCCCCACTGGAAACGCTCCTTCAGAGCCAGTCTTTTTCTCGCTCATGGCAAGAAGTAACTAGCGTGACTATTAAGCATGCCTCAAGACGTAGGTCAAATTAAATTTATATATTATCGCTGATATGTTTTCATGAAAGAAAGGATATTTCCTTTTACTGCTTCCAAAAGCAGAAGCGGAGAGGTCAGTGTTTGGTACATTTACCAAGGAGGCCGTAGCTCCGCTAGAATCGTCGATTCGCGACTCAAAATCCCACTGTTCAGATGGGTGGAGGCAGAGTTGGTCCCATCTCCGGAGTATGGCCCCAAAGCTGGTCCCCCGTATCTGATAAAGGATTTTTCGACCTGCGATGAACAAGAACAAGATCCAGGCATTAGGTGGGCGGTCATAGATCTGAAGAGCTGGCCCACCTTTGAAGTGAGAAGCAGCCAGGGCGTTTTCCAAGACATCGAAGCAAGGGAACTTTTTCCGACAATAAGCTATTTTGATCCTGACCTGATACTGATAACAACGAGGAGCAGAAGAGGATTAGAGGCTGTCGCGACCGAGAGAGCTGGTCAGATCGCTTCTTTGGCCAGAGGTGGAACTGGTGGTCAGGTCAAGAACTGGGGACTGCTTTTCCTTCAAGGAAGGATATTTCTTGACCCGCTGGACCTCTCGCACCTAATTGGTTTCTACGAGAGCCTAGGAGCCAGCGAGGCGAAAGAGATCGTTGAGAAAGTGACTTATTTGATGTCTCTGGGGGCAAGCCTGGGGTATCTTTACAACTCGAGCTTTGCAGGACTAGCTGCCCTGCTAAAAGCCCGCGCGGATGAACGCTGTGTCTCCAGAGCTGGGGCATATTCGGACTCGATCAGCGAGTACATATGCTTGGCCGAGGGCGTCGCGAAAGACCTGCCCCGCCCCAGGTCTAAGGCACAACTCGTGATGCTGTCCCAGCTGGCAGAATACATGGCTGGAAGCGCAGCCATCGATAACCAAGTTTACTACGCGTGCGGAGGACGCGTAATAACCCCAATGAGTGTGCCCAAAGGCTTGCTTGTAGATACCTACGTTAAAGCCCTGATAGGAAGCAAGCCTAGGGAGTGGGCGTTTATGGGCTCCAGAACAAGCGTGGGCCTTCACCAGTCAAGCCCGTACTTTTCTCCGCTGTCTAGACTCCTAGAGTTCCGTATTGTCGAGGCAGGGCTAAAGGGCGGAGCACAAGAGGCGAAAAGGGTAGCCGGTGAGGATCTTCCAGTTTCCAGCAGTCCGTTTTACTACGTAGTGACACGGGACGAGAAGCAACCAGATGGAACGATAAGGCGGGAGCGCGGTATCATGACGGCCGGTGGAAGACTGGTACCGCCTCTTTCCCTGCCGGCCAGCCTTGAGGCACTCGATTCTATGACTTACGAGAAGGAAAGGGCCATAGTAACGACGTCAGCTCTGGGTTTCTGGGGCCAAACCAAGCTAGAGCTATTTTAATCAGTCGGCTAGATCTGATTTTCCTCCAAGATCGCAACCCCAATCGGGTTCTTCGTGATGTTCCCTTTTCTAGCTCCCACCAACATCTTGACGCCTTTCTCTGACGCGACATCTGCAAGCCTTTGCGTAATAACCCCATCGAACACAACGGCGAAAGCCGTACCAGGGTCTATCTCGCTCAGTTTCTCAGCCAGATCGCCAACGGGAATCCTGTCCAATTGTTTAAGCGAGGCGTCAAGAAGTAGAGCTTCGAGAGTCCCGCGCACAGATTCCATTGCCTCCTTGACCTGATCCGCGACCTCTACTCTTTCTTCAGCCTTAGTTGTTGCCTTGACCGGTTTGGGTACTTCCTTCTTGCGCTGTCTTCCGGTCTCTTCTTCGAGCTGCTCTGCTGGAGGCGCCTGCTCGACGGTTTCTTGTTCGGCCTGGTGGACCTTTGAGTATGGTTCCTTCGAATCAAGGGCACGAGCAATTTCCTTTCCGGTCAATTCCTCGACTTCCTTTCCTGGCGGTGCACGCGCCACGTAGTCAAGTTCCACGCCCGCCTCTTCCAGCTCCCTGAGTATCATGTCGCCTCCACGGTCTCCATCAAGGAACGCCGTGATTGTCTTCTTTTTGCCTAGCTGAAGTATCTCAGCTGGCACGTTTCCGCCAGTTGCGCCGCCTATGGCAACAGCGTTCTTGTACCCATGTTTTAGGAGATTGACGACGTCGGCCCTACCTTCAACCAAGATCACTTCCTCTGATTTGTCTACTTCAGGTCCTGCTGGAAGTTTAGAAGCGCCATAGTTTTCAATCGATGCGCTCTTCACAGAATTCATGAGCTCTCCAAGAGCTTCTTCCACTGATCCAACGTTCTGAGCCTCTCTCTGCTTTTCGATTATTTGCTTCGTCCTCTTCAGTATCTCTTGCCTCTTCGCCTCCCTGAGATCCCGAAATTCCCTGAGTTCGATCTTCGCCGTGTAAGGACCAACCTTGTCAACGCTCTCTATTATGGCGGCGACGAAAGCTGTTTCTTCCTTGGTCATGTTTGACGGAACGATGATCTCGCCCACGGTCTTCTTTCCCTTGTTTTCCGAATTTATCTGAATGCGGCCAACCTTGCCCTTCTCTTGAAGCTCTCTGAGGTCGTAGTCTTCAGTAAAGAGTCCTTCCGTCTGCCCAAAGAGGGCACCCACTATATCAGCCCTGTCGACAGGTCCGTCCACCTCAAGGGTGAAAACCGCCTCATACTTGGCACTTGCAAGGCTTGCTCCGCCCAACTGCTTCACCTCTCTCCAAAGGGAGACTGATCGCCTCCCTCCTGACCCATCCTGCTTTTTTTGGAAGTCCACTTCAGGTCCATCTCCATGAACTCAAGTGCAACCCTTCTGAAGCCGTCGAAAAGCTCCCTGAGCTCTTCTTCCGTGAAAGTGTCGATTATGGAGGGATCACTCAACCACTGGTTCCACCCGTTCACCGACTCCATTATAGCAAGGTTGATTACCCTGACGTCATTATAAAGGGAAAGCCTATCCCCATAGTTCATTTTCTTCACCATATCCATTTTTTTAATCAGCCTGTCCTCCCATGAAGACATTTAATTCCCCTACGGTAACGCTACCTACAGTGTATTTAAGCGTGGCTAGTGCGACTCCAAGGGGGTCTCTGAGGAGAGCTTGCTAAGCAATGCTGCGGCATCCCTAAGTAAAGAGCGTGTTTCAAGCGGAGACAATTCTAGAGCAAGCTTCAACGCACGGCGGGTTGCCTGGTCCTTCGGACAAGATCCAGCGTCCTTGAGGTAGGAATAGAGGGTTGACCTGGGGAGCCCCAGGCGACTAGCGAGATAGGTCTTATCGGCTTGGAGTGCCAAGTACCTGTATATGCGCCTCCTAACCGCCGGACCGATGAGCGATACGACATCATATGACCCCCACCCCTCTGTTTCTGGTAGAAGGGTAGTTGATTTTTTCTTTCTGGAAACTCTTTTGCCTCTCCTTGCTCTGGGTGCCAACCAGCTTTCCACTGGAAGCAAGGGGGTGTGTCTTAACCGTGTCGGTTCCGCTTCTGTAGGACGATGTGTAGCGAGGCGAGGATTCGAACCTCGGATCTCAGGGTTATGAGCCCTGCGAGATAACCAGGCTTCTCTACCTCGCTGGGATGCGTTTGCGTCACACTTAAAAAGTTTTCTTACCCTGTGCTTTGTTGAATAATGCTCATGAAATCTTGATGGTTGTTACTGTCTCATGAGGAAAACCGGGAGAGAAGCCAAAAATCCCTCATGGAACCCGATTTATTGCAAAATTTATGAGCAAATTCGTGAGCGGTTCCCGAACTATTCAGCAATGCATTGCCCTGGGCCGTCGACAAGCAACAGTTTTAATCAGTTGAGGGACCGAGAAAGCCGTCAACACCCCTCCGTTTCCACTGGAACGAGTGGAAGTTTAACGCGTAGAAGATACCATAATCGCGTTAACTCAAAGTCGCTGTTAAACCCCTAGGTGTTAATACTTTCGACACAATTCCCTTAGCGCACTGCGGGCGGAATTGTCGGCCTTGAGACCTCGGATCAGAGTAGAGGTAAGCGATTCCCAAGGGAACAAACGCACATATAGCGTTGAAGGCAACTTGAATGAAGCGGCACTGAAAGCAGTTATGCAGTTCTTGGAGGCTTCAGCGCCGTTTAGCGACAGATTGGACAATGACGCTGAGCTCGAGGCACTCGCTGGGACAGGGACCAGAGAAACTTTGGTGGACCTCGTATACGAATCTGTGCAGTTCTTCGGAGATAAGTGGTTTGGTAGTAAGGAAGCTCAGGAGGTAGTCAAGGCTAGGTTGGGAAGAGAGGTACCGCTCCCGGTGATATCGACTTACTTATCTCGTATGAGTCAGTCTGGCAAACTATACTCTAGGGGAAGTCGGATCCACCGCGAGTATCGGTTGGCGTGATGCATTTTTCCACATGAATTGGCCGGTAGAACGCGCCTCGTGTCCGTTTTTTTGGACAGAATCAACAAGAGGCAACCCGCAATTTTTGGCGTAACAGGGGATTTTTTCTACCGGAAGCAGAGCATATGCGCGCTTCGATGAGGCAAACAACCCAAATTATCCTTAATCTAATACGATGCTTATGATACAATTAGGCACTTGCGCAGGAATTTCTAGTGAACGGCTCCGCGAACCGCTCTTGGGGCGCTCGATTAGGTGGTCAACTCGCCACTTTCATGTTAGCTGAAATGCATCAGAAGCGGTTGTGAAGCCTAGATATCGACGGATCAAAACATAGACCGAATATCCATATAAGTTATGATGCTTATAATACTATTTATTGAGCATTTTTGACGGCCCCTCGTATGCGTCTTCATTGAACTCATAATGGATGTCCAGTTTACGACGACGATATGGCTTCATGAGGTGTTTGAAAGCCGAGGCAGAAGGAAGAAACTCAGATTCGGGTTTGGGTCTTGGTATGACTTCCGTCTGTTCGTCATGAGCTGTCGTTCCGCACGGCTTGCATCTGTACTCATGCTGGCCCTTCTTTTCCATCACATGTCCGCAGATTGGGCACCATGGTGCCTTCCTTTCCAGGGCGTTCCCTGCAATGAACAGGAGCCCCTGAAGGTTCATTGCTTTTTCGATTTTCGGCTGAATTGCACCCCACACTTGAATCCTGTCGCCACGGCGAAGCAGGGCTGCCTTCTTTACCAGCTCTCCGGTTTGCCTATATGCTATGGCTTCGAAGGTGTTTCCTTGTAGATCCGTGAGCTTAACAAGTAGGTGACCGCCTTGGATCATTCTGGGTTGATCCTCCACAGATGCAGTGAGCTTTACGGTGGTGTATGGATGCGCATCCATGATGCTGGGCTTTTCAACAATATGCTCGTTTGTTCCCTGATTGGTCTTGAATACCATCCAGGGATTCTCTGGATAGTTTGACACGAGGTGATACGCGCCGATTAGCAACAGTGGGTCCTCTCCCCTAATCCCAAACCACACCGGGTCTGGTCCGCTGGGGTATATGAGAGGTTTGTTCGCTTTCCGATCGTAGTTTAGAAAAGTCAGTGGAGAAGTCAGGGAATCCATCCACAAAACCCCCCTTGGTTCTTCGACACGCGGAAGATCTGTTTCACGATAGCTGATCAGCTCAAACGTGAAATCATCCCACACGTGTTCGGCTGCACTTATAGCTCCTATTAGACCGCGAGCGTGACCGTTCCTGCAGAAGGGCCTTCCCTCCAGGTTTTTCAGTTCCAGCTGCAAAACTCTCGGGGTAACGACATCAGTTAGGGCTCTTCTCCACATGGTTCCTATGGGTTTGTCGCCAGTTATGAATACACCTGGGCTGGTCTTTCCTCCAAATTGCGCCTCAGAAAGGATGAATCTGGCGATGTTTTCATCATCAGTTGAGCATTTGTTGGCTATTATAAGCACTGCTCCGTTACCTCTTGTTTTCCAGGGAATTTCTGGGTTAAGCCTAATTAAAGCCGGAAAATCTGCGAGGCTGAGCGCGAATTTCTTTATCGTCTGATAGGCTACCCAGGTAGTGCAGCCGCCCTCGTAAGAGTCTGTATCGTCTAAAGCAATCCAGGTTGTGGGCATTGTAACACTCCTTGCAGACCAGAGACCCATCAGTGCACCTAACCGAGTCCTTTAAGCAGACCTGTCTGCCGCAGACCCTGCAAGTACCCACGCTGAGCTCTTGGCTACATATCTGGCACATGGTTTCGGCGCAAATGGAGCATATTCCTTTCGACAAGTCAAAATCTGCCCTACACGCATCTCTTCCACATATAGGACAGTGATACCTAGTATCAGAAAGAGCACCGCAGACTTCGCAGATAAAAAATTCACTTCTCTTCTGTGACAATCATAGTCAGAGTAGATCTTACCTTGTCTATTTTTCTGACCTTGCTGGTCACGACTTCTTTGAGTGCCTCTAGGCTGGGGGCCTCTATCTTCACGATTATGTCGTAGACACCGTAAACCTCGTATGCCTCTTTTACCTCGGGTATCTTGCGAAGCTGCACCAGGGTTTCTTCCTCGCCGCCTATTTCCGTGTTTATAACTACGTACGCGGAGGCCATCTCGAAACCAGCTCAGGGTAGAATATATATCTATCTTTTTCATGACATTGTGAAAGTCTGGATCTATCGCGTGGGTGATGACAACCCCAAGGCTTGCACTGCCATGCGGTTGGCAAGGGCTGGACTGGCCGTGCAAGTTCCAACGCCCAGAAGCCTTCCGAAGAGGTCCGTTCTCCTAAATCCATTTGCGAGTGTTTTTCTCTCTCGCGCAGATAGAGAGCACGCTTTGAGATATGGCCTCTCTCTCATTGATGTATCTTGGGAGCATGCAGGCGAGATCTTTCGCCATGTGAATCACGGGAAGACCAGAGCACTGCCTTTACTACTGGCTGGGAATCCGGTGAAGCAGGGAGAGCTGTATTGGCTCAGTACGGGAGAGGCGGCCGCC
>JAGDXH010000012.1:25480-30432 GCA_023256295.1 Thermoproteati archaeon
GGCCCTATACATCTTGGGGCTCAAGCAAGAAGCGATGGACGTTCTATTGCAGTTCCAATGGGGAGGGGCATTCCTAGACTACAACGTGAGGCTTCTGGAAGCGTACGCCGCTTGTCCAGACGATGGCTGCATACGGAGAGTCGCTCTGGAAGAGTTTGACAGAAGGCAGCGTGGTGCCCGTAACCCGCCTTCTGTTTTAGGCAGCATTTAGCTAAGCGGATCACCTTCGCCTCCTCGCGGCTGTCATCGGCGATGCTTATCCTTGCGTCCCAGAGGCAGGCCTTTTCACCACCACGAGCTGTCGTCAGCGCCAAGCGCATCATTCCCATATGGGCTCGCGTGTCTTGTTTCTGTGCCTGGAGCAGAGCTCTCGCCCTGCGAGTTCCCTCGCTCTGGCCCCGCGTGACGGGCGGAGTTTCCTCAGCCATTTTGGCCGACGGCTGCCCAGCACCTCGCTGCCACGATTTGCCTTTCCCTGCTTTTAAACGTTGTTTTAGTTTTACGCTTGTATAACTGGCTTTATCCGGCCTCGGATCCGGTGAGGATTGGTCCACCTAGATGGAAAGAATGCCGAGACTTCTTGCAGCGCACAATAAATCGTCGAAAATCTAGGAAAACCCGCTCCAGCTTTCAAATAGAGCTTAGCAAAACAGATCCCAAGCAAGATTTAGCGTTATATTATCATTCTCATTATAATATTCTCGTCGAAGGCTATTGTGTGGGAAATCGATCACCTGTACCTATTTAGGCCGGAAAATGTACCTTATGGATTCTTGTGCCCCGCCTGTTTGAGCGTTATGTACTTTTTTTTGGACACTTTTACGTCTTAGCGCGGAACCCATGAGGTTATTGTGACGTTTTGCGGCTGCGCTTTATGGAGGTTGAAAAGGTAGGTTTCTGCATGAAGGGATTGGGGTGGGTCGTCACCGTAGGCGGACCATTACCAGTTGCCAAGTTGGGTTGTGCCGGCGATTCCTCTTCTGCATGAGTACTGTTAGCCTGTTTCTTTTGCGTCGTCAGCGAATTTCAATCCAGGGCCTTGGCCAAGAGATCAGCGCTTACTTCCCCGTCTTGTGCATGAAGGCCGATGTAGGCGAATAGCTAATTTGGATTGGTCGTCTGCTGAGACGATCCCTCTTTTGAGCATGAGTAGCCAACTGGGCTTTTTGAGGAAGATCCGGTTTAGGCAGAGGTTAGGCCTCTTTTGCGTTGGAGCTTACAGGACAAAGGATAATCCTCAGCGTCGTTTTTGCGGTCAGAAAATCAGGTTGTTCGGAAGCAGGTACTGGGCGGCTGGTTTCTGACGATAACTTTGTGGCTGACTGGTTTTTGTAGGTGATGGGTTGTCTGGGTATAGTCGTGAGAATTATTATATTAGAAGCGAGGTTATCTTATGTTTAGTAGATGATTTACGATGCAGTGCATTGCTAAGCATCGCTTAGCTATGTGGCAGCATAAGGAGCCCACCTAGGCGGAGCCGCGCATAAGGCATTTCCTTCACGGTCGCGTGGGTCGGCTTGGTGTGCGTGCGGTTTTTAGAACGCTGTTGTCTGTTCGCGTTGCTTTCAGGAATTGTGAAGCGGGCCGGGGACCTGACGGCGTCTTGAACGGCTGCCAGGGAAAGGTTCCAAGAGGGGCGTGTGCATGGAGCTTAATTTGGAGAACGCATCGTTGCTTCACGTTCTTCTCGTTAATTGCGGATCGGGCGACTCGAGGAATCTCGATGCGGGCAAAGAACGTGAGGATAAGTAAGGACACGCTCGGGGCCAGAGGTCTAGGTTTGATCCGGTTCTACGCCCAGCGACCCTGGCATCCTCAATTCCAAATATTTCGAGGGTTCTAAGAGGTCGCGAGTGGAACTCTTGCTGGATAGCATTTCTTCGCTTCCACATGGTTCGATTGCCAAAGCTTATTAGAGAAAGACTTATTTTGGGGAATTGGTATTCTGGTATGAAGGTTAGTACCAGTTTCAACTTGGATCCAGCGGTGTGGAAAAAGATAAAGCATATGGCCGTGGAGCACGACGAAACCATCTCCGCCTTGGTTCAGAGAGCTTTGGAGAGTTTTGCGGCCAGTCCGATGGGTGTTAAGGGTCTTTTCCTTCCAGAAGGAGCGGAGAAGCTCGCCTATGATCTCAAGGTCTTGGTCACCTTAGAGAAGGGCCAGGTAATACAACGCTTGATTGAGAGTTATCTCGATCGGAATTTAGGGGATCCACAACTGCTTCAGAGGTATCAAAGGGGCGCCATAGAAAGATGGAAGCATCCAACCCGGACGGGAAAAGAAGCCGAGGCCATTGATTATTTACTCAAGCTGGCTCACGAAGAAGGCTTTCCTGGTTTCTAATAGAGGAAACGGTTATAAAACGCGCGGACAAATTTATGGTAAGGTTGAATCCTCCCTCGATAAAAGATCGGATCCTGCTCTTGCTTTCAATCAAGGAAGAGGGGAAATATATTTCAATTGAGCACGTGATCGAGAAGGTTTCGCGTGACGAGGCGGCATTTTCGGGAACCAAACCAACTCCGCGGTTGGTTAGAGACGAACTGCTTGCTTTGGTTGACCAGGGTCTTGTTGAGCGTTCTGGAGAGACTTATGCGATTTCTGCGAAAGGCGAAATTCTGGTGAGGAGCGAGCTCGAGCAGGGCAAGGGTTTCGGTCTCAACAGGTCCTATTATTTGGTGTGGCTGGCGAGGAACTATTATCCTAAGGCAGCTGAGGCAATTCTTCCGTTTCTCTATGACAGAAGGGTTTCTGTGGTGAAGGTATTCTCGGGTACGAGGGACCCGATAAATGATGTGCAAGCGCTCTTTGTTCGGTACAAAAGATATAAGCCGGTGCCTGTCCCAATAACAGTGGGCTCGGAACAGGATCTTCTAGCCCTGGTTTATGATCACTGCGTTGACTTTATTCCTTACGTGACTTCCATGACGAGTTCAGCTCCTGATTATCTGGTGCTGGATCTCGATGCAGGAGATCAGCTAAAGGCTTCTGGTCATAGCCTGGATGCCACAAAAGCCGTCGCAGAGTCGATATGTGATATCCTTGATTCGGCCGGCGTAAATTACTTGGTCAAGTTCAGTGGTTCGAGGGGGTTCCAAGTCTGGGCGAAGTTGGACAATGAAAGTAAAGTGTTCAAAGGCAGGAGTGATTTGTTTCCCGTTTACAGAAAGATTGCGATCGCAATCAGAGACAAGGTAGAGCAAGAGATGACTTCTGACTCCAGTTGGAAAGCAAGATATGGGTTATCCGATCTAGCCCCACCCTATACTAGCGCCAGCGTAGCCAACAAAGAGGCCAGGAGGTGGCAGGTCCTTGTGGACTGGTCAAGCCTGAAGCCAGAGGGGGATGTCAGAGCACCCTACTCAATTCACCACAAAACTGGCCTCATATCGTTGCCAGTAAGGAGAGAAGAAATTGCAGAGTTCCAACCGAATCGGGCAGATCCTTTTCTATTTCTAGATAAATCTGTAAGACCTGTTTCCCTGCCAGATGCGGTAGATCCAGAACCCTTGCTAAAGATGCTTGGTTTGCATGATCTAGTATAAACATGCTTATATATCCCTCAGGAATTAGCACGCAGTTGTCAAACAAGGCTACGGTTAACTCGGGTAGAAACAGCTTGCGCTGGGCTAGCGTACTTGCGCTTGGCATGGGCATGCTCATATATGGTGTGGCAGAAAGTTACGGCCCCGTCTACGCTATAAGCGGAGTGATCCCGCCAAACCTGGCTTTTTGGGGGTATAGCCTGCCATTCATAGCTGGAGGTATCGGCGCCTTCCTTGCCGGGTATTTGGCCGATGCCATCGGAAGGAAGAAATCCTTCATAATAACTGCAACCATGCTAGTAGCTGGCGTTGCCGTATATTCTGTGGCGCAGAACTCCTTGCCCGCCCTTTTGCTATCTTTTGCGTTGGTAGGTACTGCTGCCATTGGGCTTGAAACCCCAACTCTTGCAGCTGTCGCGGAACAGGCTAGCGCCGATCGGAGAGGAAAACTGTTAGTAATCACGCAGAACTTCGGGAATGTGGGAGTTGCCCTTGCGTTTGTCCCGATCCTTCTTGGGCTTGCAAGATATCAGAACACCATAGCGATTTCTTTGATGTTCTTCGCCCCCTTGCTTGCCCTGATCGCCAGTTGGATCCTTGTGAATGAGAGCGAGCCTTGGGATGCTGTTCGTTCCCACCAAGAAAGCCGCGTCATAAAAGCTTGGAAAGATCGCGATGGGGAAGCCCCGTCAGTGCAACCAAAAGGTGGCCTGAAGGCTAGACTCCTAACACTCATAGGAATTGGCGTAGCTCAAGACGTTGGATTCGTCTACGTAACATACGGAGTGGCTTATTCTTATTTTCCATCTCTGGCAAGCGAGGTCCCACTGATCGGAGGGTTTGCCATGACTCTGATAGGGATTGCGGCTGCGCTTTGGATGGTGCCAAAGGTGGAGAGAAAGACCTTTGCCGTCTTGTCTTATGGATTGCAGTTGATACTGTGGCTTCTTCTGTGGATATTCGTCGACATCACGGGTTCAATGGCTGGACTAGCTTTGCTGGCAATAATCACTGTCTTGTTCATACCTGTGGAGATAACTTGGGCCGTCAGGGCACTACTGGAGCCTGAGCTCTTTGGGACGGAGCGCAGGGGCCTTTACGTCTCACTGGTTAGAATGGTAGTTTGGGTCACCACTGGCATCATAACGGGCATCCTCACAGCTGGGCTCTTCTCCTTTACATTCAACGAAGCAATGGCAATAACTACCGTCGTATTCGCGCTTGGTTTTGGGGCCGCCCTCGCATGGATGTTCTTGGGCTTCGAGACAAAGGACAAGAGCTTGCTAGGACACGACGTCAAGAGCATCTGATTTTTTGCATCGTGGGCCCGACGGATGAGAAGACGTTTTCAGCAACGCCTATAAGTGAAGCCGAAAGGCTAGCTGCCGGTGTAGCTCAGCTACA
>JAGDXH010000012.1:30442-43874 GCA_023256295.1 Thermoproteati archaeon
AACCTTGAGCGATTAACTTAAAAATATGCTCCAAAAAAGCGTCGCGGGCTGTAGCTCAGTGGTAGAGCTGGCGGCTGTAGAGATCGCGATCGAAAGGGCGCGTGTAGCGCTCCCAATGACCGATCGTCAGCGCCGTTACCGCTAGGTCGTGGGTTCGAATCCCACCGGCCCGATAATTCAATAGGACGAATATGCGCTCAAGGCAGAAACCACGACTTCCATCGCGGCCCTTTTCGCTTGGGCAGCCGTACTTGCTCCGCAGACTAGGATCACATCACCCTCAGATAATCCTAGCTTCGAAAGGATCTCGTTGTCGCTGGGAGAAGCCATAGACAGCGGGAAGTCCTCAGGAGGTATGACCAACTGTTTGTTGCGCACCAATAGGGTAGTAAGACCGCTAGCCCCTTTGCCTATGGCATCATCTCTGAGCCTTATTGGATTCAACGACCCGATGGGAAGCCCGGCCAACTTGACGGCCACGTTGTGTTCGCCCATTGAAACATAGTCTAGCTCTACGTCTTTCGGCGTGCCAATCTTTGCGTGAAGACTTTGAACTATGTTTTTTCCCTTATCGGTCAGGCTGTTTCCCCGTCTTGTCTTTGAAATTAACCCAGCACATTCTAGTCTCTTCAATAAAGTTTTCACGGACCCTTCTCCCAATCCTAGCTCCTTAGAAAGCCAGCTCCTACTTGACGTATCTGCCTGCTGGAGATACATAAGTGCTAGGATAACATGACCAATGGAAAAGCCCTGAGGGGGACCTGCCCTTCTCTCCCCGATGCGAGACAAAGTTTCGAGAGCCGAAGAAATGGTTACCCCTGACGGAGGGTCTTCCATAGGCTTTTAGCAGACTAGCTTTTAACCTTCGCGGGTTCTGAAGATGGCAGGTGTCTTTGCAATGGAAAAATTACTTCAGCATGGAGAGGGGCTCTTGTTTTTCCTGGGTACTTGGCTCGACAGCCATGTGTCTGGAGGATTGTGATACACTCATGAGAAATTCATGAGTTGTTCAAGGAAGCACGAAAATTGCCAAGAGAGCTTGCTGGAAACGGCATCGCAAAACGCGTTTATACCCTCGCGCCAGAGGCCAACATGGATGAAATCAAGCTTGAAGGCTACATGAAGGCCGGGAGGGCCCTTGCTCGGACACGTGAGAAGGTGAAGTCTTGGGTCCGCCCCAATTTGAAGTACACGGAGCTCGTGAGATTGGTCGAAGAAGACCTGGTGAGCCAAGGCGTGAAGCCTTCCTTCCCGACGAATGTAGACGTAAACGATGTTGCTGCTCACTATACCCCTGGTCTTGACGATCACTTAGTGATACCAGAGGCATCCATAGTTAAGGTAGACCTTGGTTCGCATCTGGACGGCCTAATAGCCGATTCAGCGATCACAGTTTCTCTTTCTACGGAGCTCGACGAGCTTGTTACTGCGGCGGAAGAAGCGCTGAGTGCGGCTTTGAAAGTAGTGGCTCCTGGCGTTAGGATAAACGAAGTTGGCCGCGTCGTGGAAAAAGTACTTGATAGCTACGGGCTTCAACCGATCAGCAACCTCACCGGGCATTCCATAGGCTATTATGAATTGCATGGCGATGTGAGCATACCAAATGTTTACGTAGATTGGGATCTCGGCAGATTTCAGCTCGACGGGGTATATGCAATCGAGCCTTTCGTAACTTTTCAGGGAAGACCAGCGAGGGTCGTGGACTCCGTCCCAGGTGGGATTTACATAGTAAAGAAGAATCGCAGGATAAAGGATGAAGACGCCGCGAGGTTGCTGGCGGAAATAAACGCGCGCTTCAAAGGTCTTCCTTTCGCCGAAAGATGGCTCACTGATGTTCTTCCCCGCCCCAGATTAGAGGCGGCCCTTAGAAAACTCATCTCGGAAGGCATTCTCTATGAGTATGCGACGCTGGTAGAGGTCGGTTCTCGCCCAGTTGCTCAAGCTGAGCATACGTTCATAGTGACCAAGGATGGGCCGTTGGTAACCACGATCGTGTGAGCGTCCTCTTTCTTTTGAGATCCTCTGACAGCCAGATGGACCAAACCAAGTCTAGGTTCCTTATGCCAAGCGCGCGAGCTGCCTCCCTTATCCCGTTCATCAGGTCGATCGTACCCTTGCCTTGCCATCCTGCGGCAGTCAAGACACGCTTTACTAGGCGGTCAGGTATTGGTACGTCCAGTCCGACTTGCCCCCTCAGGTACTGTATGCTGAACGTGCCTAAGCCCTTGGTGCGTGAAAACTCGTCTTTCCGCTCAATTGGATCAGCGATCTGAGCCCAATCCCTGAGTTTTTGAAGCTCGAGCGCTGGGTTGGAGTCGGAGAACAGCTCAGCTGCTCTCAACAATATGGCTTTACAGCGCTCGCTAGGACAGAACCAACTTTTCCTGGCGACCAGAGAGGTTGCATTGCGAAGAGTAAGTTCGCCTGCAGCGCTCGTAAGCATGAGGCGTGTGACCCTCGGCTGGACAAACTGGAAGTAGCTGAAGCCCATAGATGTGAGCGAAGCATCCAACACTATTAGAAAAGCGTTGCCTTGCCATCTTGTACCATTGAGGCATTGCGATGCGTAAGCTTTGCCCTCATTCAGGTAAGGTCCTATGCGCTTCTCCAGCAAACCCGCGTCCAAAAATCCGCTCATGTTTGGGCTTTGACAAAATCTTCATAAATCTTTTTTACCTTGTCAGCCGTTGGTCCCACTCCAGTGACACCTGCAGCCGTCACCCTCACCCTATCAGCGACCACAATCAATCCACCACTTTCGTCTACCTTCACCATTCTTGGAAACGTCTTCTCTAGAATTTCGGCCAATGCCTGCAAGTTTATGGCTTTTTCCTCTACTACTATTTGTTGAACGATCGTTCCAGGAATGAACAAGGCTGGATAGGACTGCCCACCTTCGTCCTTTGCATCTTGAAGAAAGACATGCATCCTGTCGGGATCAACTGACTTCATTATGCCTTCGAAGCTCTTTCCACTCGTGGTTAGCACTAATACCTTCCGATCCTGGAACCCCAGAAGATCAGAAGAAAATTTGTGCTGTATTGCGAAGGTCATTTTCACCATAGGATTAAGGTCCATGCTTATAAGTGATGTTCTTCCAATCGATACAAAATGAGGTATGAGTTGACAGTAAAGCGGGTTGCCTCTGACGTGAGAGGGATTAAGAAGATTACCCTTGAAGGTGAAGCTGGATCGGTTACCCTGGACGAGCCGGAGGAGCTCCTGGATCTTAAAGAAGGTGAGAAGGTCATCCTGGCTTTGAATGAAAAAGAACAAGGCGTTTTCTCGGGCAACTATCTTCCTGTCAGGGTAGATAAGGGGGATTCGCTTTATTCTGCGTACGGGCTTCTCGCTCGTTTCAAAGGAAAGTTTAGGCTTCAGGAAAAAGAACTAAAGATAACGCTTCTGAGGCTCCAGCAGTAGCGCTTGGGCAAGAGCTCACTCGCACTTGCTCCATCCGCAAACAGGGCACGTCATGCATCCCTCTGATACTATCAGCGGACTGCCGCACTCAGGACAAGTCGGGTTGCCGAGTCCCCAAGAGTTGGTCGTCTCCTCTTGTTTAGGATTTGAAGTACTTCCCTCGGTCCCCTGTTCTTCCGTTTGGACTTTGAAGAGAGAGATTTGTGAAGCTGGAGCCTTTCCTGCCTTAACAGAAAGGTATTTGTTGAGGGCTTTGCCAATGGCGTCTGGAACGGAAAGTATCCTTTCTCCGTTGTCCCAGACTGGCTCTCCGCCTCTTATGCCAACCAATTCCTTTACTATTGCGTCGGGATCGGCACCTACCCTTAGGGCAAGGGATATCAGTCTACCAATGGCTTCCGTGAATGCAGCCGTCGCAGCGCCACTCTTACCCAAGGTCGTGAATACCTCAAACATCTTGCCGTCTTTCTCGTTGATGGTGACATACAGATTTCCAGAGTCAGTCTTCATTTTTACCGTCACCCCAGATAGCATTGCCGGCCTTGGCTGAGGAGTTATGCCTCTTTCCCCCGAAGTTTCTGCCTGCTGCGCTTCTGTTGCCCCGACGTAAAGCACTTGCTGCGTCCGGCTTCCATCCCTGTATACGGTTATACCCTTGCAACCCAGATCGTAAGCCTCCAGGTATGCCGTTTTCACGTCGTCTACCGTTGCTGAGTTGCGAAGGTTTATCGTTTTGCTCACGGCATTGTCCACAAAGGCCTGCCATGCCGCTTGCATTGCTACGTGATAGTGCACGTCTATCTCAAGCGCAGTCCTGAAAAGGCGCTTGAGGTCCTGTGGTATCTCGGGAATATCTCCCAGCTTTCCCTCTTTCGCGATCCTCAGCATGAGGTCTTGGGAGTATATTCCAGCTCTCTTGGCTTTTTCCTCGAAGAGAGGATTGACCTCTGGAAACTCGCCCACTGTGACCTTCTTCGTGTATGCGACCGCGAAAAGAGGCTCTATGCCTGAGGACGCACCAGCTATCATTGATATGGTCCCAGTTGGTGCAATCGTAATTGTGTCGGCATTTCTTATTCCTGAAGAGCTTATACCCCTCAGGATCAAATCCCAATCCAACTTGGGACGCCCAAGATCGATTTCCTTCCCAAATTTCTTGCCCGAGAAGGGCAGCCTAGGAGTACTAGATTCATAGATGCTTCCTTTGAAGGCCGGGAAGGGGCCTCTTTCCTTGGCCAGCTCTATGCTTTCCAGTTTGGACACGTAATTTATGAACTCCGATATGATTGAAGCGGCCCCCAATGCCTCTTCAGAATCGTAAGGAAGGCCAAGCTTTATCAAGAGATCCGCCCATCCCATGACTCCAAGGCCGACCTTTCTGGTTGCCTTTGTTGCTTCCTCTATTTCCTTGAGCGGGAACGCATTGACGTCAATAACGTCGTCCAAGAACCTTATTGCAAGCCTCACTACGCGCTCCAACTTTGGCCAGTCTACGCGCGCGTCTGATACGAAGTGACCAAGATTTATGCTCCCAAGGTTGCACGACTCATATGGTAATAGGGGTTGTTCTCCGCATGGGTTTGTGCTTTCTATGTCGCCTAGCTGTGGGGTTGGGTTGTACAGGTTTATGCGGTCAAGAAACACCATCCCTGGGTCACCTGTTGACCAAGCTTGCTTTGTTATCTCTTCGAAGAGCGCCCCGGCCGAGAGTTTTTTCACAGGGTTCTTCGTGCGGGGATTCACGAGCGTGATCTCTCCTCCTTCCAGTATAGCTTTCATGAACTCATCCGTAGCTCCCACGCTTATGTTGAAGTTTTGCAGCGTCTTCATGTCGGCCTTGCAGGAGATGAACTCCTCTATGTCAGGGTGATCGCAGCGAAGTATGCCCATGTTGGCGCCTCTCCGTTTGCCTCCTTGCTTGATTTGCTCAGTAGCAGCATCAAATATCTTCATGAATGAGACCGGACCACTGGCAACACCCATTGTGCTCTTAACCACGTCGTTCTTGGGCCTGAGACGCGAAAAGGAGAACCCAGTTCCTCCTCCAGACTTGTGAATCATCGCGGCGTACTTCAAGGAGTCAAATATTCCATCTATGGAGTCCGGGACGGGTAGGACAAAGCAGGCTGAGAGTTGACCCAGCTTCGTCCCAGCGTTCATTAGAGTTGGAGAGTTGGGCACGAAGTCCAGATCGACCATGATCTTGAAGAATTCATCTGAAATGGACTTGACCTGATCTTCTGTCGCGCCATAATTTTTTTCAGCTGAGGCAACTGCGTCAGCCACCCGCCTGAACATTCCCTCAGGGGTTTCAATTACCTCTCCGTTCTCCCCTCTGAGGAGGTAGCGAGCTTCTAAGATCGTCTTTGCTGTGTCCGTCAGGTTTGAAGATTCTGCCAAAGTGCAATCGGTTTACGCTTTGGCCCTACTTTTATGCGTTTCACGGGCAAACCAGCTACCGACTCCCAGCTCTCGGGAGGGATTGGGTCGCATAGCTCCTCCATCCAACCCATCCGCTTATCAGTCTAAAGATAATTGATCCTAGGTCCATCCTTGCGCAACCAGATGAAGCAGTTTCTGGCAATTCTCTGGGGTGGGAACGCAGGTTTGGCAAGAGAGGAGGTAAAGGCCCTGCTTGAGACTTATGGCTCCAAAGGCCAGCTTATGGAGATTTCTCCCCGTCTGGTTTTGGGAGAGGCCTCCTCGATTGCTGCAGACGCGGTGCTGCGGAGAGCTGCCTGCGTGAGGCACGCGGGCCTTGTGGTTGGAAGGGTAGATGGAGAGATCTTTGCGGATCTGAGCGGCTACGATCTAGACGGCTTCAAGGTGTTGGATCTAACTGGCTCTTCTTTGCAGTCACGTATAGGGGATTGGGTCAGGACTCGCTGGGGGGGAAGGGTAGATCTGGACTCCCCAGCGACCGTCCTGGTGGTTCTTCGTACACAACAAGGTATCCTGCTTGTTGCTGAGAGTTTTGTTGAAAAGCGCTTTTGGCATAGGAAGATGGGTAGGCCTTACGTCAGGATAGGGGCGTTGCATCCCCAACTGGCCAGATGCATGGTAAACCTTGCTCGGGCTAAGGAAAACTTCTGGTTTTTCGATCCCTTTTCTGGTTCTTCAGCCATAACCGTCGAGGCTGCGTTGGTAGGAGCACTTTCAATTTCCAGCGACTTGGATTACGAGGCATGCAAAGGGGGAATGCTGAATGCGGCTGCTTCTGACGTTGAGATTTGCTCCGTGAATGCTGACGCTTTTCACCAATTCTTAAGGGATGGTTCGGTGGCCTCCTTGGCTACAGACCCTCCTTTTGGCAGGCTGAGCAGCACACACAGGTTACCTAGGGACAAGTTGTTCTCAGACGTCGTCAAAATGATGGGTCGCTTGCTCATGCCAAACGCAGGCTTTTCCGTGCTCATACCACAAGGGATCGACCTAGCCTCCTTGCCCTGGAAAGAGAATGGCCTCAAAGTGCTTGCGGTCATCCCCATGAGGGCTCATCGGTCATTCACCAGGTATGTGATAAGGGGAGAGAAGGCAACTTGCGCTTCGGATGCGTCGCTGAAAGAAGAAAACGGTGAGGGGCCTTGAGAAACGGTGGCAGCTACTCTGTGGCAGAAAACGACTCCCTGATCATCATGATACATCTGGAGCGTGCGGGAATCGATTACGCTTATTCGGTGGCCAAGCACAATGGTATGAGCCTCGAGCAGGCTGAGGCAACCCTTGAAGATCTCATGAGAAAGGGATTGGTAGAAAGAGCCGGATCTTCGTCGATAAAGAGAAGTGACGCTCGGTTCAAGAGATCAGATGAAGTTCACAAACACCATACCTACTTCTCTTTGACTCGCGCCGGTAAGTTAGCTCTTAGAGAAGTGAAACTAAGTGCCAGGAAGCACGCCGCGAGGTTGTCTGGAACAAAGTTGGGTTCTCTCATGAAAAAAGGCGCAGAGACGCTTATGAAGGAAGCATCCTCAGACGAATTGAAGTGGCTTGAAGAACACGGCATGATTCAGGAAGTCTCTGGCAGGCTTATCGTCACGGCTTATGGCAGGCTGGTGCTGGAACAAGTCGCTTTGCTGGGGGAGCGAACGTTGTTTTTGGTCAAGTTCTTGGGCACGGCTTCAGGTGCTCCGGTTTCTGGTTTCTTTCCCTCGTCGATGATCATCATAAAGAATGGCGAAAAGGTACTTGTAGACGTTGGCGAAGGCATACAGCATCAGCTTTTCAGGAGTGGGATTGGGTTGAGAGGGCTTCACACGATAGTGATAACGCACATGCACGGGGATCACGTCATGGGATTGCCAGGTTTGCTCATGTCTCTTTCGCTGTTGAACGCTGATATGTCAATCTCTATTCACGGCCCTAGAGACGTCAAGGGGTTCGTGGAATTCGTGCTTGACGCAACGAGGTCAGGACAAGACGCGTTGGGTTGGACGTCCTTCAGGGAGATAGGACAACCTTTTTCGGTAGGTGAGATGATCATCCGTCCGTTTAGAGTTAAGCACAGGATTCCTTCATTTGGGCTTGTGTTTCAGGAAAATCAGAGGCCTGGGCGGTTTCTTGTTGAGGAGGCACTTAAGCTGGGCGTTCCAAGAGGTCCCCTTTGGGGGAAGTTACAGCGCGGCCAGGCAATATCGCTGGAAGGTCACGTCATCACGCCGCAGCAGGTACTAGGCCCTGCGAGAAAGGGAGCCAAGCTGACATTCACTGGAGATGCAGCCCCCTCTGAAGAGTTGGTGGCTAACGCACGGGAATCTGATTGCCTGATTCACGATGCGGCGTTTCCTCCAGGAGATGAGGAAGAAGCTCATCGCTTTGGTCATTCCACTTGGAAGGACGCCATAAATTCAGCCAAAGAAGCCGGCGTTAAAAAACTCGTGCTCTATAACTTTGGAGGTAAAACCGTGAGTCAATTGGATGAACTTTTGGCCTTCGCAGAGTCGCAGTTTCCTGGAGTGGTTCTGGCAAAAGACATGATGGAGCTGGAGGTCTCAGTCGATGACGGCTTTGATCGAGCTTGCAAAGGTTTGTGCTAAACGCACACGGGAGTAGGCGTTGGGGATGGAATCAGTAGAAATTATGTCTTTGGTACCAAGCGAAGCTATCTTCTCGGCAGCTTCGTCCGCAAAAACGCCGTGTGTGCACGCTACGATGATGTCACCTACTTCCTCTTCGTTTAGGGCTTTGATCGCGTTGAGCACGGTCATGCCTGTGCTTATCTCATCATCTATTATGAGTACGTCTCTCCCCTTTACCCCAAGTGGCCTTGTTTCGGTGAAGAGTTCGCCCGTATGCGGATCGCGCCTTTTGAGATAGGCGGTGTAGGTCTGCGATCCAAGCGCTTGGGCGGCGAGCTTGGCCCTTATGAGCGTCTGGTCGTCGAGCGACTTGGCCCCAGGGATGAGCACCA
This sequence comes from Thermoproteati archaeon, assembly GCA_023256295.1. GTDB lineage: Archaea > Thermoproteota > Thermoprotei_A > Marsarchaeales > UBA168 > UBA168. The sequence continues at coordinate 39,276 of JAGDXH010000012.1, forward strand.
AGGGATCATTCAAAGAGTATCTTTCTTTCACGTAGCTACCCAGCAAGGATGCCGTCATGACGTTCAGGGAAGCAAGGGGAAAGCTTTGGAGAAGAAGCGGATTGTGGAAGTCTGCCACATAAAGGCTATCAACACCTGCTGCCTTCAGGGCATTGGCTAAGGTAAGTGAGCTTACTGGCTCCCCTGGTATCTGTATGCGATCCTGCCTTCCATATGCCATGTACGGGACGACGGCTGATACTCTGGATGCCCCAGCCCTCTTCGCGCAGTCAGCTGCCAAAAGCAGCTCTATTATCCTTTCGTTCGGATGGGGATATGCCGTGGTTACCAAGATGACGTCCTCGCCTCTCAGGTCATCTGGAAGGCGAATGTAGGTTTCCTGATTCGGAAACTGCCGCTTGTATATTGGCATTAAGGGCATATGTAGGGCGTCGGCCAGTTCGCGCGCCAGACCAGGATTGCCCCCGAGGTCGAATATTCTCATGGCAGGTCAAATGCGGGCTGCCATCACGTAGGCATCCTCTCCGTCAGAGTAATAGTCGGCGTTTACGCCCTTTACCTCATAGGAAAGCCGCTTGTAGAGGTTTATGGCTTCCACGTTCGTCACTCTCACCTCCAGATAGGATTCTGTGGCTCCATACTCTTTTGCTCCTTCGAGGGCTTTTCTCATGAGTGCGCTTCCTATTCCCTGCTTCCTGTACTGGGGCAATACTGCCAGAGAAATTATGTGGGCTTTGGTTACCCACTTGAATCCAAATGCCGAGAATCCCTTCTCTATCCTGGTCATCACGTATCCAACGATTTTTCCATCGACCTCGGCCACGATGAAGGCCTTAGGATAATTCATAACATGTTCTGCAAAAAATGAACGGGGATAGTTTTCCGGCAAACATACCTCATTTACGTGCATCACGTCATCGAGGTCATCGGGCCTGCAGCTCCTGAGCCTTATCGGCGACTGCTCGACCAACACAGGGCAGTTTGCTCAAGGTATATAGGGATTTTGCAAAGAGCTCTTTTATGCTGGCGTCGCTTCTCTGCCCCCTTTTGCTCCTTGAGCAACACCGGGATCTGCGCGCCGCATCTTTTGCACTTTGAATCTTGAGTAAGCCCCACTACTAGAGAGGAAAACCCCTCTCTCTCAATCAGCAGGTTTCCGCAGACCGGGCAGTACGTATTTTCACCCTCGCCCGGCACGTTGCCCATATAAACATACCTCAGGCCGGAGGAGATCGCAGTCTGCCTGGCTTTTCTGAGCAGATCCACGTCCGTCGGTGGAAGGTCTAAGAGCTGCGCATCTGGGAAGAAGCGCAGCAGATGAAAGGGAACGTCTGGGCTGAGGTTTTCAGCGATCCACTTGCTGAGTGCCGCAACGGAAGCCAAGTCATCTCCGTACTTGGTCACAAGCAGGTCCGTGACCTCGAGGTGAATTCCGGCCTCCTTTATGGCCGCAAGGGTACCCTTTATGTCCTCTGAGTTAGGCACCGCCATCATCTTCCTGTAGAAATCTGGCTTCAAGGAGCCCTTTATGCCGACTGTCATCGCATCTATGAAGCCCTTGGCGGCATCTACGGCCTCTGGCGTCATGTAGCCGTTCGTCACAAAGACGTTCTTGAGCCCTCTCTTCTTTGCTTCCTTGGCGGTATCCAGCGCATATTCCATGAAGATTGTGGGCTCATTGTAAGTGTAGCTGATGCTTGCAGCCCCGTGTGAGAAAGCAGCCTCAGCGATTTCAGAAGGTGCGATCTCGATACCTCTGATTTCGCTGAAGTAGCTGATGTCCCAGTTTTGGCAAAACTTGCACCTAAAGTTGCAGCTGACGGTTGAGATGGAAAGCGAATCAGTTGAAGGTAGAAAATGAAAAAGTGGTTTCTTTTCGATTGGATCCATGTTTATGGCGGAGACATGCCCATAAGCCTCTGTGACCAGCCTTCCCTCCACATTCTTCCTGACAAAGCAAAACCCTCTTTCGCCTTGCGGGATCACGCACCTCCTGAGGCATAAGTCGCACTGAACTCTGTTTCCTGGGAGTGATTTCCAGAGGATACCAGTCTTTTCTTCCGGTTCCCGCGCAGGCACGGGAATTTGCTGACGCCTGCTTTTAACTGTAGCTGTCCTCGGGCTTTGCTCTTCAGCGACAGCTACCAAAACATCTATAAAATGCCTCCCTTAGTCTCTGTGCCAGAGACATTCGTTACTCGCGTGAAGGATCTCATGGGGCGTCTTGGAGAACTTAGAACTGCATCTGGAGTTGCGACCACGCCATGCCTTCTGCCCGTGATCTCTGTATCTGGCGGACCCCTTTCTGGATCAGACATACGCGGTTTAGGTTTCGAATTTGCCATAACCAACGCGTATCTCTGGATGAAGAGCGGCAACCAGAAGGACATACATGAGGCAACTGGCTTTAAGGGTGTCATGATGACGGACTCAGGAGGTTATCAAGTTCTTGTCTACGGTTCTGTGGGCACCACCAACCGCGAGGTAATCGAGTATCAAAAGAAGATACACTCTGATGTTGCAGTCATATTAGATCGGCCCACAGGTCTTACAAGTTACAAGGAGGCGAAGCTGACAGTGGAACAAACGATCAGGAGCGAAGAAGAGGCGAAGAGCCTGATAGCTGATGGCAGGACGCTTTGGGTTGCCCCAATCCAGGGTGGGGTTTACCAAGATCTCATGGCATCCATGCTGAAGAAGGCCGTAGAGCTTGATTATGACATATATGCGCTCGGCTCTCCAACACCCCTCATGGAACGGCATAGGTACGCCGAGCTTTTGGACATGATATATTTCGCCCGCATGAGAATACCTTACGAGAAGCCACTCCACCTTTTTGGAGCCGGTCACCCGTCCATGTTCTCTCTAGCCGTGGCAGCGGGCGCAGACAGCTTTGACTCTGCGGCCTATGCGTTATTTGCAAAACAGGACAGATATATGACCTCGTTTGGGTCTGAAAAACTTGATAACATCAAAGAGCTCCCTTGCTCCTGTCCGGTTTGCTCGAGATATACCGTCAGGGAGCTCATGCAGCTTCCCAAAAAAGAAAGAGAGAGACAACTGGCGCTTCACAACCTCTACGTTTCCATGGCCGAGATAAAGGAGATTCGGAACGCCATAAGGGAAGGTAGGCTTTGGGACCTAGTCGAAAGTCGGGCCAGGGGATCCCCCGAGTTGTGGCAGGCCTTTCTCCGCTTCAAGGAATACGGAGAGGGTTTTATGGAACACGCGGATTTCAGGAAAACCTTCGGGCGGGGCATGAACTTAATCGACGCGCTTTCGACTGATCGGCCTGAGTTGAAATGGCATCTGGAGAAAGTGAAGGAGCTGACGTCGGCTGCGCAGGTAGTGGAGCTTGTCCCGCGGTGGTACAAGGGGAAGAGAGCAAGCAAGGCGTTTTTAGCTGGCTACCCCTTTGTGTTGGCCCCTTATGAGCTTGTTGACGTCTATCCCGTGTCTTATATGAAGTATGCGCGCATGACTCCCGAAGAGGAGCTGGCGTTTCTAGAGCAAAGATTACCAACTCTCCTTCAGGGGAAAAAGGTAATTACACCGGATCCTTTGCTTGCCGGCATGCTTGGCAGAATGGGAATAGATTGCGAGCTCAGACAAGATCAGACATAAAGCGCGCGATGTTGGTCGGATGTTCCTCCCTCTGTCATCTTCTTCTTTTCTGCTTCGCTGATTTCCTGTTCTATCTTCCTCGCATCGCGCTCCAGCTCTTCTGTGCTTATCTCTTTTCCGTACATGTTGTTGAATACCTTGATGGCATTGGCAGCGCCCATGGGATCGGGCCTGTTCGGATCAACGTAAGACAGGATGGATATCGCTGGAAGGCCAAGTGCCTCAAATAGAGATAGAAGCGTGGCTATGGGTCCAACGATCATCAATCCCTTCTCAATCGTTGGTGGCATGATCGCCGACTTTGAAGAAGCATCATACTTGGAAGTATACGCCACCCTTGCTAGATCGTTTTCGTCCTTCTTGAACTCGTTCACCAATCCACCAATCAGCACCGCTTCCCTGATGCCCGAGCTCTTCAGCCAATAGCTCAGCTTCCGGAAAAGAGTTCCCCTTTCTCTTTGCTCTGGTACCGCTTCAGGTAGCAGGAAAAGCAGGTCATTCGCTGCATAGAAGGTGTATGGAAGACTGATCGCAGTGCCGTTCATGGAAACCACTGGGGGTAACAGGTCCGTTATCAGGTAACCGATGGGTTCTGCTTTTGTCTGTTTTATCATGTGAGAAACGGCTATGTAGCCTGCAAATCCTATCCCCTGGAACCCGGTGACGAAGACTTTGTTCTTTAGATCGAGGCCTTCGTCTTTTATAAAGATCTTAGCGTACAATTCTAGCCCATTTTTCCTTGGCCAAACTTATAAGCGTTGGTAGCTTCAAGCGCACTATTGAAGGCCGCCCGAAAACAGTTTTGGCCTTGCCACTGGGGTAAAGTGCATCATCATTGCGGACAGAGCTTTGCTGTCCTCAGCGATGAAAGCTTCTTGCTCTCTTTGGATTGCAAGGCATCTCAGATCTTGCCCACTGGTCAGCGTGCTATTTGCTCTTCAGCGAGGATATGCCAGAAAGGCTTTAAAGTGGTCG
>JAGDXH010000012.1:43884-56801 GCA_023256295.1 Thermoproteati archaeon
GGAGGTCCTGGGTTCGATCCCCAGCGGGCCCATTTTGGCGTGCACCCGGGCCTTTTCCCCTCAACCAAGAGGTACCTCTTATCGGCGAGACAAAACAAACGAGTCTCCGTTGTTTGCAGCTACTGCATCTATTCCCATGTCCAAAAGGGTGTCGCGGAAAGCGAGCGTCGTGGATGGCTCCCCATGTATCAGTATGACCTTCGCTCCTCCGTTCAACATCTTGACAAAATCTATCAGCTCTTTCCTGCCAGAGTGAGCCGAGAAGTCGAAGAAGTGCGTCATGTCACCAACGTCGACGAGCTTACCGTTTAATGGGATCTTTCCAGTGTCAAGTAGCACTCTTCCTGGGGTTCCTGGTATTTGAAAACTCACCAAGAATATACCATTTTTATGGTCCTTGACAATGTTCTCTAGGTAATACATGACTGCGCCGCCGCGAAGCATACCTGCTGGAGAAACTACTACACCAGGATTCTTTAATACTTTCTCTCTTTCCCTTATACCCTTTACTATTTTTACACTTTTAGCGACCTTTCTAAACTCGTCATAGTTCTTTATATATTTTGGAAAACCAGCCATTATTTTGGTTGCTTCTCTAGCCATTCCGTCGAGGTATATGGGCCCCTCGTAATTTTGAGCCCTAAGGACTGAAATTATCTCCTGAGATCTTCCCACGGCGAAAGCTGGGACAAGGGCAGTGCCGCCTCCCTCAACGACCTCTTTTACCTTAGCGACAAACTCTCTTTCCAGAGCATTTCTTTCGGGATGGTCTGTTGAGGCGTAGGTGCTTTCCATGATCAAGGCGTCGACGTCCGATACGTCTGGGCGAGCCCCCTCTAGGAGCCTTGTGTCTGTCGTGTTGAAGTCCCCTGTGAAGAGCACGTTCCCAGCTTTGGTCCTGACCTTTGCCATCAAGGAACCTGGTATGTGGCCGGCATTTAAAGTCTCCAATTCCAAGTTTCTCACGTGAACCTTTTGGTTGAAGGTCACTGGATTTACCTTGTCAAGCATCTCTTTGAGTTCGAGTTCTTCGTATGGTATGTAGTACCTAGAGATGTTCAGCATGTCCTCTATGAGGAGCTCAGATATCCTGGCCGTAAGTGTGGTTGTGTAAACTGGTGGTCCGCCTCTGAGGTAAAGTAGAGGAAGACCGCCCGAATGGTCAAGGTGGGCGTGGGACAGGAAGACCGCGTTGATGGTGCTTGGCACCACCTTTTCAGGGAATTCGGGTTTCCTGTCCGTCATCAACACCCCATAATCCAGCAATATCGTTGTGCCTTCGCTGGACACCGTGATGGCCTCCCGGCCGATCTGCAGTCCAGCGCCGTGAATTCTGATCACGGTTTCTTTTTTCTCCGACATTTTATCATTAAAATAGGTGGGGTTCTAAATAAGTTATGCCTAGCCGAGCCACGGCTGGTAAAGGTTGTTTTCAATTCCAACTGCTGAAAGGGCCCTACCCGCGACGAAGTTGACGGCATCCTCAAGCGTTCTTGGGTGGGTGTAAAAGGCAGGAGAGGCCGGCATTATCGTTCCGCCAGCCTGAATCACTTTTTCCATGTTTTCTACGTCCATCAGGGAAAGGGGGCTTTCCCTTATCACCAAGACCAACTTCCTTCCTTCCTTCAGTGCGACCTCAGCGGCCCGAGATACCAGGTTGAAGGAATACCCGTTGGCAATTGACGAGAGCGTCTTCGTGCTGCAGGGCATCACGAGCATTGCCTCAAACTGAAAGGACCCGCTGGCAATGGGGGCTGCTAGATCTGTTTCTTCGTAGAGGTGGTCGGTCATTTGTTTCAGCTCCGCGAGACTCCACCCGACCTCCTGTCTCATTACCAGTTCGCCAGCTTTTGAGATCACGCAGTGAAGTTCCAGGTCACGTTTGTCCTTCAAGTACCGAAGCGCTGCAACGACGTAAGGCATACCGCTGGCTCCCGTTATTGCGAGGACTAGCCTCTTTTTGCTGGGCAGTTTGAGTTTGTTTACCACTTGGTCTCCCTCGCCGAGGTTCATCGCGTGGACTCTTTCGCGTCTGTTTAAGTCCTTTGCGCATCCTGTTGTTTTGTCTTTCTACTTTCAAGGAACTCCTCAATGTGCCTCGGCAGGCCTCTGGAGGCAACCATCAGGTCCTCTGGCATCAGCGTGCTTCTTTTCGCATGCTTGGCAAGCACAGCGCCCTCGCCTCCCAGGTACCTTATGACGTCTTCTGCGAGTTCTGCCGTTAGGCGGGTTGCTTCCCCCGAGATCCTGATCCCAGCGGAATCTTTGAGCAGCCTTTCCACGACAGCTTTCGGAATTTCTGCCATAGCCCTGTGCGCAAAGGCTTTTTAGGTGCATCTGCTTCTTGACGATATGAGCGAGCTTAATACTCACAAGATAAAGAGGATTGGGGACCTCATAATATCGCAGTACGCAGAGCTCTTCGGATCTGACTTTGATGCCAACAAGACGAGCTTGGACCAAGTGCTTGTTTTCCCCTCCAAAAGGATAAGAAACCGCGTGGCAGGCTACATAACCAGGGTTGCCAAGAGGTCGGGTCCTACTGTGGCGCAGGAGCAGGCAGAGATATCAGAGGAAACGCAACAGCCGATCGGAGAGGAGCTAGAAGCTGAAAAGCCCGTGGCGACGAGCACGCAGCAAGGTCAGGAGGTTGAGGCATCAGCTCAGCAGTCAAGCCAACCTGAGAAGTCGACTGAAGAGAAACAGAAGCCAAGGAAGGCCAGGAAATCAAAGCAGACCAAGCAAGAAGAGGGAAAGGCCAGCCAACAGGCCTCTGAGGGCATGACACCGGTTCAACCGAACGAAACACAGGATAAAAAAGCGGGGAGCGATGCGACTGGAAAGTAGACTTTGGATGTTCGCGGGATGATGGAAGCTGACCTGCTCTGAACCATGATGAGATGCGCCTTCTCTGACCGCGTCTACGCCATGGGGAGCCAAAAGCCTGCTGAGGCATCAGGTAGCCACCAGATGTCTTCTGGCTGATGGATCCCAGGCGGTTTAAGGATTGGTGGTCGTCTTTGGCCTTGGGATATCGAACAACAGCAAGGGCATCTTCTGTTGGTTTATCGCAGCCGTTTGCAAATGGCACCAAAGTTTGCCCTTGCCAGATCCATCGAGAATGAGCGGGGTTGCTTGCCTGAAACGATAAGTTGCTCCTCTTCGTTTGGCTTGAACGGAGAAGGACTGAAGTTTTGATGTCTACTGTCAGTGTGGAAGTGCCCCGTTGGACTTTCATGCAAAGATCAACCCTGCAAAGAGAATGCAAGTGGTGTTCAGCAGCTCTGCCAGGCCTCATGGGTCTGTTAAGCTGGGACTTCGGCTAATCCGAGGTTTTTCTGGGACTTCGTTTCCGCGATGTCGTCGGCCTCCGTGAAATATCGGGATGATTGTGATGATATCGTCATCATTGACCTGCGTCAGTCCACCATCCAAGGCGTCTGCATCTGAACCGTTTACCAAGTAGAGCAAATCAAACCTGAGGTCACCGTCAGGAGAAACGAGTTCCTTTGAAAACACAGAGATTGCCTCTACTAGGGTAGACTTTTCCCCTACGTTGACCTCAACGGTGGAGCGTCCATAGCGAGCCTTCAACGTTCCCTCCAACAAGATCCTCAATTGGCTTCTCCCCCATCCCGTTGCCTTTGTTCATGCACTGCAGTCACGCTTGAAAGTACAGCCCGGAACTCGTTTTGCTCCCAAGGAAATACTATCCAGTCCTCAGTTATTTCTGCAAAGTAGTCCGGCATAACTGTGCTCCAAGGCTTTGTAAAAATGGTCGCAGATTTCAACACCGCAGGCGTTCCAGGCAACTCCCTTTGGGCTATTTCCAAGGTCTTTCCTGAATCAGATATGTCGTCTACGATCAGGACCCTTTTGCCGGTCATATCGGAGTTTGGTCTCTGAAGCAGCACTGCCTGTGACAGTTGGTTTAGGTTCGAGTAGTATTTGATGCCCAAGACTTGTATCTCTCTGATTCCGAGGGAATCTGCGACCATCCTGCCAGGGATAAGGCCTCCGCGAGAGATCGCCACGATCACGTCGAACCGAATCTGATCTGCCGTTATCTTGCTTACTAGCTTCGTAGTTAGTTCTTGCAAGCAATCCCATGTTATGGTTCTTATCTTAGCGTCTCCCCGGTTTATCTCCATAAAGGTTGTGTTGGATCGTTTATAACCCTTTCGCAATGCATAACAGTACAAGGGCAAGGAGCAAGAGCTTGTCGATCAAGGCCGAGCGCAGGTTTGTATACGTTTGGCTTATGGAGAAAGGCCTGTTTTCGGTATCCTTCAGAGGCTATTTGGTGGCAGCTTGCGACTTCTTGCCCGAGGCAAGCTGGGAATCGATCGAGCGGCTTAAGACGTTTGGAGACGCAACATATCTGCTTCTTGTGGGAAGTCCTTCCTATTCGAAAATAGGTAAGGCTGAGGTATGGTGGGTCCCCGAGCTTGGGTGCCCTGAAAAAGCAAGCTTTGCCTTTATGAGAGCATGCGAAGACACGATTCAGACGGCCAGGTTGATAGAGAAACTGATATTTGGATTGAGTGGTGGACTGGGCGGGATTTGAACCCGCGACCTTTCGGATGCGAACCGAACGCTCTCTGGCCAAATTTGGTCTTCCAGGCTGAGCTACCAGCCCATGCGCTTACTCTCGGTTGCTTCACGCATACGAGATTTAAACGTTTCTAACTTTTCTCAGGAGATGTTTTGTTGCGTAAATCCTGGTCCCCAGGGTCTCGCGCTGCCCCTTTCTGCCTTGCCCCCTCGTGCCCCTGCCCTAGCGTAGCAGGCCCTCGCGTCATATGTCTGCGCCCTTTGCACGACCTCTGCCAGTGGGGTTTGCGACTTCCCAGAGCCGGCATCCTCGCCGAACTTCTTGAAGACTACTCTACTACCCATCTCCTTCTGTAATCGGTTTCGTCCCGGCCTCTCTCGCAACCGCTGGAGCAACCAGTGGTGGTGTTCGTCCTTCAAAGGCGCCATCTGTGTTCCTTAAAGAGAAGATCAGGCTGGCATCGCAAGCACCATCGCCGCAGGACTTTTCCGCTCTCCTCTTCCTGACCTCGGCGAGCATCCTCGCGGCCGTCCTTGCTTCCGAATTACCCTTCTCCTCGATGTAGGCGTCAACGCCCAGCAGCTTCCTGCGCCCAACGTTCACCGTTGCGACCATGACCACGTGTTTCCCCTGCCTTCCTGGCTTGCCATACCTTGCGGTACTTTCCCGTGTTATTTTCAAAACGCGAAGAATGAGTAGTAGTAATATTATTGTGTTTATTAAGCATATCTTTTTATTTTTGTGTTGGCTAGAACGGGGCCGACTGAAGTTTGTGGTAAAGTTTGCTAAAACTGAATGGTCTGAACCTTATGAATTTTGCTCTGTTTTTAGAGAAGCCTATCTTAAGAGGTTCATACTTTCTAAGATTGAGTTCTCTTTTTCCGTCTAGAACAAGCACGGCATTTCCACCCGTTGAAACGACTATCTCGTTCTCCTCCGTGACAAAGGGTCTTATCCCCCATGATAAAGGGGCGATTGGCACCACCACCATTGCCTTGAATGTTGGCTCTATCAAGAAGCCTCCCACAAGGAAAGCGTACGCCGAGGAACCTGTTGGGGTAGCCACTATTAGACCATCGGCTTTTGTTTGAAAGAACCTCCTGCCGTCTAGGAACAAAGCCATCTTGATGCTCTTGCCTGGCTCTTGGCACTTTACCAGCGCCTCGTTTAGGAATGTTTTGCCCCTCGTTTCCAATAGAGTGCGCTCTTCTACGTAAAAATCCCCCGAGATTATCCTATCTAGGTAGGCATCTAGCTCGCTCGCGTCCAGCTCGGAGAGGGCTCCTAGGCGGCCATAGTTTACGCCTAACATTGGGATTTCGTCGTTCCCAAGCTTCATTCTGGATCTCAGGAGCGTTCCGTCTCCTCCAAGAGAAATCATTATGGAAGGTTTTTCGTCGTTGGCCACATGAAACTGGTCTTCTATGAACGGATCCAAAGGTATCACTTCCACCGATTTGGCCTTGGCGGCTTCCGCAATCTTTTGAGCTGCGCGCTCTGCCTCCAAGTTGTTGGGACGCTTCGAAAGGTAGATCCTGCCTACTCCGGCTTGCCAGTGCGGATAGGCAATCTGGGAGTTCATGAAGTTTACGCCAGACTTAATTTATACGTATCGAATTTCTGCATGTTAGCTTTTGTCCCAGAACATGTGGGTCCTGTTGAACTGCTGCTCTGCTTGAACGATTTCGGGCAAGAGGTCCATTGGCGGCCAGGCTTTAGAATGACTTTTCGCCACGAGGATCCTAGAAGCAGTCTCTGGCCCAATCCCCCTTCCCGCAAGCACGAAGATCGCCGTACGGCCGAGGCTCTGGATCAGGCTTGCCGATCTATTCAGCTCTTCCGCGGCTTTTTTTTCTTCTGGGCTGAGCTTGCGTCCTGACCTGACTTTCTCAACCAGCCCCTCGGTTTGGGACCGTGGGCTTGTGCAGCCTATGAGCGACGAGCCGCACCTCGGACAGGCTATTTTCTCTGGAACGTCCTTTACCCTGAAGATGTTCTGCCATCCACAGATCAAGCAGGTCAGCTTCACCTCGGTCTCCAGTATCCTCTTGCCTACGAGTTCCAGCTGAGTTTCAAGCCCCTCGACGGTCAACGTGAGATTTGCCAGTGGTTCTTCTAAGCTCAAGTCAACTTCGCCTTGGCTTGCGGCCGAGAGAAGGCTTTGAAGGGCGTCGTAGCTGCAACTTTCTGCCTCTATCTCAGAAACTGCCTCTTGTTCTACCCACGTTCCTTTCCAGGCATCGGAAACCTTCATCATGAACGGCTGTCCAACCACGACGTTTTCATTTATGAGTCCCAGCCGGACGCATACCCTGTAAAGACGGCTTAAGTAAAGAGGAGAGGAAAGTAGTCCATTGAGGTAGATAAACTTCACATCATCTTGCCTCAGCGCAAAGAAGTTCAGGATAAGATCTTGCGGCACGGGGCGAATGGTTTCAATGTTGACCCAATACTGGTCGTTGTAGTGCCTAATCGAGATATCTTTTTCCGCAAGATAGCGCGAAAAAGCAAGAGAAAACGCCGTGTTCGCCTTAGTTCCGTTTGGCGACCATATCTTTAGACCAAGCGAGCCCTCTTGGAAGGAAGAAAAGAAGTTCATTTTTTTCCCCAGGTATGGCAGATTCCTCATCAGCTGTTTGGCATTGGAGATCGAGGTAGCGTCAGTGAGGGCCTTAATCTCTGGCTCATCTAAGTTGATCTCAGAGACGGCCTGAGCTACCTCTTTTTCGACCGGAATCAACTCTCCCTCCCAACTTGGGATTGCCCCTAGTCCCGATGCCCTGGTCATCCAGACCTCTTGCGCCTCGGGATTAACCCAGCTTACTCTCCAGTCCTTGCCTCCAAGCCTGATCAGAGAGCCGTTTTGGCATCTGGAAACTACAAACTCACGATCTAAGCTACCTACCTCTCTGTGGGTCACAGCATCAAAGACCCTGAACTCCGACTGGTTGGGCAGCATCGATATGTGCTGGGCATAATATTTTTTCGTCAGCAAAGTCTTTTTGATCAGGCCCCCGTACCTGCGAACGACCCGCATTCTCTCCAACGTGGCTAGCACTTGGCCCGCCTCGACGTCGCTTGGGCAATACGGTGATCTGGAAAAGACCGCGATCAAATCCGTATCTTTTAGCGTTCCTTGATCTAGCAAGAGACCTACTAGTTCATGAGCGAAGACGTCGAGATTCTTTGAAGGAGGCGGGAGTTCCTCCAGCTGCCTCAGCATGGTCCTCTTCGATATGACCAAGGATTCAAGGTAATCCAGCAGGTTGGTCGTAATTATCTTTCCCCTGGCTACTCCTCCTTGCCTGTGGCCTGCACGCCCTATCCTTTGAAAGAACGTCTCCACTCTTCTTGGAGAACCAAACTGAATTACCTCGTCGACGCTGCCAACGTCTATGCCTAGCTCAAGGGAGGAAGTGCAGACCAGGCCCTTTATCTTTCCCGTTTTGAACTCTCTTTCGGCCTCCTCTCTCTCTTCCCTTGACAAACTGCCGTGATGAACGGCAACCATTCCCTCTGAGCCAAGCCTCTTGCCCAAGACCTCAGCTTCCTGTCTGGTGTTTGTGAATATGAGGGTTGATCTGTTTTTGGCGATCTCGCTTCTTATGACTTTATCCTCGTCTCCCGGCTCGAGAAGCGAGACCGTTATCTCCATGGGTCTGTTGCCGTCATATTTTGCCGTCACGTGGTCGCGCTTGCCGAAGGCGAACAGAGCCAGCTGTTCTAGGCTGCTTGAGTATGCCGACAGAGCGATCCTTTGAAACTCTCCCCGCTTCTTGGCAAGTCTTTCGAGGGCTAGTGAAAGCGCTGCCCCCCTCTTTGTGTTGACCAGCTCTTGAGCCTCATCAACGATAACGATTCCTGCCTCTTTGATTAGTTGGGAAAGCGACGGACTGATCAAGAGTCCTTCGAACAGCTCCGGAGTGGTTATCAGCACCCTTGGAGGGTTCTTGCTTATCTTCGCCCTTTCCCAAGATGTGGTGTCACCATGTCTCAGAGCTATGGTAAGTCCCACTCTGTTGCAAAGGCCCGAAATCCTCTCAGTTATGTCGCGATTCAGGGACTTAAGGGGCGTCACGTAGATCACGCGAAGATCTTTGTGCTCCACGAGAAGCTGAAGCGAAGGAAATACCGCGGCCTCGGTCTTACCGCTTCCAGTCGGGGCAACTATCAGGACGTTTTTTCCTCTCAAAATGTGTGGCATTGCAAGTTCCTGTATGGGAGTTGTCTCCACGTAACCCTCCTCTAGTAACGCCTTGCGAAGCTCGCTCGAGAAGTCACCAAAGGATTGCATGAGCTCCCATCATCTTTCCTTCTGTTTTGAGCTTTCATATATCAGGTATAAGAAGGCGGCTGTCACCGTCACAAAGCAAAGATAATAACCAGCCTGGATTATCTCGGCGATCGCTCCCATGGAGTGATTGCGGCCCGCTGTTTATTAAGATTTGTTGGTTGCCAAGTACTTGTGTGCATCTGGAACCGATGATCTGAACCAGATGGTGTGGTCTCTGTGGTCGACGAGCACGACGTTGCCCTGCGCAAGTTGGTTTCTTATGTTGTCTGCTTCCTCAAATTGACCGTTTTTCCTCAGTTCGAAGCGTCTCTGCACCACACCCTCAAGCTCGTCAAGAGGTTGAGGGAACCTTAGGCCCAGCACATCCTCAGCTGGTTGAAGCGCACTTAAGACGTCTTGAGCCAGAGCTTCCGTGAGGCCGTCGAGCTTTCCTACGATCCTCTTCGCCGTTGCCGCAAAAGACATGAGGTCTGAGATCGCAAGCTGAGTTGAGAGGTCGTCGGAGACATGTCTTGCGAATGAAGAGCTGGCCTCCTGAGCGGCCTTGGAAAGCTGTTGAGCGTCCTCTGGAGGTGTTTCCCTTGTGCCGTGATGAAGGGCCTCTGCGACAAGCTGCTCTATCTGGATCCACTGCTTGGCACTAGAGTTCATGGCATCTTCGGAAAATGGCAAGGGAGATCTGTAATGAGAAGAGAGTAGGAACAATCTAACCGCATCAGGTCCCCATTTTGACAGGGCATCTTTCACAGTTGTGAAGTTCTTCAAGGACTTCGCCATTTTCTCTCCACCGACGCTGAGCAAACCGACGTGAACCCAAGCTCTTGCAAATAGCTTCCCAGTTGCTGTCTCGCTTTGGGCTATCTCGTTTTCGTGATGGGGAAATATGAGATCCTGTCCTCCACCGTGAACGTCTATGGTTTCTCCCAAGTACTTCATGGACATTGCCGAGCACTCTATGTGCCAACCGGGCCGTCCCTTTCCCCAGGGTGAATCCCACGCGGGCTCATATGGATCATCCTTGTGGAACTTCCAAAGGGAGAAATCCAAAGGGTCCTCCTTTTGTGGGTCTACCTCTACCCTGGCTCCGGCCCTCAAGTTTTCAGTTGATTGATGGGACAGCTTTCCGTAATTTGGGAAGCTTGACACGCGGAAGTAAACGCCATTTTCCGTCTTGTAAGCTGAGCCCTTTCTCTCTATGGCCTTGATCAGTTCAATTATCTCCTGTATGTGTTCCGATGCGCGGGGATATATGTCGGCTCTCGTTATGTTTAGGGAATCTGCATCCTTGAAATACGACTCGATGTACTGTTTTGCCACTTCGGCATAAGATGTCCGCAGCTCTCTCGCGCGATTTATGACTTTATCATCCACATCTGTGAAGTTCTGGACGTAGGTTACTTGATACCCTGACTTGCGAAGCAACCTGCGTAAAACATCGAACACCACGAACAGACGAGCGTGGCCAAGATGCATGTTGTCGTATACGGTGAGACCACAGACGTAGATTCCAACATGACCTTTCTTGTTTGGGACCGGTATCTTCTTGCCGCTCAGCGAATCGTAGATCATCACCTGAGGGCTAAAAATCGCCAAGTTGAAACGGAAGAGCCAGGGCCTTAAAGCTTGTCTGAGGTCTTCTCTGAGGCCCCCTTCTCTTTATCTGTCTTTTCCACTGCCTGTTCCGAAGCGGGTTTTTCTGAGGCCTCCCCCTCTTTTGGTTGTTCGGGGGGCTTGAAAAGAAAAGTGTCTACAAAGTGGACAGTTGTTATGCCGGGGAAGTTCTTGTTTATTTCGCGCGCTAGGGCAGCTTTCTGGTATTGCACGTCATTCAAGAGATTGGCCTTCTCGGGTAGCTGGATGGTGCAAGCGTTTCCGTCGAGGATGACGACTACGTCATCCGACTTTATCGAAGGCAGTCTTCTGTGAGCCAAAGCTCTTACTTTATCTTCCTGCTTTTCCACAACGGACCGAACAGTGAAATCGTAAATCAATGTCCTGCCTGCCCTGGGATCGTTGAAGTCAACCAGTACTCTTCCTCCTCCAACGCTGAGAACCGTACCTATTTGTCCATCTACCTCTACGTGGGATCCGGGACGAGGTACTTCGTTCCTTTCAAAAGCCCTCGCCGAATAGTGCTTGGTCTTCCTCGGATCCTTTTCACCATAGGCTTTTTCAGGAGGAACTTCTACGGTCATCTGTTTTCCGACCTCTGCGCCCTTGAGGGCTTCCTCGAAACCCTTTGGGATGGCTGTTTGGCCCAATATTATCAACCTTGGCTCGTAGGTATCGCCCTCCCTGTGAAGGCCAGCCGACTTGGCAACGTCTTCAAGCGTTGTCTCGTAAACCCGATTGTCCTCCTTGTCTTTTTCCGTGTAATCCACGTATATGAAGGAGCCGTCTTCGAACGCCAACTCAGAGTGAATCTGAACGGGGCTTTTAACTCTAACTGGAGCCAACGGGCCGAGGTCCGTGAGGAAGGGGATGATGACCCCCTTTAAAATTTGGAAAGCGCGTCATGACCGCTGGCAGCAGGACTGGTGGGGCCCTTTGAGATCGCCGCCTCGGCCCAGGCGAGCTGCGCTTGCGCGTGGGTTCTCGAAGCAGGAAGCCCCTCAGGGCAGGGGTAGTTCACCCTTCGTTTGCGGAGGCCTAACCCTAAAAGGCATTGCGGCATCGGCATCGTGCCAGCTGAGGACGTCGTCCATCAGGTCTTCACGTCTGCCGACTTTCTGCTGAAAAGAAAACAAGAAAAGGTGCAGGCGATCAGGTCAGCGGCTCCTGCCTTTCGCGGGATCTTTCTTGAAGGGCTGCGTGCACGGGATGTAAAGTCGCTGACGTATGCGGCCATAGACGGTACGGAAAGTGTGGATAGCAGGTTGGACTTCATGATTTTTTACGCGGGGGCCTTTGGGTACATAGGCGCTCTTAAGGCAGGCAACGACGAGCTGCTCATGGAAGAAGAAAGGTCTGTCAGCGGTCCCACAGAGATCTCTATGGCAGTGCCCGTGCATGAGGGGGACGTGACGGACATACTGCAGGCCTCCGAAGAGGACGTTTCCATCTTCCCATCGCTCTTGATGGAGCTAAGCGAGCTTCAGCTCGCGCGCCAGATAATGTCTATTGCAGCTCCAAAGCTCTTGCTTTTGGATAGGTCAATTTCCCTAGAGTACGCCCATCTGTTGAAGGACTCCTTGGAACTACTCGGAAAAGGAGGGACGGCGCTCTTCCCAGAGATTCTGGCTTTCTGGGGCACGACCACCTTGCCTTGCATCGTGCCGCCTCCTTTCATATCCCCACAGCTGGACTGGGCGTTGCTTGAATCTCTGGGGACGAAAAGATGGTCCTCTTGGAAAGAACTTTCTGAGCAGCTGGGCCTCTCTGGGATGCAGGATCTCGTGAGAGAGGCAGCATTTGCTTTGAACGACCAGACGATTTCTAGGTTAGGGATTCCGCTCTTGAGGGATGAGTTCTCGCTGGACGGGCGTTTCGTTGGATTGGAAGGCCAGCTGGAATCCGCTTTATCCAGCGTTCTGGAGCACCTTTTCTCTTCAAGAGAAGGCCATCCTCTTTGGGTGAACGGGAAGTGGATCAGAGAATCAGAGCTCAGGATGATCTCTTTTCTGACCCTTCGTTCGCTTATCGGCATGGCCCTGCGTTCCAGGAGTCTGATAGTTGGAATTACGAAGGTCTCATCCTCAACCGATTTCATGACCGGCGTCCTTCCGTCCATGGAGCGTTCCGGTAGGCTGAGCCGGGGAAGCGAGGGATTGGGCTTTGGCACGGACACTGCGTTTTTAGATGCGGTTGCTGGGGCTCTTGAGCTGAAGGCGCCCTGGAGGAGCGTGGAGTTCGATGCCGCTTATCACGGTGAATCCGTTGCTCCTGGGATATTTGCCCGTGGCTACTTCAAGTTGAGCTCTTCATCTTTGGGTCGGGTCTTTCCCTATGACAGGCTGCTTATGTCGCCGCCACCCCACGGGAGTTGGGTGGAGGGAGATGGCAGTTGGAGCGGAGATGGTCTGTCGGATTCGCTCTTCACCATGTTGCAAGCCATGGGTCACGGGGGCA
>JAGDXH010000012.1:56811-60020 GCA_023256295.1 Thermoproteati archaeon
GGCCATTCCAGAGGCCATAGG
Organism: Thermoproteati archaeon; assembly: GCA_023256295.1. GTDB lineage: Archaea > Thermoproteota > Thermoprotei_A > Marsarchaeales > UBA168 > UBA168. Next base: position 56,833 of record JAGDXH010000012.1, read on the forward strand.
GTACAACTACCCTCTGTTCCTGGCCGACAAGAAGGCCAAGGCCGCTCAGGTAGAAGCCAGGAGAGCATACCAAGCAGCCATGAGTCTAAAGCTAGCAGGGCTCGGCCTTCAAAGCGAGGAAGGATACAGGGACATGAGGAGGTATTATGAACGCTTGAGGAGGTCAAAGGGAGTTGTTTGATGACATAGATGGTAGGTTCAGCTGCAAGCTAAGAGAGCTCAACAGCATAAATCGCGCCACGACGGATGGCAGGTCATTCATAACCTTCAAGACGGTTAAACTGGAAGCAGAGTACGACCCGCTTGTGGCAAGAAAGCTGACCGCAGGGCGTCTTTTGGCTCTTCAGAACGTCAGGAGCGCGGAGGGCCTTTACTCCATATACGAGCTAGCTGATCTCTCTCTCATGCACTACTCGATGCTCACGCTGGATCTCTCGCAGCCTGCTCCTGTTAGGCGGGAGTTCATGAATTTGATAGAGCGCGATTGGGAGAAGGGCAGCAAAAGCACATGGATCGAGATGGTGGCTGCTCCCACGGGTTACTTGATGCAGGTGCAGGAAGCGGCGCCGGTTTTCTTCAAGGGCGAGCAGCCGTTGTTGGTCGGGTCTTCCGCGTTCTTGCTTAACGACGATGAACTTCGTTCTTTCTTCTGCGTGAGGGATGAGGACCCAGAATACGCTCTTGGTAACTTGTTCATGGAGGCTGAGAAGCCGATTCCTTTGACGGTCGACATGTCCAAGCTGATTCACTACCACGCTGGGGTGTTTGCTTACACGGGTGCAGGTAAGTCAAACCTGACAGCCATGGTCATACGCAAGGCTTTGGCCCGCCTCAGGAACCTCAAGGTAGTCGTCGTGGACGTATCCTCTGAGTACGCTGTGACCCTCATCGACTTGCTTTACGACATGGGGAAGATCGTGAGCACAACCAGGTTGAGAGGAAGCGATCCATACGAACAGGCTCGCGATTTCGTCAAGCGCCACGTCGTGCCAGGTCCCATATTGCCGCTGAGCGCAGAACTGGAACAGATCGTGTACAGGATGCTGGTCGAAGATGCTGTCTCTGAGATGCGCGTCGAGACTCCGGAGTCTGCCAGCGCCTTCCAGATGTATACCTACGGTGGCATCAAGGGCTTGCTTTCCGACATGGCTGAAGACAAGTACGTCGCAAGCTCACAAAGGCTTTTGATTCCGGCAATCTTAAACCTCATAAACGAGCGGGAAAAGGCAAGGAGAGCAGAAGTTCGCGGAAGTTCGGAGCTGGGTTCCGAAGACGAGCTTTCCGTCAAGGGAGATGAGAAGCTGATCGACGGGATATCCCAAGTGCTAAAGAGGGCTCAGGTCGACAGGGGAGCACTTAGCAATTTCCTGTCGTCGTTGGCCGTATTGGTAAAAGAAGGAGGTACTTCCGGCGAAGGGTATGGCATAGTCGACCTTGTGGGGGAGATCTTATCGCCTGCTCCTCCTCGCTTGTTTGTTCTGGACGTGCCAGACAATCGGAAGGCTCGTCTGGTTGCCAAGTACCTGGTTGATGGCTTGATGGAGTCGCGTCGGAGGAACTACAGCGAGGTACCAGAGGTGCTCTTGGTCTTTGACGAAGCGCAGGAGTTCATCCCCTACGAAAGCAAGAGAGACGATTACACAGATTTGTCAACGCAGGCAGTTGAAACTCTTCTCAGGCACGGCAGGAAGTACTACCTCAGCGGCTGGATAGCTGCTCAAAGGATCGCTAGGTTGAACACGAACGTGCTTCAGCAGCTTCACAGTTACTTCGTTGGGACGATGCCCAGACCGTACGACCGCCAGCTGATTTCGGACACCTTTGCCATAGATGATGTTTTCTTGGATCGCACTCTGAATTTCAACAACGGTGACTGGTTCATGGCCAGTTTTAAAGCAACTAACACGCAGAACGTCCCCGTGTTCTTCCATGCAGAGAACAACGAAACCGTGCTTTCTTCTAGGCTAGCTGAGCTTGCTGCTCGGCTCAAGAAGCAGCGATTTTTCAAGCGACCTTGGTTTTATCTTCAACTCTTGAGGGGTTTGGGAGTAGAAGCCCACGTCATTCAGGCGTGGATAGCTTACCCAAGGCGGACCCGCGGAGATTTGAACTCCGGATCTGCGGCTTAGAGGGCCGCCGCCCTGTCCTGGCTGGGCTACGGGTCCAACCTCTAGCGGTTTTCGTTTTTTAGCCTTTGCGTAGACTTGCAGGAGCGCAAAAATGAGGCGGGCCTGGTGGGATTTGAACCCACAATCTACAGCTTTCCTCTTCTGGATTAGGGGGTTCGGCACAGACTGCCGCCCTATCCAGGTTAGGCTACAGGCCCCAGGGAACGCCGAAATGCCATAATAAACCTTGCCCTTGCTTTGCCTTCAACCAGAGTTACCCTCATTTGGGTGATGTTCGGCAGAAAGCGCCCTGTTTGCATATCTCAGTGTGCCTGCCATGAACGATAGCTCCCACTCCTCGGGATTTGCCCTCACGATTATCCTCCTCAGGGTCAACCATGCCTCCTCCCTCTTCCTCTCTGGGTATCCAGAGAGCTGCATGAGTTGGTCGAACTGGTCCAGCAGCACACTTCTCAGCCTTGAAAGGTCCCTCTTTTCGGCCCTGCGTTCTGGCTGGGAGTTTGTGAAGAGGTAGTAAAGGAGAACCGCAACTGCGTGAGACAGGTTGAAGACCGGATAGTCCTCGCTCGCCTCGATGGTCACGGCAAGGTCGCACAGCTTTAGCTCGTCATTCGTCAGGCCCCGGTCCTCTCTTCCAAAAACAAGGCCCAACTTCTTCCCTGAGTTTATGAGTGGTAATATGGAGGCCGGCCGATAGGTTTGCCTCAATATGTCGCGTTTTCCCCCAGTCCGCGCGGTGGTGGCGACGGAGTAATCTAGATCTTCGATCGCATCTTGAAGGGATGCGAAGAAAGAAGCTCTTAGCAGGAGTTCGCGACCCCTCGAAGAGTAGCGAAGAGATGATGCGGCTAGACCAAGAGGAGCCCGAACAAACCTCAAGCCTGCCGCCCCGAAGTTCTTCACGGCACGGGCAGCAAGCCCGACGTTGAATTCCCCCATCGGTTCAACGAGTATAACGTAAACGTTTTCAAGATCGGCCAACTTGAGGGTTTGCGCACGTATTCTTTAACTCTAACTGGAGCCAACGGGCCGAGGTCCGTGAGGAAGGGGATGATGACC
>JAGDXH010000051.1 GCA_023256295.1 Thermoproteati archaeon
CGCCTTCCTGCTGCCTCTGAGAGATCGGGAAAAATACTTGGGCCGGACAAGAGTGGGCGGGTCGAGCTTCGAAGCCCTGCCCTCCCTGCTGCCTCCTGTCCCGTCTGGCCCGGTTTACATGCTTCCCATAGGGAGCGGTTGCGGAGGAAACTGCAGCTTCTGCGTCACAAGGCTCGCAAGAGGGCGCATAATCAGTTATCCCTCAGAGACCGTGATCAAACTGGCAAGGAAGGCTATTGAGGCTGGGGCAGCCGAGATAGACCTGACCGCAGTGGAGATAAACTCGTGGGGGAAGGACACAAGGGAAAGCTTTCCGGACTTGCTGCGCTCGCTCGGCTCCTTGGAAGGAGAGTTCGCCATAAGGGTAGGCATGCTGAATCCTCGTGGCCTACTGTCTTGGTTGGACGATCTCCTTGATGCGTTTGAGGGAGAGAAGGTGTTCAAGTTTTTCCACTTGCCAGCTCAGAGTTTCAGCGATGCGGTGCTCTCGCGGATGAGAAGGGGATATTCTTCTTGGGAAGTCGTCGAGATCATCAGCAAGGTAAGGGCCAGGTTCCCTACTGCCTTCCTCGAGACAGACGTGATAGCTGGCTTCCCTGGGGAGACAGAAGATGACTTCCAGGCTACGGTGGATTGGTTGGAGAAACTGAGATTTGATAAGGTGAACATCGCAAGATACTCTCCTAGACCAATGACAGAGGCGGCCGGGATGCCTCAGCTGCGCGAAGATGAGAAGAAACGGAGAAGCGACGTGATCACAGCGCTCTGGAGGCGCTTGGCGCTTGAAATAAATTCTAGCTACGTTGGAAGGCCGATGCGCGCGCTCTTGGTTGAGGCCAAGGGCTCCCAGGCCATATGCAGGGCCGAAAACTACAAGCAACTTGTCTCGAATGCGATCCCAGAGAAGCGTGGGTGGGGTTATTTCTATGTTGAACGGGCGACTCCGATAGACGTCAGGGGTAGGCCAGTCGCTCTAGGCATCGCTTATTAGGTGGGGCGTTCTTATACTCGCCTTGGAGATCGAGCCAGTTCACATCAAGTTGAAGAAAGACGACCTTGCGGAAAGGGTCCTTGTGGCAGGGGATCCGGGCAGGATAAGGCAGTTGTCGGCGCTTCTCGAGGACGTTCGTCTCGTCAGCGAAAACAGAGGTTTCTTGATCTACACCGGTGTCTATGAAGGAAAAAGTGTTAGTTTGGCCTGTCACGGCGTTGGTGCGCCGTCTGCGGCCATAGTTATAGAGGAACTTAGGGCCTATGGTGCCAAGGCCATGCTGAGGCTTGGAACGGCTGGCGGATTGAGAAGAGGGCAGGGTTATGGAGATCTTGTTATACCGACCTCCGCGGCCAGCAATCCCGGAGGAACCTTGGGTCAATACGTGCATGACATATGTCTGGCGCCAGCTCCCTCTCATGAATTGGTGAATGCCATTCTTGAGGCGGCGCGCAAGAGAGCAGCAAAGTTTGAGCTGGGACCAGTTTATTCCAGCGATGCCTTCTACGCTGAGGATCCAGGTATGGCCATCAGGCTGTCTTCTATGGGCTTCAGAGCGATCGAGATGGAGTGTGCGGTACTCTTTGCCATTTCTCAGCTTCGTGGTTTTTCTTCGGCTGCCCTCCTCATGATAAGTGACAGCTTGGTTGAACATGCGCCCATGCTTGATGCAGAGCAGATGAGAAAGTACGTCGAGTCGGCGAGCAGGATAGCTTTAGACGCATTGACGAGTTATGAGATTTCTCAGCGAGCTTCGAGATAGGCGTATATGCTGGGACTTGCTTTTTTTGACCCTGAGTGAGGGTTCTTCTGGTAAAACCTCTCGACCCCTATGACGAGGGCTACTATCGCTCTTTTGGTATCAGGATGCCTCCTCTTGGGTTGGCTGAGCTGGCAGGGGCGCTCAGGGAAGCTGGCCACGAGGTATCCATAGCGGACAGGATGCTTCATCCTACCTCGCCCGAAGTGTTTGCCAAGGAGGCCTCAAGGTACGACATGGTTGGAATCACAACGATCGCTTCTTCTTACTACCCAGACGCGGCAGCCATCGCGAAGGCAATCAAGAAGGCCGACCCACACTTGATAACCGTTGCAGGTGGCCATCATGCCACGTTCACTTACCCGTTGGTATTGGGCGATGGTTTCGACTACGCGGTAAGAGGAGAAGGAGAGGTGACGCTTCCCGAGCTTGCCTCCAAGCTTGAGGATGGGAAATCGCCTTCCTCTGTCATGGGCTTGGCTTATAAGTCAGACGGTGAGATCAGGTTGACCCCTCCCAGGCCTCCCATGCAAGATCTTGACAAGAGCCCAATGCCTGCTTGGGATCTGGTGAACGGAGAAGAGTACAGGGCAGACATAGTAGAGAAGGGGGCCAAGTTCGCTACGATTGAGACAGCAAGGGGCTGCCCATATAACTGTGACTTTTGCAGCGTCACAGCCATGTGGGGGCACTCGTGGAGGATGAAGAGTCCATCTAGGATAATGAAAGAAGTGGAGAAGCTCGAGGACATGGGATATAAGTATGCCTTCTTCGTGGACGACGACCTTGTCATCCCAGGGAGCGAAAAAGTTAGACTGGATCTCTTCTCGCGTCTATCGAGAGAAAGGCCCGGGTTGAAGTGGTTTGCGCAGATTAGGGCCGACATGGTCGTCAGGAGGCCAGATGTTGTCCAGGCCGCTGCAGAGGGGGGCATGATGCTAGCTTTTCTCGGAATAGAGTCAGGGGATGACGCCGTGCTGAAGGGGATGAAAAAGGGGCTGACAACCACCATCACAGGTAGGGCTGTTGAGATTCTTCACAGGATGGGCGTCATTGTTTTCGGGGGTATGATCCTAGGTTCTCCGTACGAAGGCTGGGATAGCCTGAGAAGAAGCATCAGATACTCTCTAGATCTGGCGAAACGGGGTCTCGACGCGATACAATACACGATATATACTCCGCTTCCCGGCTCCGCCAGCTTTTACAGTCTTCTTAAGAGTCGCAGGATAATAAGTTTTGATTGGAGCAAATACGATTGTCTTCATCCCCTCATAAGAGGAGGAGTAAACCCGGTCTGGATTTACCTGGCTTCAAGGGTAGCAAACTATGTGTTTTACGTGGGAAAATACCTTTACGGGAAGGCCGGGCTTGTGATTCCTGGAAAACCGAACCCTTATATCCGGAACATGGGCAGCTACGTGATGAAAAAGATCCCAGAGCAGCTTTTCTATGTTCTCAAGATACCACTGGATGTCCTTTCGGTTGCGCGGGATCTTGCCCGCTCAGTCCCTCCTACTCCACAGCAAGCAGATGAGCTCATGAAGGCAGGACTTCAGCCCGTTTTCCCGCTCAGACGGGCTCAGGTGGCCTCGATTCCGACCTAGTGCGCACCTTTGGGACACGCAGTTCTCCTTGAAGCGCAATCAGCCGATTCTACCGAGAAATCGGGGCGATCATGTTCATTGACGGTCGGGAGCAGGTTTACCTATCTTACCGCTTGGCCCAAGATGAGCGTCGCCAGGCATAACTCGAGATTCTGACATCATTTGTGGCTGTTTCTGAAACTCTCGTAGCCCTGATCGTGACAGTTAGCTCTAGGTTAAACTTATTAGGTCAACTTTGAATGACTGCCCGGAGGGTTCCTTCTTGGATTACAAGTGGACTGCGCTTTCGGTTACCACTGTTGGTGCTGTTCTAAGTAGCATTCAGAGTTCGGCTCTTCTCATAGCGCTACCAAGCATGATGAAGGAGTTGGATTTGAATTTCTTCTATGCTCTGTGGATCATATTGATTTACATGCTTCTCACGGTTGTCCTTGTGCCAACCATCGGTAAGCTGGCAGACAGCTTGGGTAGGAAGAAACTCTACAACCTTGGCTTTGCCATATTCGGTGCTGGATCTTTGCTCGCCGGGATGGCCGGAGGAAAGGGAGCAACTGCAGGTAACGAGTTGGTTCTGTTCAGGGCGATTCAGGCCGTCGGAGGGTCCTTGTTAATGGTGAACAGCACCGCAATCGTGGCTGATGCTTTCAAGAAGGGGGAAGTCGGACTTGGGCTCGGCGTCAACCAGATAGCCTTCATAGTCGGATTCACGGTGGGACCAGTCGTAGGGGGTCTGCTGACGGCAATTTCGTGGCGCTTGGTCTTCTTCTTCAACATACCCATAGCTGTGTTTGCTCTGCCCTGGGCGTATTTGAGACTTCGGGAAGTGGTAGAGCCAAGCAAGGAAGCTGGATTTGATTATGCAGGGAATGCGCTCATAGCTGCTGCTCTGACTGCTTTGTTGCTTGGTCTGACCTTCATTGCCTTTCCTGGGATACCCTTGGCCTACATAGGCGGCCTTCTTGTTTCCTCATTCATTCTTTTCGCGTTATTCTTCAGAGTAGAGACCTCAGCCAAGTATCCGATCATGGATCTTTCCCTATTCCATGATGCAGGTTTTTCCTATGCCAACGCCGCTAATTTGCTGAGTGGGATAGCAACCGGCGCGGTCACTTTTCTGCTGATATTTTTTCTCCAGGGACCGTATGGCCAGACTCCGCTTTCGGCTGGGATAATGATGATACCTTATGGCTTGGCGTTCTTGGCGCTGGGCCCACTGAGCGGCAGATTGTCAGATCTCTATGGATCTCGCTCCCTGAGCATGGCTGGGATGGCAGTCAGTTCAGCTGGTTTGTTTATGCTGGCCACAATCACTCGCGGCACCCCCTATCCAGTTCTGGCCTCTTACATGGTCGTCATGGGAGCGGGGAGCGGGCTGTTCAGCTCGCCGAACACAAATGCCATCATGAGCTCCGTATCTCCCATGAGAAGAGGAATGGCCTCTGGCATAAGGGCCATGCTCAGAAACACGGGAAGCATGCTCAGTCTGGCAGTCACGTTTCCTTTTTTAATCAGTAGGGTCACGGTCAACCAACTGATGGAGATAATGCTCTATGGCGGTGGTGTGCATGGCTCTTCCTTCAACCTGATTGGTTTTGAGGCTGGGCTACACGCCGCATTTCTATTCTCAATGGCTATGAGCGTTGCAGCCGTCGCCTTTTCGGCCATGATGCCGCCTGCGAGACAACAAAGCGCAAAGCAATGATCTATAATGTGTATTATACGATATGCTTTTACGCCTCTTTTTGATGGGTTTGATGCTCTTTGGTTGTCTGCGAAGAGGATTGGCGGGATTCAGGATCTGGAAGCGGCGGACTTGGTGGAACTGGACACGGGTTGCTCCGTTACTACTTGCTCTACTTGCTTTCTGCGAAGGATAGGTATGGGTATGAGATGATGACCCTGATAAGAGAAAGGACTAGGGGGGCTTGGTCGGTGAGCAGTGGGGCGCTTTATCCTCTCCTGAAAAGGATGGAGAGGGATGGTCTGGTGGTATCCGGCGTTCGGGATGGGAAGAAGTTTTACTCCATAACCGAAAGGGGTAGGGAATCGCTTGCAGCCGCCAGAGAAAGGCTCGCTCGCATCTTGGAGAATTGGGAAGATTATGCCCAGCTTTTGGAGGACTTTGTTGGAAAGGAACAGGTGGCATCGCTTGTGCTCTCTGGCTATAGGAGGCAGTTTCAGGTGTTGATGGAGATCATTGAGTCAGGTCAGCCTCCGAGTGATATTGTTTTGCTGGTGAGCGAAGAGCTTGAAAGCCAGCTTCGGCGCCTTCGCTCTATCGAAGCGCTTCAGAGGTGATAAGAACATGAGCAAGAAGTCAAAGGTTTTGTTTGCCTTGGCGTTTTTGGCCTTGGTTTTGTACGTGCCAGCAAGTGCCGCCCAGGCAGCGGTGGAACAGCCGCATTTTGTTGTGGAGGCCGTCTTTTGGGGTTCTGAGCAATCTCCGCAGCTTGCTTCCGCTGGAGATCTGAACCTTCCCCTTTCCGTGGTTTTGGTGAATGAAGGCGGTCCTTCACAAGACACTAACTTGACCCTGCAGCTTGCAGAACCCTTCTACTATGAGTTTTACCTAAACGGATTGAGGCGTTTTAGTGACGCCGAAAACGTCAGCTTGGGATACGTCCCGACAGGACAGTTAGTTACGGCGACTTTCTATGTGTCGCTCTCGAGCTCCGCATTCAGAGGACTATATCAATTGCCCTTGCTTGTGCGTTCCGAAGGCTATAACGAAACACTTCAGGTGAGCGTGCCAGTTCAGGGCTACTCCTCCATAACCGTCGTCGGCGTAACGTTCACACCGGCGACGCTTTTTCCGAATCAACAGATGGATGAGATGGAGGTCTATTTGCTCAACGCGGGCACCTCACCGGCCCAAAATGCCACGGTCAAGCTGATCTTGCCGAGGGGCTTTTCTGAGGCTTGGGGCAATTCCACGTTTCATGACGTGGGGATTCTTCCAGTGGGGCAGCAGGTGCCAGTTCCCTTTTTCTTCGACGTCGGCTCCCTTGCTTCCCCTGGGAACTACACTGCCAGCGTCGAAGTGCAGTGGGTTGGAGGGCGTGTTGTTCAGCCAGTCACGATAGTGCTTTCCGGAAAAGCAAAGCTCAGGCTAGCTCAATCATCTTCGACCAACCTAACCCAGGGTGGATCTGGGCAGAAGTTGTACGTGGTCGTCCGCAACGTGGGTAACTATACCGCCGACGACGTTTCTTTGACGCTAGAGGCACCGAACGAGTTCTCTGGCGTCATGAACGATTACATAGGAGAGCTGAAGCCGGGTCAGTCTGCCACTGCCAGGTTTGAAGTAGACACGTCGTCAGGTGCCCCCGCTGGGAGGTATAATCTGACGGTTGAGATCAGCTGGATCCAGAACAACACAGAGGAACCCTTTCTCTCATACCATCAGATTGGCGTAGAAGTTCACGAGAGCTTGCTCAACCAGATTATCTCTGGCGTCTTCAGTCAAAGCGCGGCTGGGTTGGCCCTGCCAGAACTCTTTGGAATTACCATAGTTTTTCTCCTCGGTGTCCTGATCGGAGTGCTGATCAGAGGAAGGAAAAGGTGATGTTTCATGGAGAACGGTGGCATCACAGCCAAGGATCTGACTAAGGTCTTTCCCGGGGGATTCGTAGCCGTGGATCACGTCAGCTTCGAGGTGAAGGATGGAGAGTTGTTTGGTCTCCTTGGCCCAAATGGCGCGGGAAAAAGCACCCTCATAAGGATGCTGACCACCCTCCTCAGACCGACGGAGGGAGACGCCCTCGTGGGAGGCCACTCGGTTAGGACTGAACCGGACAAGGTCAGGTTGTTAATAGGGGTTGTTTCCGACAAGCTAATAGTTTACGACCGGCTTACGGCAAGGGAAAACCTGCGCTTCTTCGGAGAGCTTTACGGCCTGGGAGGCAAAAAACTGGAGAATCGCATAGACGAGTTACTGGAAGAGGTGAACCTTTCTCGCTTTGCTGACAAGATGGTCGGGACGTTTTCAACTGGTATGAAGCAAAGGCTGAACCTGGTAAGGGCTCTTCTTCATAACCCAAAGGTGCTCTTTTTGGATGAACCCACGTTGGGCTTAGATCCGCAGACCGTGCGCTTCATAAAAGACCTGATACTTCAGCTTCACGAGTCTGGGATAACGATGATACTGACTACCCACGAGATGGATCTGGCTGAGAAGTTGTCTGAGCGGCTGGCCATAGTTGACCACGGCAAGATACTGGCCATAGGTCCTCCCAAGGAGCTTGAGGAGAAAAATGGTGCCGAAGATTTGGAGTCTCTTTTCTTGATACTAACTGGGAGAGAGCTCAGGGACAGCTTGGGCAATATGCCCGCAAGGGGGCCAAGAGGGTGATGTAGGTGACTGCACGGAAGTGGATCTCAGATGTCTTGAGGATAGCGCAGAAGGACCTCACGGAGTTCAGCAGAAGCAAGATGAGGATGGCATCGTTCATGCTGATGCCGATCATACTCATAGCTTTGTTTGGCTTCATGTTTCCAGGCACAGGATCGATCGGTCACATCCCCCTTGCAGTGGTAGACCAGGCTTCATCCGGGCCAGGGGCTGCATTCGCTGAAGCTTTCTCGAAGGTCTCTTCCTCCTCTGGTCAGCTTAGGCTGACTTACTACGCGACCTTGGAACAGGCCAAGCAGGCCGTAGTCGGTGGGTCGGCCAGCGGTGTCTTGATAATATATCCCAACTACCCCGCACAAGGAAGTGTGGTCTTGATCGTGGACAACACGGACCCCACGGTGGCTGCTCAGCTGGAAGGCACGGTGGATAGCTTGATCAGGTTGATTTCTTCTGGTGGCGACCAGCCTCTTGTCGTGCAAAGCATAGCTCCTTGGGCTCCCACGAGCGAGTTCGAGTTCATGGCACCTGGTTTCGTTGGGGTGACGGTTGTCATGGCTGGCATGGCAGGCCTTGCGGCGGCTGTGGCAAGAGAAAGGGAAATAGGTACAATGGATGGTCTAATGGTGGCCCCCATATCTCGTTCTTCCATAATAACGGGGAAAGCTGTGGCCCAGACGATAAGAGGGCTCATACAAGCCGCGATAGTAGTCCTCGTGGTGGTGCTGTTCTTTGGAGTCAAGATATACGGGAATCCGCTCTACATAGTGCTGGTCCTCCTTCTTGGGGACCTCGGGTTTGTCGGCATAGGGATAATAGCAACTTCTGCTGCCAGCGATCAGGAAAGTGCAACCATGGTCCTCATGATGCTGGAATTCCCAATGATATTCCTCAGCGGAGTGCTGTATCCCATAAGTCAGTTGCCCGGCTGGCTCCAAGACGTGGCCTGGGCAATACCACTCAGCTACATGGTGGAAGCGCTTCGCCGCCTGATGGTGTTGAATGCGGGTTTGGGGTCCATAACCTGGCCACTTGCCTACATGTTGATCTTCGCTGCGGCGTCCATGGGGTTGGCCATACCTCTTTTCAATCGGGCGGTTACCAGGTAGTTCGGAGAACGCTTAAAGCTGGGTTCCTGCTCGCCTGGTGACAGATTGTGACCCACGCAGCCTGCGGGTGAACTTGAACGAGCTTCCTTACCCCCCTCCTGCTCGTGTGCTTCGGGCGGCAGCCGAGGCCCTCAAGTCTTCAAACCTTTATCCCGAAGGACGCGATGTGCTCGTTCTGAAGGAACTGATGGCCAAGTACACCGGTGTCGCTCCGGAAAATGTCCACTTTGCGTCTGGTAGCGACTATGCTTTCTATGAGCTGTTCTCGCAGCTGCGCGTCTTCTCCAGCGGACCTTTGGCTTTGATCATTGATCCTACCTTTTCTTCTTATGAGCCGATATTGAAGGCAACTGGCTGGAAGGTGGAAAGAGTAAGGCTGATTGAGGGTGAAGAGAGATGGAACCTGCCTCCTGATGGGCTCAAGGATGCGTTGAAACATCTCAAGCCGTCGCTTCTGGTAGTCGACGATCCAAATAACCCGACTGGAAGCCCGATCTTTGGAGGGGAAGGCATTGAGGGCCTGGCTGGCTCGCTAGATGAATGGGGAGGATGGTTGTTGATCGATGAGGCATATGCGGAGTTTTCTGGTTACTCGATCTCAAAGCTTGTTGGTTCAATTGGAAACCTAGTCGTTTTCAGGACGTTGAGCAAAGCTTTCGCGTTGGCTGGGCTCAGGTCCAGTGCTTTGCTTGCAGCCGAAAGGCTCATAGCATCCATTGAGAGCGGTTCTCCGCGTTTTGAGCTTTCCAGGCCGACGCTGGCTGCGTCGTTGGAAGCCTTGAGAGACCCGTCTTACGCTTTGAGGTATGCCCGTGAGATCGTGAATGAGAGACAGAGGATGTGGCTGCGTCTCGCTGGTATCCAGTACCTCAAGAGCTACAAGAGCTGGACGAACTTCTTTCTTCTGAAGTTCACCGACGAGGATGCGTTGCGTAGGACTGGGATCAACTTCATGCGTCCTGCCATGCGCGGTAGCTTTGCTCGTTTCAGCCTCATGGATAGGGAAGCGGACGATTGTCTGCTTGTCGCCCTTGAGGAATCCTTGCGCTCAAGAATCAAGTAGATTTAAATTCGCCCGTGATTACCCCACGAGATGGAGTGGCCAGCCGAGGCCGACAAGCTGCGCGTCATCATACCGGTTGGCGGGCAAGCATTGAGGCTTAGGCCGCTCAGCGCAGAGGTTTCAAAGGCAGTCATCAGACTCTTGAATCGCCCGATAGTCGAGATAGCCATGGCAAACCTAGCGCAACAGGGGGTTCGCAACTTCATTTTCGGAGTAAAGGGGTACGTCAATTACAAGAGTTTGTTTGATTATTTCGGAGATGGAAGGGGTTTTTCCTCCTACTACAACATACAGCCCAGGGTTCACATCAAGTATCAGCCTAGGGTTGACGACGTTGGCAATGCCGACTCCGTGAGGATAAACATGGATTATTACGACATAAACGATCCAGTAGTTGGCGTGCAGGGGGACAACATTTTTGACGTCGACATGAGGGAGCTGGCCAGATTTCATGATGAGAAGAGGGCCATAATGACCATAGGGGTGACCGCTGTGGACGACGTGACCCAATACGGGGTAGCCAAGTTGGCTGGAGACATGCGCATCGTTGATTTTGTGGAGAAACCAAAGAAGGAAGAGGCTCCTTCCAACTTGGTGAGTACGGGCGTGTACTTCCTGAGCCCAGCTATAAGAAAGGTGTTTGAGATGGAGGAAGTCAAAGTCATGATAAAAGCTGGGCGGCTCGACTTTGGGCTAGACCTAATACCTTACCTGATAAAGCACGATTACCCCGTGTATGCTTATCCCATAAGTGGGAAGTGGTACGACATAGGTTCGCCCAAGAGCTATTTGGAGACCGTTCAGATGTTGCTCAAAGTAGATGAACCCTGGCTTCCGATGGGGAATAGGCTGGACGTGCCCGGAAGGGTATGGGTCCAGGGAGAGAGCGTGGAATCGATGAGAAAAGCCAAGGAAATAGAAGAAAAGATAAGGTTAGGTAGGATCACGGTTGAGGGTTCCGTCCTGATAGGCAGGCATTGCTCCATAGGAGACGGCGCCGTCATAAGGGATTCAAGCATAGACAACTACACCGTCATAGGAGGCGGCACGACCATCGAGAACTCGGCGCTCATGGATAGAGTATACGTGGGAGAGGGGGCGGAGATAAGAGATAGCATAGTGGGCAGGCACACTGAGATCAGATCTGACATGGAGAGGCGGACAAAGGTGATAGGTCTGAGTGTGCTAGCAGATGACGTTAGGATAGGTGAGGGGGCGAGCCTCATAGCTACTAGAGTTTATCCTCACATCTCGATTCCGGCCAAGAGAACCATGGTGGAAGAGGTGGTTTGATCCCTCGTTGGGCAGAAACTGCCGCTTGAAGGAACGCCAGATATATTGGCGAAGGTCTCAGCGGTCTGCTGTTGAACTCTGGGTGGAACTGCGTGCCGACGAAGAAGGGCAGAGATGGGTCTTCAATTGCCTCTACTCTTCTTCTGGACATGTCAAATGCCGAGAAGAGCAGGCCTGCGTTCCTCAAAGCATCCCAGTAGTCCGGGTTGACCTCGTAGCGATGCCGGTGTCTTTCTCTTATGACCGATTTTCCATACGCTTTCCTCAGAAGAGTTCCCTCTTCTACTGCTATGTCTGCACCCCCTAGCCTCATGGTCCCCCCCATTTTCGTCAGTCCCCTCTGTTCGGGAAGGAGGTCGATCACAGGAGCCTCTGTCTGGGGATCAAGCTCGGTGCTGTTGGCCTTCAAGTGCAACTTCTCTCTGGCAAACTCGACCACTGACAGTTGCATCCCAAAGCATATGCCGAGGAAAGGCAGGCGCAACTCGCGTGCGCGTTGGATAGAAGCCATCATGCCCTCCGTTCCCCTTACCCCGAAACCAGGCAGTACCATGACGCCCACGACACCGTCTATTTGCTTTGGGCCGTTTTTTTCGACGTCTTCTGCGTCTATCCACCTCAGCTTGGGGTTAAACCCCAGCGCCGCGCCGGCGTGCTTCAGAGCCTCCACTATGCTCACGTAAGAGTCTCTGAGCGTCACATACTTGCCCACCATGGCTATCTCCGGACCGGGTGGGAGATTGGAGAACCTGCTGGCAAGTAGCTGATGCGTGGCGCTTTGGCTTTTTGGCTGCAGGTTCAACTTAAGGAGGATCATGGTATCTACCCCTTGATCTTTCAGCACCTTTGGTACCATGTATATGCTTGGAACGTCGGGCAACCTTATGACTTCGCTCGGCGAGAGCGAAGAGAAGAGGGCCAGCTTCTGGACTTCGTCTGGCAGTAGCTGAAGTGAGGAGCGGGCGACCAGAAAGTCTGGTTGTATCCCTATTTCCCTCAGTGCTTGCACGCTGTGTTGTGCTGGTTTTGTCTTGTTCTCGCCCGTTGTCTCTAGGTGAGGCACGTACGCAACGTGCATGAATACCGTCCTTCCCTTTTCCTCCAGCCCCATCTGCCTGACTGCCTCCAGAAAAGGAAGTCCCTCTATGTCTCCCACGGTTCCCCCAAGTTCAACGACGAAAACCTCAGCTTTCTCCTTGGAGGCAGCCTGCCTGATCTTGGACTTCACCTCATCTGTGACGTGCGGTATTATCTGGACGCAATCTCCAAGATAATCTCCCCGCCTTTCCCTTTCAATCACTTCTCTGTAGACCGATCCGGTTGTGATGTTGAGGTTCCTTCCCATTTTCCTGTCCAAGAAGCGCTCGTAAGTGCCAAGGTCAAGGTCTGTTTCTCCTCCGTCGTCCGTCACGAAGACCTCACCGTGTTTGTAGGGATTCATGGTTCCGGCATCGACGTTGACATACGGATCTATCTTCATCATCGATACCAGGATTCCCGACTCGGATAGAAGCTCGGCAACGGAGGAGGCTAGGACGCCCTTGCCAAGTCCGCTCATGACTCCTCCGGTCACAAATATGTAGCGCATATTCGCCCGCTGGCAGCCGATATAAGGCGTTCGCTTTACCTCAGGTGACCTCTTTCCCGCTTGCGTCGACGGCTTTCCCGCTGGTGAATCGAACCGGTTGATCAAAGAGCTGGGTTTTTCGCTGCCTGATCGCCCCTAAGATTTGCCGTTGCTGAAAACCAGGTAGTTTCCATAAAACGCTCCAGCGAGCACTGGACGACGGGAGTCAGTGACGGTCGTTTTAAACTCGTGAATATCAACGCCTCCGTAACCCGCCTTCCGGACGTGGCTGAAGGAAAGTTTCCAGCGTCTGGAAGCTTCGCTCTGGTGGTGTG
>JAGDXH010000009.1:0-4012 GCA_023256295.1 Thermoproteati archaeon
GACGCGACGGATATTGCAAGAAGTCCGTTGAGGCTGGTCCTCAACTTGCTCAAGGACGCCGAAAGTCCCTCGGAAAACCTCGAGAGGAGCCCGAGGGAAACTGCGTCAAGCTCCCCTCCCTGCATCTGAGCCGCAAGAAGCCAACTCAGAAACAGAGAGAATCCATCTCCAGCTGCGCGAAGGGGACTGCCGACCCTCAGAGATCCCAGCCAATCGGAAAGCATGCGCCTTAACAGCTGCTGGGGAAAGTGAACGGATATTCTTTCCAGGGCATAGGCAGGACCCATTCCAACTTCTGCGTCGGCCTTGAGCTCCATGAAAAGCTGAGACATGGCGCGCATCTCCCTGACGTCTCTTTCAAGAGAAAAGAGACGGGTAAAGCCGAAATACCCGGCAACGGACTCCGCGGCAAACAAAATCGAGGGCATCGGCTCAAGGGGCAGCATGAGGAGGCCAGATGACAAGAAGACCACAACGGGCCACGCGGGAGGAGTTCTTGGGCTTGGAAAAGTGGGGGTGATCCTTTCAGCCGCAAAGACCAGAAGCGCAAACAGAACGACCAGACCAACCACCAGATCAGGTAGGAGAGCCATGAACTGGACAGAAAAATAGCCGATCGCTGCCCACACAGCAGGCATTAGGGCAAATGCACCGACCGATATCTCTGCCAACGCGCTCGCGTTTCCAACGAACGAGTTCCAGGTGTCCTCCAGGCCATCAAGTGCGTTTTTCGAAGCAGCCGCAAGGTACTCCCTTGGGTCCACGCCGATCATCTCGTTGAAGCGATAGTCTTCTATGAATCTTTCGAACGCATGAGCCTCCTTCTTATTGGATGCTCCAGAGAGCAGTTCTGGCAAAGAGCTCTCGCTTTCCTTGAGGGGAGAACCTCTGAGGAGCAAGGCGGCTTGGTCAAGCCCAAGCCCAAGCGCCCGACTCTGGGCAAAATGCGTTTCCAGAAACGGAAGCTCAACCGATAGCCCCCAGTTTTCCCACCTGAACAGCCTGCTTGCCAACAGGAGCGCGACCTCGGCGGCCAAAAGGCCTGCAACCCACCTTGGCCCTATGTCCAAGCGAAGCGGAACGAATACGAGAAAAAGGGCCCCGATCAGCCAAGCCGCACTCTCAAATGCCCTGCATCTCTCCTTCGGGAAAGAGCCGGCAGCCCTAGCCACTAACGTAGAAGTCGCCAGGGCAATCAGACAGACCTCCAAAAGGTACCAGCTCAACGTGGGAGGACCTCCGTTGTCTCGTTTCACCTTCACGCCTTCGACCTCCGTTGACTTGCTGGGTGCCTTTGCGACCTGATGAATCTGTTCCTCGGAGAAGGCCGCTTCATGAAAACTCCTTTCCCGTTCCCTCAATTCCCGCAAGCCCTGAGCCTCTGACCAGCCCCAGTCGCGAAAAGCCTGCCTCAGGTGGGGGCTGCGCTCTACGAGATGCGCTGTATCCGATGGGTAAAAGCCAGAGCTTGGCTTCCAGAGAAAGATCTCTGCCAACCGCCCCCTCCAGAGCTCGGAAACCTTGACGTTTATCCTTTCTTCCTTCCCACCATTCACCTTGACCCGCTGCATAAGGGAAAAGGCCGATATCAAGGACAAGCCAGCTTCTCCTACAGACAAAGGTGGCATGGACAATCTAGTAAGCGCAGACTGAGGCCCGTCGGCATGGAAGGTGGTCATCGCCCCGTGTCCAAGCGCTGCAGCCTGCATGAAAGCCTGGACCTCAACACCCCGCGTCTCGCCCAGTATTATGTAGTCAGGCCTGTACCTCATGGAGAGCTGCAATAGATCCATCAGGTCTACGCTCATGCCCCTTCCAGGTCTTGCGCTTCTCGACACAAACCTCTGCCACCTTTCCAGCGACAGCCTGAGCTCAGGAACGTCCTCAATGGTAACAACCTTTGAGTTCTCTGGAATCAAGGAAGCAAGTGCCGACAGCAGCGTCGTCTTTCCTGACGACATTGGCCCAACCACGATGATGACAGACCGGTCATCCAGAAGAAGGCTGTAGTACGCTGCCATCAGAGCGCTCATGGTTCCGTTCGCCACGAGGTCCTTCACGAGCAACGGACGCGAGGGAAACTTTCTGACAGAAAAAGAACTACCAGGCAAGCTTACCTCTGAGGAGAACGTCAGGGATACCCTGTCCCCGCTGGGGGTAACCACATCCAGGTAGGGAAACGCCACGCTTACCTCCTTTCCCGCGGAGTGGGCCAGCCTCCGCACGGTTCCTTGCACCTCGGACTCCCCAGAAAAACTTATGTTCGTGTCAATCCAGCCCAACTCCGGGTAAGAGCGATGGAGCACGGAGATGGGCCTCTGGTACGACTCGAGGGAGACCTCTTCCACCAAGGGATCACGCAGTGGAATAGATGCCCTGCCGAAGTAGAGCAAGTCTCTCCAAACGTAATAGGACAGGGCACCGAGGCAAGGACGAGCTGCTTCCAGCAAGCCAAGCGCTTCCGAAGCACGAAGGACCAAGTTGAGCTCATTCCCTTCGGGACCCAAGGGGAGCCCGGAACGCAGAAGCCATTCCTCGACGGCTCCTAGCAACCACTCCGAATTGGTGACGCCGCGTTCACCTCCTTTGTTTCCCGGGCGGCCCAAGCGAGGATGATGAGGCAGCCTGATCTTTGAGGTCCGCCTAAGGAGCATGCGGTCAAGGGAGGCTCCCAGTGCAGAGACAGGTCTTTGGAAGCGACGAATTACCATCGGCGTTGCCCAAACCCTGCTGCCAGCCCAACCGCAGCGAAGTTGAGGCTCTTCAATCAAGTAGTAACCCTGACCTGAGTCCAGGCGCAAAACGCTGACTGTGGCACCAAACACCTGGTAGCTCTGCAGCACTTCTGGCAACTAGCTTAGCCCCCTGGCCCAGAAGTACGAAAAGCAATCATTGCTCGACGCAGGAGCCCAGAGCACCTCCAGCAGATAGGTTCCCTTGCTCAGCGATCCTTCCCACATGCCGGACGAGGAAAGCAATTGCTGCCCATCGAGCAAAACCTCCCCTTTTCCACCCTCAAGCGAAAGGACCACCTCTTGGCCAGTGCAAGACACCTCGCGGATGGCGACAAAGGAGGACCCGTTCGCTCCAGCTGGAAATGGAAAGCTAGCGCCTGGAACAGGCCTCCAAGAGTAGCTGAAGTTCAGCTGCTGCTTTTGGAAGAATCCGGATGAGGACGGGAGATCTCCATGGAAGAGGTAAAAGCTCCATCTGGATTGCGGCACTTCTTGAAGTGCACCGCTCGTCAGGACGAGCGTCGAAAACGAGGCCGAAAGGGGAATCAAGAGGCCCTCGCCTGGGTACACCTGAACGCCCACCGGCTCTATCAAGAATGGATGCGACGACATCGCGTACGCCACACCCTGCGGGAGAGGCCCAGGGTTGAAGGCGTATATCCCCCCTTCTTCCCTTGACAGGATGAGCTCTTGGCCGCTTTGCTCTAGCTTTAGGGCTACCAGCCGTCCCGCCTCTACTATGGTCCTTTGTTGTGCCGAGAACACGGCTACGGTCGCAGCTAGAGCCCAACTCCAAACGAGGAGCAGCAATAGCGCTCCAGCTACTTCAGAGAGACCCTTCAAGAGACGCACCGGCTGGTCCGGAGCACTCCAGATAGGCCCCCATCCGCAGCAGTTCTGACGGCGAAAGCGTGCTCCTCTAAGGAGATCAGGTCCTCGGGGGTCATTGGGTTAAATATCGGAGCCAATGAGCGAGCACTCGCAGGCCCAACCGCGAACGCGATGACCATGTCGGCAAAAGCAAGCGGGTCAACCTTGGATCCCAACTGCTCCAGCGATTGAGAGGCAAGCGTGACAAAGACGCCTCTCTTTCTCAGGGAGGCAAGGGCCAGTTCAAGCTCGCTCCAGGCAAAGCGGTGCGCCTCATCGACGTAGATGAAATAGGGATGAGATCTCTTCCTGCTCATGCCCCCCTGATAGGCAAGCCCGAGCAACAGGGAGCCAAGAAAAGAAGACAGCTCCGAGCCCAGCCTCCCCTCTTCCATGGAAACCACCAC
>JAGDXH010000009.1:4078-5074 GCA_023256295.1 Thermoproteati archaeon
GGCCCAGCTTGTTCAGTACCGAGAGGACAGCTCCTCTCTCGACTTGGGGATAGACGTTGTACCAAAAGCGCGTCACGTCTGGCGGGTTTCTGCGAGGATCAGGACGGGGATCCATCAGAAAGTCGCGAAGCGTGCTGAGGTCCTTTACCGAGGACGATCTCAACGCGTTTCTGAAGATCATCTCCAAGCGGGGTCCCCAATCTGGGCCGTATAGCCTCTTCAGCGAATCCATCAGCGATGACGAGCCTGGCCAGCCTAGCCTCACCGCATCAAGGGAGAAGCCGTCTACGGGAAGGCGAAGGGATCCAGGCTCAGCTGGCACGGACTCAGCGAGGTCCCCGTGGGGATCTAGGAGAAGAAAACCCTGACCTCTCGACGCGTTATCCATGGCCATGCACTTCATGAGTGTAGATTTCCCTTCGCCTGGAAGGCCAAAGATCAAGGCGTGTTTCCTGTACTGCGGAAGTACCCCCCAAGCTTCTTCTCCTTCATCCACACCCAAGAAGTAAGGCCTGTTGGGAGCCTGAATGACCGTCTTTGGCTCACCCTCCCTGGACGAAAAGCTGTTGAGAGCTCTGATATGAGCCGCCAGCGGCAGAGTATGCCTCTACTAGCAGAAGAAAGGACTGACCCACAGGCCTTGCTGGCACCGGCCAAACCCTTGAGTCCTCCTGCCCGGGCTGAAGTTGGACGCCCCACGTCAAGTTAACGACGCCCTCTATGGACACCCAAGGCACGGTCACCTGCGATGAACCGGTGTTCTTGACGGTCAGGGACAAATAGGATCCTGCTGAGGTCGCGACGAACTCCGCGTCGTAGATCTGAAGCTGGTTCTGCTCGCTGAGCGACGAAAACAAAGAGAAGAAGGTCCGCCAAAGCATGGTTCCAGCCGCCACAGTCAGCACCAGCACGATTATCGTCCCAAGGATCGAGGACAACGCCTTCTTGCTAGATCTCATGAACTGAAAACTCAGGTCGACCTAAGGCCTGGATCCA
>JAGDXH010000009.1:5084-6276 GCA_023256295.1 Thermoproteati archaeon
GAGACGCGCGCTGTCGGATCGTGAGAACTCTATCGGCCATGCAGTATTTGCCCCAAAACATAGCGTCAGGGATAGCGACCCTCATTCAAGCGGCCCAGCTAATCGGCATATCATTTGCCGTAATGGCCGTCATATACTCAGCCGTCAGGATGGTCATGGCAGAGGGCCCACTGGAGGCCAGACAGGAAAGGAAAGCCCTTCTGGAGGCCCTTGTGGCTCTGGTGCTCATCGCTACGGCAGTCCCCGTGGCCAATTGGATACTTTCCGCCTTTGGCACTGGCCTGCAGGTACCATGAGGAAAAAGCAAATGCCGATCTCAAACGCTCTGTCCTTGCTCTCATTTTTTCTTGGCGCCATCTCGGGCTTGATTCGCTCAGCCGTAACGCAGGCCGGTAACTACTTGGCCTGGTTTGCCTGCTACGTGCCAACTCCCTCTGGGCTTCCAGCCATGGCGAAGATATCATCCGAGGTCCTACAAGTATCTTTGGGACTCTTCGTTGCCTTTGCTGCTGTGAAAATTGCAGCCTCGCTGAGGCAAGGCACTCTGGCAAGCTCCATTGGGGATTCAGCCATATCCCTTTTCGCCCAGGTCTTCGGGTTCCAAGTCTATTCGCTGAGCGCCTCCTCCGCTTACTCCATATCGTCTTACCTTCTGAGCCAGAACGTTTATGGCATGCCCCCGTCTCAGATGCTCGCTCAGGAGAGCTTGATATTGGCATCGCTTCCGCTTCTGCAAGACGTGTTCGGATTGGTACTGCTCGAGTATGCCATAATGGAGTCATTCAGGATGTTGGTGACAGCCGCCTTGGCATGCTCAATACCCTTGATATCCAGTCTCTGGCTCTTTCCTCCTACGAGGCGGGCTGCCACTGGGATCTACGAGGGACTTGTGATGCTGGTTCTGCTGTCTCCTCTCTCTGCGATCATGCTTGTCCTCGGCGTCAGCTCCTTCGCCTCAGCCCTGAAAGGCGGTAACCCGTTTCTCTGCTTCGCAGTCGGAACAGGAACGCTGTTTGGCCTGAGCACCCTTCCTCCGGTTCTGCTCCGGGGAGGGGTGAGCGCTCTGCAGACCAGCAGGGAGGCGCTTCGCTGACGACGAAAGAGCTGAGGAGGATAAATGAGATAAATCCCCTGGACATAGATGATCAGAGGAGGTTCAGGGAAAAGGTATCCAGACTAAGAAACATTTTCT
>JAGDXH010000009.1:6335-8186 GCA_023256295.1 Thermoproteati archaeon
ATCAAGGCCAAGGCCGCTTACTTCGACCCAAGAGACTACCCGCGGCGGGATCCATTCTTGAAAACCGTCTCAGCAGCGCACAAGACGAGACAAGAGGACGACGATCGGATACAAACGAACCGCGAGGAAAAACTGGTGAAGTACGAGGGAAAACTGCAGGCGGCCGACGGGGAACCCTTGCGGATGGTGCCATTTTCTGTCATGAGGGGTGGTGTGAGGGTCAGCGCAGGAACGACGGATTGGGAGGGGCGTTTCTGCTTCTACCTCTTCTCGCATCCAGAGGGGGGAAAAGTCAGCGTGATATCGGAGGCAAACGGAGAGGCGATCGAGCTAGATGATTCCTCAAAACTCGTACGAGATACAGTCGCTTCCTTATGCGCTTCTTGACGACGAAGACAGACGCACGGTAGAGGACTTGTTCTTGAGGCTTGTCAAGGAGGCAGGATGCCTAAAGATCGATGCTGAAGCCAGTAGCGACGGAGCTAGATTCACGATATCTTCACCGCTTCCGCTTGAAGACCGTTTGGATGCATTGGGCCTGGCTTGGGTGAGGCTGGGCACAAGGATGCCAAGTCCTTTTGTTGGCTCTCGCGCGCGCTGGGTGGCAGACCTCCCCGCCAGGGTCGAAGAAGGCTTTCTTGCCGGAGCCTACGAGCACGAGGTATCGATCGCGATCGAACTATGCACCTTTGACGACAAGAGAAGGCTGGACGTTCTTGCCTCACTCCTAAGGGGTCAGTACGGCAGGGATGGAAGGGATGCAGCTTACATCCTGTCTCAAGCAGAGGTTGAGGGCACGTATGCGATCTCGCTGGTCTTGATTGGAGATAAAGGTAGGGTAACTCGTTGGGCTTCGACCAATGGACTGAAGCTCTCTCGGGTGCCGTGCAAGCTCTTGATACCTGGGTCAACCGTCGCGGCCTTTTTCCCATTTTCTTCCGTTGAGGTGAAAGAGACCGGAGGAGTCTCATTGGGAGAAAACGCCATCACCGGCTCCCCGGTGCTTTTCGACTTCTTCTCTCACAGGAACTACAACGTGCTTCTCCTTGGCCCTTCGGGCACCGGAAAATCTGCAGTCATGAAGGTCCTTGCGACCAGGTTGACTCACATGTACCCAGATATGCCCGCGATAATACTGGACCCTGAAGGAGAATACGAACCAGTAGCCCGCGCGACTGGGATGAAGCTGTTGGAGCTAAGAGAAAACCTGACTCCTCCATCTCGGGCCGTATTGCAGTTCTCATCTGAACCAAAGGCTGCATCGTTGGCGCTGAGGTTAGCCTGGAGTTCCCTAAGGGAAAAAGCTGGGCCAAAGGTACTGATCGTGGATGAGGGGTGGCTGCTGCTCCACGACGACCAACTGGGGATTCTGGCAAGGCAGGGCAGGAAACAAGGCCTGCTCTTCGTGATAGCCTCCCAAAGGCCGCTTGACTTCTTGGGATCTGAACCCGGTGCCGCGCTACTTGAAAACAGCGCCACCAAGATACTGATGAGACAAGACGAGTCAGCTCTTCCCTATCTGTCCCAAGCGCTCCGTCTGGGAAAAAGGGAGCAAGATTTCCTGACCCACATACCCCCTCCGAAGGCCGAAGGGTACTCGCAGGCTTTGCTCGTAGATGAATGGAGAAGACTGCCCATCCGGATCAGGCCAACCGCAGAGGAAAGAAAGCTAATATGATGCGGGTCTTGTGGCCATTGGGTTGCCGCCCCATTCCCATGACCGCATACGACAGGGCCAGGGCGATCATATTCGTGAGGGACGGAAAAAAGATACTCCTCATGGAGGGGACAACTCCAACACTTCCGCTCGTGAGGGCCCCAGAGATCCCGTCCGCCAAAAAAAGAGCGCCC
>JAGDXH010000009.1:8196-10957 GCA_023256295.1 Thermoproteati archaeon
CGTGCCAGAGAGTGGAGCGCCAGAGCGGAGTTGCTGCTTCCCATCATGGAAAGAAGGTTGAGGGGGACGCTGTACGTAACAGAAGCTGAATTGCACACGGATGAGGATCCAAAAGAACTCCTTGCTTGCCTGTCCAGCAGGCTCCTCAACCAACTGACAATCGCGAAGGACCCCATCTTTGTCGCACAAGAAGAACTCTCCTGGTTGCTCAACTTGCCCGTCGGTGGTGCAGCGGTCTTGCCCAAAACCAGAGGACTAGCTCGCACAAGCCCCCCATCTGCGTAGCGCTTTCTTTTTATGCCGATGCAACCCACACGAATGACTTACGAAGACCTAAGGGGAAAGGTAGTACTTGTGACCGGAGGATCAAGGGGCATAGGAAGAGCCATGGCCCTCGCATTCCTTGGAGCGGGAGCCCGCGTGGCCGTCAACTACAAAACGCATGAGGCAGCGGCCAGAGACCTGAGGCAGAAGGCGGGATCTGACTTGGGCATATTTCAGGCCGACGTCTCTGTCCGGGAAGAGGTGAAAAACATGTTCCTTGAGATCAAGAAATCTTTCGGGGACGTCGACGTGCTCGTTAACAACGCAGGAGTTATGAAAACCAGCACCATCGACTCCTTCGACGAGAAGCTCTTCATGGACATGTTCAGGGTGAACGTCCTCGGTACCATTTACTGCACCTTAGAGGCCCTGCCAGCTATGAAGAAGAAACATCATGGTTCCATAGTCAACGTGACGTCAAACGCCGTCCTTGGCACTGCCGTGGCTGGAACCACTTACTATGCCATGACGAAAGCTGCTGTCATGATGTTCACCCGTAGGCTGGCATTTGAGGGGGGAAGCAACGGCATAAGGGCAAACGCGCTAGCCCCTGGCTGGACAGAGACCGACATGACGGTCGCGGGTCGTGCCGAAGAAGAGGTCGCAAAGACAAAGCGCTCGTACGTCGAGAAGACGAGCTTGGGTTACGTCGGCAAACCCGAAGACATGGCCAAACTCGCGCTGTTCCTCGCATCAGACGATTCATGGCCAATGACCGGCCAAATGCTTGTTGCAGATGGGGGAAGGCTGGACAACCTCAGCCACAGCCTGTAACGCACCTTTGACCGTCATGGCCCGCGCAGGGCACCTCTGCTAATCAGTTTGCTCCCGACCGCAACGTTAAGGTTAAACGCTTGCCCGAACATCTTGTTATGATAGTTTTTGACGGGGATGAGGATTTCGTCAAGAACTTCAAGGACATGGCACGCGAAGAAAAAGCGTGCCTCGTGAACAGGCTGAAGGAACTTGCGGGCCAAGACCATGGGCCGCTCTTATTCCTCGGACCATGCAACCAGATAAGGGAGGAGTTTCTCAGCCTTTGGAACTGCACCCCGGTCGACATCTTCGGTGACTCTTCACCTCTTCCTCATCCCCAGGTCAAGTAGGCTGGGCGAAGGTGGGTTCCAAGCGCAGCGGCCTTCTGGGAGGGCTGACGGGTGGACTGGTACTTGGGGGTGGCGAGTCTGCTTACGTCCTTGCCATCTATCAAGTTTCGGCAGGAACAGCAGCAAAAGAACTTGGCCTGACCTTCTCCGAGCTTTTGACCCAATCCATACCGGGCGTGTTTGTATCGGCCATCTTGTTTGGTGCCTTCTTCGGTCTGATCTACGGATGGAAGTACGAGAGGATACCTGGAAGATCACCTGGCCTGAAGGGAATAGCCGTAGGCGCGCTGCTCTTCCTGCTCAACCTGAGCGACGCGTACTTCTATGCTTCCCTTGGCTCAGTGTACCTGGCGTCATACGTCGTGCTGGACGCAGCTCTTTCCATAGTCTTTGGCTTGGTCTGCTCCTATGCTTACTTCAGACTGGAGGTATACCGAGCATCAAAACAAGCCCAAAGCCTCCCAAGAAATAACATAAGACGTTGGTAGGGAACGGCCGATTGGGCAGCCGGATTTAATTTTATGTGAGAAAAAGAGCGCTCTCTGAGGTATTTGGAGCTGCGTTGGTCCTAACTCTCACGCTATCGGCCATGGGGCTGGTGCTTCCGCTCGCTGGGGAGAAGCTGCGTTCGCTTCGCTCAAACGCCTACGGTGAGATGGCTGAACAGGAAGAGGGCGAGGGACCCCTGCTTTCGCTCATCTACGTCAACTGCTCGAGCGCGGGCATGATCCTCTTCGTATATAACTCGGGCTACTATCCATTCAAGGCACGCAGCGCCCTGGTAGACGGTTTCTCGGCAAAAGCCAACGGGACGGTGATGCCAGGAAAGCTTTCGGAGATAACGGTCGCGCGCTGCGGGAACAACGTGACGGTGATCGGCAACGATGGGGCATGCTTCTCGTGGGAGGTTTAGGGGACTGGCTCCAGCTATTGCAGCCATCAGCCTGCTGCTTCTTACGACCACGGTGATCCTAAGCGCCGTACTTGTCGTGCAAGCAGGCTTCGGCGGAATTCATGTCGGTGAGGCGAACGGCCAGCTGCTGCTGCAGAAGGCTGCGCAAAGGAGGCAGATGGGATACACCGCCTGGCGCTATCCGCTCGTGAAGCTCAAGGGAACTGCCACATACGTCTACGCCCTTGTGCCTGAAGAGCCCATAACTTTGGTGAAGTTGAACCTCCAAGTGTTTGGTCAAGCCACCGTAAACGCGAGCAAGCTTCTGGGTTTCGATCCAAGCTCCTTCATTCTGGTTACAAGCCTAGGAAATGCCCTGACAATCAGAGGAAGAGTGCCGCTTGTTACCCTCAGTCCAAGCTCGGCCATCCCTGGAACC
>JAGDXH010000009.1:11053-11465 GCA_023256295.1 Thermoproteati archaeon
GTGAACTGGTACAACGACCAATGGGAGCCAGAAGGGACGTACCAGATCACCCTGACCGTCCTGGCAAGTCCCGCCCACGAAGTGCTCTGGCTCTGGGCGCCACCGGAACTAACCGTTGGTCAGCAAGGTGAGGCCGTGGCAGAAATTGAGGATGGAGGGAAGCCTGTGGTCGGAGACCAACTCGTTCTTCTAGGATGGACGGCCAACGAGACGGCTCAGACTGGCTCCAACGGTACTGCCAACTTCCCTCTCATGACCTCGACTGTTGGCTGCTACACGCTCACGGCTGTCTCCGGCCCAAATCGCTCGAATCCCGTTTGCGTCAAAGTGATCTCGGTGCAAGGGAACGTGACCAGCCTACCCAACGGCAGCGCCCCGCAGGGCGTGTTCGTCACCGTCAACGGCTTGCCCC
>JAGDXH010000027.1:0-1763 GCA_023256295.1 Thermoproteati archaeon
GACAGATCTACCAGCGCATGATAACGTACACCATGAACAAGATAATCAAGGCCTTCCAGATAATCGTCTTCATCAGCTTGGCCTTCCTGATATTCAGGGAATTCGCGACCACAGCCTTTGACGTGGTGCTTCTTCTGTTTGCCAACGACTTCGTGACCATGTCCATCGCAACGGACAGCGTGAGGTATTCTAGGTCTCCAGAGAAGTGGAACGTCAACAACTTGGTGGGAGCCGCGGCCATAATAGCGGCTGCCGTGACGGCGGAGTTGCTGGGTGGAGTTTATCTTGCAAACTACCTGCGCATGCCCCTTCCGCAGCTCCAGACGTTCGTGTTCGACCTGCTCGTGTTCTCTGGGCAGTTCACCGTTTACGTCGTGAGGGAGAGGAGGTTCTTCTGGGCCTCCATGCCAGGCAAGTGGCTGCTCACGTCATCTCTTGCTGACTTCTTGGCGATCTCCCTGATGTCGGTGTACGGCATACTGATACCCGGCATAACTCCATTTGACCTGCTGGTTGCCTTGACGTACTCGGCCGTCACGACCCTGTTCCTGAACGACCTGCTCAAGGTATTTGCCTTCAGGTACTACAAGGTGAAGTTCTAGGGGATGCCAATGATTGGTGCCGGGATCGTTCTGGCCTCCGGCCTTGAGGGATGAGATGAGCAGGAATGTACGCCTACCTTTCCGTCCCGGCAGTATTTCTGTTCTCGCTTGCCCTCCTCGCCCTTTGGTTGCCTCTAGCCAAGAGACTTGGCCTCGTTGGCCACGACGTCCACAAGCCAGGATCCCCAATGGTACCAGAGATGGGAGGAGTAGTCGTGCTTCCGGCCCTTCTGCTTGGTTTGGCCTTGCTACAGGCGGTTGGCTCTCCGTACGCTGGTCAGTTTTGGTTCTTGGTCCTCGTGACGGGCATCGCTTGGCTTCTTGGGTTGGTGGACGACCTGTTCGACCTTGCGGCAGTCCCGAAGCTCCTGAGCTCCCTGCTGATGGGCATCCCAATATTTTTCTTCTTCAATCCCTTCAACCACGCCCTACTGGTGCCATTCTTGTTGCCCGTCAGGCTTCACTGGGTTTACCCGCTTCTGGCGCTTGCCCTCATAGCTGGAACTGCCAATGCCCTCAACTCCTACGATGTGGTGAACGGGAGCAGTTCGTCCTCCTCCTTGGTGATCGCAGCGGCCCTGTCCGGACTCCTCTTACTCCAAGGAAAACTCGGTCTCTCTACCTTGGTCGCCATGGTGGGGGCGGTTTCGCTCTCCCTGTTCATCTTGAATGCCTATCCATCCAAGGTCTTTTTGGGGGACACGGGTAGCTTCTCTCTGGGGGCAGCGCTGGCTTCCGCTTCAATAGTTTCTGGAAATGAATCCTTCCTGTTCATTGCACTGCTTCCCATGATCGTGAACTCTGCTGCCAAGTTCATGTCGGCCAGGAAGATCTATGAGTCTCACAGGGCGAGACAGAAGCTGACCTTTTTGAACAGCGATGGCAAGATACAGTCCTATGGGAGCGAGGGCGGTATCTCTCTGTTGAAGTTGCTTGCGGCATCGTGTCCCATAGGCGAGAGACAGGCATTTCTGGAGATGTCGGCACTAGTGCTCGTTTCCACGCTTCTCGCCCTGGCAACCGTTCCTGCTCTCGGCGTACCCCTGTTCAAGGATGTGATCTTCCCTTGAGGTCAGACCTTGTTTCTTTTTTGGCGGCGCTTGGATTGCTGCTGTTCTCTTGGCTGACGCTCCTTGGGTACTTGGCTCTGGTATCGGCTTT
>JAGDXH010000027.1:1773-7303 GCA_023256295.1 Thermoproteati archaeon
GGGGGGATCGTGGATGCAGGTGCGTCTTTGGCTTCAGGTTTGCTTTTGATTTATCTTTGGTACAAGATGCTCGTGAAGATCTTCAGGAGGCTCTCCTCCTCGCGGACAGGTAGCTCTCGACGAAGTCCGCGATGTAAACGGCTGGGTTCTCAAACTTTGAAGTCAACTTGGACGCCTTGCGTCTGAAGAGTTCCCTCTCTTTCCTGAGGTCCAGCCCAGATGAGAAATGCCTCAGAAGCTCATCTTCGGTCATTCTCTTCAGGAGCCCCACCCTTTGGAGGTAGACCTCGTAGTCCACGGTGCTGCCTGGGTAGATCGAGTAGGTCGGGGTACCCAGCAGAGCGGCTTCCGCGTTCATGGTGCCTCCGGCGCCTATGAAAGCATCGCACTCTTTGAGGATCGGGGTCATGATCGGGTGCCCCTTCACGATGCTAGCTCCCTTCACCTCTTCGCTTCCCTCGTAGCGCGGGATGTAGACCACCGAATAGCCAAGTTCGGCCAGAGCTTGCGCAAGGCCCGCGGTGTGTGCTCTCTTTCCCTCCAAATACGAGGCCAAGTACTCCTCTTCTCTGATCGCAACCAGGCCCCTGCTCTTTTTCGCGTCCTCCATGAACCCAGGGCTGGACAGGGGCTCCGGAAGAGGTAGCTTCGAGGCCCACGGTATCCATGCCATGGGGTCCAGCGCCTTGTACTGGAGCACCCTGGACCCATGAATGCCGTGTACTTCCCAGTGAGACTTTGGAACGGCAAAGGGAGTAAAGAGATAGGTGGCCAATGGGACGGTTAACTTGCTCTGTGCCTCTGCGTGGGGTGAATCATGGGTCATGAAGTAAGGCACGCCCAGCCCAAAGGCGACGCGTGCAGTCTCAGGAGCTGCTTGAGCCAGGGCCAAGTCCACGTCTTCGTATAGCCTGGAGAGTTCAAGTGACCTCTCCAGGCTCAGCTGCAACTTCTCCCGCTTGGTGGTACCGTGCCTCCCCACCACTACCGTCTTTATACCAGTCTGCCCCAGGACGTTGTCCAGCTCGACGTATTCCCTTGACGTCGCGATGATCTCATGGTTCTTTCCAAGTCTTTCCAGAAGCGTCTTCATGAAGAGCGCGTACTTTGGCGTCAGGATGTCCACGTGTATTTTTGCCATGAGATGCGATGCACGCGCCTTTTTGGCTTTATCTTGTCGTTCCGAAAAATATATATGCTGTCAGAATATGGGTTGGGAAATGAACGTGAGGGTCTGTGCAGTGGCTTCGCCTCAAGTCGTGAGCGCGCTTGGCGCTTACTTGGACACGCTCTCCGATACTCAAGTTTCAATGACCTGCGTCGTGTGGCCTTCCATGGCCGGCTCAACGATTTCCATTCCAAAGGGTGCCAGCGTGCGCGTCTCTGGAAAGGAGGCTCTCGCCTCGCTGGCCTCTTCTGGTGCAAACGTCATGCTTTTGGACTTGCTTCCCGGCGATGACGCCGAGGAATACGTTCGCGCTGCCCTTTCAGCCGGCTTATCATTGGTGAACGCGGGTTTGCAGTCTGTGGCGACCGACCCGCTCACCTACAGGGCTTTTCGCGACAAAGGACTGATGGTCTTGGGCGACGACATCTTGGAAAAGTTCAGTCCGGTGGTCTTCATGAAGAGCATCATGGATCTGATCAAGGAAACGGGAGTGACTCCGAGTAGCTCCTACGTCCTCGGTGCCGGTGGTCACGAAGTTGACGACAGCATGAGGGAGAGGAGAAGGTCAGACGAGGCATCATTGGTGAAAGGGACTCCATCATTCGTTGGTTCTGTTGAGCCCATAGATTTCTTGGGCGACAGAAGGCACTACTACGTGAGCGTGAAGGGAAAAGGGCCCCTTGGCTCTGATGTGACCTTGGATCTGGCGATAAAGTACGAAGAGATCCCATTCAGGGCTGCGTCGATGGCAGAGGTGTTGGCCCTGCTGGGAAAGGGCGGGTCGGACCTTGCCGAGGATCCTCGCCTTCAAGGGTACTTCAAGAGGAAGGTTGAGAGAGGGCAAGCTCTATAAGCCCCTCTGTCCCCATTTTCGCAGTGCTTGATCTGAGATTGGCCTGCGGCTCGGTGAGAGAAGACGACCGAGGCTGGGAAATATGCCCCTGCGCTTCCAATGCCTGTCCAGCAAGGTCTCAGGGAAGTCGACGCTCGGCTTTTGGGGTTGTTCAATGGAGGCGATGACCAGCTTTTTCACGCAGCAGCTCACCTCCTTGGGGGAGGAAAAAGGATCAGGCCCACTCTGGTTCTCCTCTCTGCTTACTGCCTCGGGGGAGACGTCGGCAGGGCTGTTCACGCTGCGACTGCCGTGGAGCTTCTTCATGTGGCGTCCTTGGTTCAAGATGACATAATGGACGGGGATGATTGCCGGAGGGACAGGCCCACTGTCCACAGGATCTTCGGAGTCAACAAGGCAATCCTGGCCTCAGACCTCCTCATGCAAGGGGCCGTTAGGGAAGCCAACGCCTTGGGACGGCGGGTCGTGGCAGAGCTGGCCAGAGCTGCTTCCCTGCTGACCAAAGGACAGGACATGGACATTTCCATGAAGGACGTTCGCGTCGGCAAAAGGACTTACGAGAGGATGGCCATGCTGAAAACGGGAAAGCTGATGGGTTGCGCGCTTGCCGAAGGGGCCATAGTTGCAGGCAGAAGAGGCAAGGAGATCGGGTTGATGAGGAAGGCAGGCGAACTCCGCGCGTCTCAGTGAGATTTGGTATTCGTTCCGAGCAAGGTCGAGCCTGTAGGCAACCGAGATTTTCAATGGAAGTTCTTGCAACATCACGTGCGCGGCCCTCCCCGTGAAGAAGTCTGCCTCTGCGGCCAGCCAGGAAAACCTGCCAGAAGCGGTCGGGCTGAGGCCCTGGATCTTGGATATGAAAGAGGACACAGCCTCGATCTGCCTGAGGGCAGGCTGAACCAGCTCGGGGTCGTGGTAGTAGGGATCCCTTGCCAGCGCTTCTAGGAGGCGCAGCCTTTGCGCCTCGTCGTCCTGGACGAGGCCAAGAGTGAGCAGCGACGCCTCAAAGTAGGCAAGTATGGCATCGGCCTTCTCCATCAGGGGGGCTGCCAGCTTACCTCTTTCCATGTGATCTCCTATGGCAGCGTAGACCGCGTACAAGAAATAGCGGGAAGGCAACAGGTCCTTCAGGTGATCGTAGGTCAGGACTCCTGCGCAGTCCTCTCTTGAATGGACAACCGTTGTACCTGACTGAGCCAGATGGGTCAGGACCTGTGGGTCGTCTGGATGATGGTCGATGTAGATGACTTGAGCGCGGCGACCCTTTTCCATCATGGTTTTTTTGAAGGATGGCTGGGTCAGAGGATCGATCCCCAGATCAGCCACGTAAATCTTGTCTCCTTCCGCTTGGGCTATCTTCTCCAGGTAGTCGTAGTAGTCGGCGAACCGGACGGTCACAGAGTTTCCAGAGATCTCTTCGGCTTGCTTTATGAGAAGTGCCGACATCAGCCCATCCAAGTCGGCGATGTGCGATACCACGTGAACGTGCATGAGATGCATCTGGCCCCAAATAAAAGCGTGATATGCTTATATCGGTTGAAACTGGGTTTTTGTTTTGTCTTCTCTCCGCGGTTCCCAAACAGCTCCGAGGACCCTGCTGGCGGAGCTGATGTACGCTCACTTCACCAATGACGTGTACAACTTTCTGTTGCCTCCACTACTGGTCGTCATGGGTCACGACTTTGGCCTGACCTACACCGAGGGGGGCTTGCTGGTAGCACTTTACCTGGCAGTTTCTGGCCTTGCTCAGACGCCA
The DNA here is from genome assembly GCA_023256295.1 of Thermoproteati archaeon. GTDB lineage: Archaea > Thermoproteota > Thermoprotei_A > Marsarchaeales > UBA168 > UBA168. Next base: position 5,551 of record JAGDXH010000027.1, read on the forward strand.
GTGGCCAGGTTCGCAGAGAAGAGAGGGCTTCAGAAACAGATGTTGGTGGCCGGATTCCTTCTGATGTCCTTCTCCGTGCTGATGATGGGGATTTCTTCCAACTTCCTGGAGTTTGTCTTGGACTCGGCAGTTCTTGGCCTGGCCCTATCGCCCTATCACGCCCAGGCCATAGGGGCTCTCTCTTCCGCGTTCAAGGAAAGCTCGAGAGGAGGAGCTGTGGGCTTGCATCAGCTAGGCGGGAACCTTGGGATGATAGCAGCGCCCCTTCTTGTGGGACTTCTGTTTGCCGTGCTGGGCCTGAGCTGGTTCGATTCCTTGGCTTTGCTAGCTCTTCCTGCGGTCCTGGCTGCTCTTTTCTTGCACTTCGCTCTTCGCATGCCTTCCGACGCCAACCCGAGCGTAGGACGGAGCCCGGATGGCAGGAAAGCAGCCCTGATGGCACTCTCAGTTGTCTTCTTCTTGGCTATCGCGTATGCATTCAATGCGGTTGCGACCAGGGCATTCTCGTCCTTTGCTCCTTCGTACATAGACTTCCTGACCAAGAACGTCGCCCTGTCAGAGTTGCTCACGAGCTTCGTGGTGGCGTCTGGAACGGTCGCCTTTCCCCTCGGAGGTTTTCTATCTGACAGGATGGGCAGATGGAGAGTTGTGGCCGGGTCTTACCTGCTCGCCGGAGTTTTCTACTTGGTGTACAGCGCGGAGGGAAGTCTGTTTGGACTCCCCCTCTTGTTTGCAGCGTTTTTCTTTGGCTACATGGGCTCTGCCCCGGCTCTGGCCTATGCCGCCGAGCTTGGTCCGAGGGGAATGGCCAACTCGAGCGTCGCCCTGGTCTTTGGTGCCGGTACTGTCGGGAACGCAGCAGGGCCGTTCTTGGTCGGTTTTCTCATAGATAGGATGGGCTTCTTGAGCGCCTTTCGCGTCGCCTCCATATTTGCGATGCTTGCTGCCTTTCCTCTCCTTCCGCTCAGAGGTGCTCGGAGGACAAAGGGATCATCTGGGCATGTCGAATCGTGAGTACTTTCGGAAAAAACGATTTCAAGGGGGGTGGCGCGTCTGACCCAGCATGCGTTTCTCCTTGGCGGCGGGGTTTCTGCTGGCCATAGCGTTGCTGGATGTCCCAACGTACCCTGCCTCGGCCGTCCAGACAGCCTACGTCGTTCCTGCCGCATCACCGGTCTTCATGGGAAGCGGTGGTCCCTACGTTGCGACGGTGTACCTGTATGCCGTGAACCCGTTGGGATGGCCAGTAAGGCTTCGCTTGGACTTTTCCGGTGCCAACGTGAGCGCGTCACCGCGCAGCATGGAGCTTAACATGTCATCCTTGAGCTATCAGCTCGTGGGAGTTTCCGTCACGGTTCCCGGCCGGCCGGGCAGTTACGAGCTCGGTTACTCTTGGTCAAGCGGAGGCTTCTCTAGCAACGGCACCTTGCAGGTCGACGTGCTTCAGGTGGTGGAGGAGGGAGAGTTGATAGACGTTTCAGCTCCGTACGCGCTGAACCTTCAGCCAGGTCAGGATGTTCAGGTCCCCATCTACGTGGAAGAAACCCAAGCGAAGGGAACTCCGTCTGCCGGATCTACCTTTTATGAAGAGATAGATGTTCCAGCTGGGTCTCCCTCTGAGGTACTCCTGAAGCCCATCCCCCTTGCGGTCAAAGAAGAGAATCAGACCTTGGAGCTCTATGCTTGGCTGCCATACAGGGTTGCCAGTTACAGTGGCGACGGGCTGCTTCTGGACGCGCAGACAGCTCAGGAA
>JAGDXH010000027.1:7313-9921 GCA_023256295.1 Thermoproteati archaeon
GTGCAGTTTCTTCTGTCTTCCTCGAGGATCACCTCGAGCACTACCGATTACTTCTTGCTCAATCTGGGTGGAAACGCGACCCGCTTCTGGTTTGCCTTGAACACGCACCCCCTTGAGAACTTTACTTTTTCTGGAGGGTTGCTTGCTCTAGACGGGGGGAGTCGCCTCCTTGAGGGCTGGACTTACTTCAACGGGACCATCCTTATAGCCATAAACAGCACGGCCCCCCTGAGCTGGGAAGTTGGAGAGGGAGGAGATAGAACGGGCTGGCTTCCCCTCAGAGCGCGCTTGGTAGGGTTGCGGCCTTTCTTCCAGTGGCTTCGATGATCGCCGTGGTCATCGTGGTTGCAGCAGCCTTGATCTACATCGCATCTCACAGGAAGAGGGGATGGCCGTACTCATGGGATCGAGGAGCAACATTTATAGCCCGCGGCGCAGTATGCGCAGAAGCAGGGCACGGCTTGGATAGAGCTTGCCTCCTTTCGAGGGAAGTGTCCTGCCCTGCTTCTGGAGAGCCTTCCCCGAGCTCGTGGTGTCCCAGATGTCCTTCCAAGAGTTCGCGTCCGTTTGCGCTGAGGTGGAAGGCGAAAGCGCCAAGAGGGAAAAGGTAAAGGTCATCTCTGCCTATTTGGGCAGGCTGGGAAGCGATGATCTAGAGACTGCAACGCGGTTGTTCCTCGGGACGCTTCTACCCAAGGGCAAGAGACTTTGCGTGATCTACTCAGCCGTGATACGCGCTGCTGCCATGATTGCAAGGGTGGAACCTCATGAGCTTGAAGAACTCGTCAGAAGGTACGGGGACGTCGGAGAAGCAGTGGAGCAGCTCTTGGAGACCAGGACATCCGCGGTCCCACTTCTCTCGGGCTCTACTCTCAGTTTTTCCCTCTTGCGCAGCGCGTGGGAAGCAATGGCATCCGATTCTGGTCCTGGCAGCGGAGGTCGGAGGGTCAGGATACTGGCAGGGCTCCTTTCTTCGTGTTCGCCCAGAGAAGCCAGGTATCTAATTCGCTCGCTTGGAGGAGAGATGAGGATAGGGGTCAGCGAAGGCATGCTAGAGGAGGCCATCGCCTTGGCGTTGGGTCTGGAGCTGGAGACGGTGAGGAGAGCGCACACGGCGATGGCAGACTTGGCCAAACTGGTAGCGCTGGCCAAGGCCGGCGCGTTGCCGCTGGAGGTCCAGCCCATGCAGCCCTTCAAGGTCATGCTTGCGGAACCTGCCGGGTCTGCTTCGGAGATCTCCTCTGCTCGCCCGCTCTGGATCGTAGAAGACAAGTACGACGGCATAAGGGCTCAGCTTCACAAGTTGGGAAGGAGGGTCGCGATCTTTTCGAGATCTGCAGAAGACATGTCCGACAGGTTTCCTCACTTGGTTGAGCAAGCTTCTGTCCTGCCCGACGTCGTTTTGGACGGGGAGTTGGTATCGGAAGAGGGAGGAAGGCTTCGCTTCTTCAACTTGCAGAGGATTTCTCGCTCCTCTTCGCACGGTCTTCGTTACGCCGTGTTCGACGTGCTTTACCTTGAGCAACGTCCCTTAAGGGCGCTTCCGCTTGTTCAGAGGAAGGAGGTGCTCCGGAATTTGTCCTTGGCTTTCCCTCCCGCTTTCTTTGCGGTACCCTATGGTACGGCTTCTGGGGCGGATGAGATCCAAGAGTACTTCCAACAGGCCTTGGCTAGGGGAAACGAGGGGATCGTGGCCAAGGACCCGCAGTCCTATTACGAGTTGGGAGCCAGGGGCAAGAGTTGGATGAAGCTCAAGCAGGTCTTTGACACGATCGACGCGGTCGTGATCGGAGCGGAGTGGGGACACGGAAAGCGGAGAGGTCTCCTTTCCAACTACGTGTTTGCCATTTGGTGCGGCGAGCGGCTTTGCCCCATAGGGAAGGCATACTCGGGCCTGACAGATGCGGAGCTGAAAGAGTACACCAAGCTGTTGCTGGAGAACTCCACAGGTGAGAGCCACGGGATGGTGCTTCTGAAGCCCTTCATGGTCGTTGAGGTGGGCTTTCAATCCATACAGAGGAGCAGCGCCTACGAGAGCGGCTTCGCGTTGCGCTTCCCGCGCATAATGAGGGTCAGACAAGACAAGGGCGTGGATGAGGCGGACGACTTGGAAAAGGTAAGGATGATCTACGAGAGCCAGGCTGGTCGATAGCCAGCTTCGTCAAGCAACCTGTTGCAGAGCGCGTCGACTTCTCTTATGCGCGGGTGTTCTCTGGGGACCGCTTCGTACTTGACTTCCCTGAGCCTTGAAGCCTCCTCGCGCGCCGCTCTTGCAAGGGCGCCAAGCCTGGGTTCGCGTATGGCCCACCGTCCCGTCATTTGGTTTATCACCAGCTGGCTGTCAGAGCGAACGATCAACTCCTGAAGCCCCAACCTCCACGCGTTCCTTAAGGCTTCTATCATGGCCTTGTATTCGGCCTCGTTGTTGGTGCAGGTCCCTATGACCTTTCCTTGCCTTAGGAGCAACCGGTCTCCAAGGTATATCTCAAAGGCCAAGGCGCCTGGGCCGGGGTTACCCCTTGAAGCCCCATCTGTGTAGGCTATGGCATCGGCCATCCTCTTCTTCCCTCCATCTGATCTGGTCTGCGGTCAAAGGAGATCTTGGGCT
>JAGDXH010000027.1:9931-10885 GCA_023256295.1 Thermoproteati archaeon
GGGCTGAGGGAGGGCCTGCCAACCGCAGAAGGCACAAGCCCCAGTGCGCCATCTAGGAGGGCAAACAAGGTCAGGGCCGCGGCCCCCACGCTCAGCGCTTGTCCCTGGGGCTCGGGCTTCTCTCCCGAGTAGAAATCAGAAATGGCTCCTGGCTGATGTCTACCCACCAGGCTTAGGAGGTGGCTCAGCGCCGACCATCCTAGCTCTGGTTGGTCGTAGGCGTAAGCTGCGATGGAGTAGAGTGCTGTGAGGTCTGACCAAACCCCGCCCGTCTGATAGCTGCCGTCATAAGAGGGGTCCTTGCTTGAGGTTGACCTCAGGCCCCATCCAGTCATGAAGTCCTCTTGGCTCAGCCTGCGCACCACTGCGCGCCCCAGCTCGGGAGGAAGAAGGTAAAACGCGGCCGTGAATATCGGCAATGGAGAAAGACCATCCGGGGTGACATCAAGGTGTTCTCCTACGATGCCTTCTGGAGCAAGGAGGTTCTCCACCAAGTTCTTCACCAGCAGGGCAGAGGTCTCCTCCGTCACTTGTGCCAGTTTCTCGTTACCCATCCAGAAGTAGACCTCCGAGGCATCCATGAGTGCCTTGGCCACGAAGGAGTTGACCTCAACGAGAGGCCCTTGCCTCTGCAGGGCCTGACTCCGTGGCCACCCGGCGATCCTCTCCTCAGGGAGACCAATGAACAGGCCTTGGTGGTACCTGTCTTCCTGGGTCAGGTAGGAAACCGAGGCTTCAAGGTTGGTTTCAAGATCTCTGACTGCGGAGATGTCTCCTGTCCAGGCGACGTAGTCGTGAAGTGCCATTATCCAAAGGGGAGTTGAAAGACCTGAGGAAGGCAAGAACGCATCGCCTGCCAGGGGACCCAGCTCCACGGCATCTGGTACCATGCCCCGCGAGGGTCCACCTTTGAGCTGCGCCGAGGCGAGAAGGCGAAGCTCGTCTATGGCAGAT
>JAGDXH010000027.1:10895-11241 GCA_023256295.1 Thermoproteati archaeon
CTGATTCGGCTGCCCCAAGCCGCAGTGCTGACATGGCAGCCCACAGTCCGTCCCATGAGGAGTACCAGTAGCCTACTGGTAAGCCCGAGATCCATCCTCCGCCTCTGGAGCTTACCCTGAAGCCGATCGTGAGAGAGGCCCTTAGGCCAGCCAGGGCGGAGTTCAGCAGGGGTTGACCCAATTCCAGAATGCTCATCCTCGGAGGCTTCGGTAGACGAATTCCTTCTAGTCTTGCGCGTACTTTCACCAGAAGTTTTCCTTCCCGAGAGGACGCAGTCCATCCTTCGAGCTTGCCTCCCTCGGTTGTCACGAGAAGCGAGACGCGCTGCCCTACCTCTCCCGCAGC
>JAGDXH010000040.1:0-977 GCA_023256295.1 Thermoproteati archaeon
GAGGCGCAGAGACGGCTGCGCGAGCTGGAAGGGCAGCTGGCTCAGGCGAGCACAGAAATGCAGGCACTTGTGCTCGAGGCGGGTCCCTTTGCAGCTCGGGCTGTTGAACTTTCTTCCATGGTGCTGGCATCGGCGAGGGCAAGAAAGGGCCGGCCTTTCACGCGCACAACCCTGCTCCTAAGGGGCTTTGTACCTCGCTCCTACTTCAATGAATTCCTCTCGGCGATCTCTTCGTTCTCGTGGGTCGTGCTTGTTCACAGGCCAGCAGGCCCCTCTGACATGCCACCAACAAAACAAAGCCTGCCAAAGGTGATCTCAAGTTTTTCCATAATAGTGAGCAGCATGGGGTTTCCATCCTACGGCGAAGTCGACCCCACCCTCATCACCGCCTTCACATTCCCGGCGCTCTTTGCAGTGATGTTTCCCGATGCGGGGCAGGCCTTGCTTCTAATCATGGGAGGTATACTGGCGGCGAAGTACCTGAAGGGAGCCATGAGGGATCTCGGAGTTGTGATGGCGTTGTCTGGAGCGGCTGCTTTCTTTAGCGGCTTGCTATTTGGGGAGTTCTTTGGGCTCGAGATCCCACCCCTCGCCTTTCACGTCCTTGCCTGGAAGGGTATGATGAGGATTTCTGGGACACCTTTCCTGGTCTGGAGGCCTTCTGCCTCGGTTTCTGCCTCTACCAGGGATGGCGTGATCTTCTTCATGGAGGCGGCCATGGCAATAGGCGTTGCCCAGATGACCATGGGATTCGCCCTTTCCTTCGTCAACCTCTGCAAGAAAGGGCTGCTTTATGATGCCATCTCTTCACCTTTGCTGAAGGCCTTGATTTTGCCCTCTGGATACGCGCTGGTGATCTCTGGGACTCCACTCTTTGGGATCGGCATACTTGGCTGGACTGGCCTCGTCTTGGTCCCGCTTGCGATGCTTTTCTTGCTTCCCGCCCTCAAGCGGCCTCAGGCAACCGGGGAGGCCGC
>JAGDXH010000040.1:987-5096 GCA_023256295.1 Thermoproteati archaeon
AGCTGTTTGAGAGCCTGATCTCCTTTCTTTCAAACACGGTATCCTACCTGAGGCTTGTGGCCATGTCGGTGGCCCACCTTGCGCTTATGCTTGTGGTGTTCGTGGTCGCCTGGCTGGGGTTGCAGGCTCTCGGAGGAGGGGAAGCAGGTTGGGTGGTCTTCTGGATCGTGGTGGTGTTGGGCAACGTCGTGGTGATGGCTTTCGAGGCACTGCTTGTGTTCGTACAAAGCATGAGGCTTCATTTTTACGAGTGGATGATGAAGTTCTTTTCAGGAGAAGGTCGGCCCTACGCCCCTCTATCTTATGATGGAAAGAGTCTCAAGCTCAAGGTTGTAGGTCTTTCTGAAGGCAAATGACCCTCCGACAACCGGCGCTCAAGTTACCGAAAAGCATAAAACCCATCGACGCCCTTCAACGAAAGCAAAAATGTCAGCAAATGCGGGCGCGCTCAAGACTGGCTCGCCGAAATCCATGGCACTGATCAACATAGTCATAGGTTTCCTCGACCTCATACTGATACCAGCCGAAGAAACCCAGCTTTACCACTTCAACTATGCCGTCGCGGAGGCGAACAGCGTGCTAGCTATCCTCGTGATAGCGTTTGCAGCTGTAGACTACATGAACAAAAAAAAGGGAGGCAAGAGCTTGGCCTTACCGGGGATCGTCCTGATTCTCTCCATAGCAATGATGTTCTTCTTCCCGCAGAAGTACAGCACCCCCTATCTCTATCAGTATCACATATATCTTATCGATACTGAGGCGAAGAGCAGTTTGTTCTATGTCAGTTACTACAAGGTGAGAGATGCCCTTTGGGGCATAAGCTTCGGCTTTGGTTTGTTCTTGTTGATCTCAACGCTCTACGAAATATACCTGGTCAGGAAGAGCAAGTGAATTTTTTTGGCAGGCTCGTCGCTGTGCTAGCCTTACTCCATATCTTTCTGCCGTTAAGAGCTCGGCGAGTATGAAGAGCTCCCGCTGTTTCAACATCAGTGCTGCTTGAGCCGGGGCCACGCCAAACTGATCTTGATGCGCCTGGGCCTTTGCCCAGTCATAAATTTCCTCTTCGTAAGTCTTCTGACCGGACCTAAGGGCCTCATCTGGGTCTTGAGAGAGCAGCCCTGAGGTTCCCTTGAAAGTTCCGTCAACATCAAGGCGGGGCACTTCCTGCCAGCCGTACTTCTTTGCCAGAATCTCAGCTTTTAAGTTGTACCAACCCAAGGTCGGCGAGAGCCAGCCAGAGAGTTGTGCCCTTTGCTCCCGGTCGAGCCCATCGGCGGCCTCCAAGAGATCTTCGAAGTAGATCTTGTCAAGCTGAAGCAGCAGTTCAGAGGTCTCCCTCGCCTGAGCGACTTTTGCATCCTTCAACGCCGTTGCCATCTTCGCGTCCAGAGATGCCGCGATCCTGATGCTGTCATCGGATATGCCTTGTCCCTTGGTCTCTTCTACGATCCGTGCCTTCAGTTCTTCGAGCATCCAAGCAGCAGAGAAAGAGTTAAGATAGCGCTTACCAGAAGCTGGCATGAGGTTCGCCACAAGCTGCTCTAGCTTCCGCAGGCACCGTACTGCTGCCTCATAGGGAAGAATTCCCTCATCGATCATTAGAAGGACATCTTTCCCGCACCGTGACCGCGCAAGGGCGTCCCTTATGCCCTGAAGGTTTGCATCTTGGAGCTTATGCAATTGCTCTTCTGGCAGAAGCGTCGATCTGATCCACGCGACCCTTGACGCCGCGGAGGCGTAGGCCAGAGTTGGGATGGGAGAAGGGACGGGATACGATCTCCTGACCGTCCTCATAGGTCTTCCACCCAGCGGACGGTCAGGTCTACGGCTTGCTCTAGCCTGGACAAGCCTGCCTTCTTGGTTTCCTGTGCCTTCTTTCTTCCCGATTCAATTATCTCGTTAGATTCTGCTTCCGCCTTTTTGATCGCATCTTCCATCATCTGCTTTTCGATGCTTTTTTCTAGATCGGCCTCCAGGCTCTCAAGGATCGAAGCTTCGGTTTGCGCCATCTTGGATAGCTTCAAGGAATCTCCTTCCGCCTTTTCTTCCAACTTGGAGGCAAGTTCTTCGGCTGACCTTATTTTTTCCTGAACAGGTCCGAGTTCTGGGCTCCGCGGTAGCGACCCGGTCATACCGCCGTTGCGATCGGCGCTTTGCCCCATCGTCATAGCCCCGCTCTAAGGGCCTTGGAAAAAAAGGTTATTGGGTTGTCGTTGACCAGCCGACAGCAGGGCATCAAGTATGGCCTCTGAGACGGTTGGATGCCCGTGTATGACGCTTGCCAGCTGCTTCGTGGTAGCTCCCATGGTTATGGCCGTTGCCAATTCCTGTATGACCTCCGAGGCGTAAGGGCCAAGCATGGTGGCGCCTATTATCTTGTCGTCTTGGTCGGCTATTATCTTCAGGAAACCGTGAGTTCTTCCAAGGGAAACCGCTCTCCCGTTCGCTGCCATGAAAGACCTCAGGACTTTGACGTTCATGTTTTTGGCCTGATCCTGCGTGGTGCCAACCGAAGCTACCTCCTCGTAGGTGTAAACGGAACGGGGAAGCCCTCTTGCGTCGTACGTAGCCTCAATTCCAGCTGCGTTAAGCGCCGCGATTGAACCCTGAACCAAAGCTACGTGAGCCAGACCGCCACCGGCTGCATCCCCTACTGCATATAGCCAAGGCAAGTTCGTCCGCTGATGGGAGTCTACCTTGATGAATCTCCTGTTGAACTCCACTCCGAGATCTTCAAGGCCCAAGTTGGACGTGTTCGGCACCCTTCCAATGGACATCATGACCATGTCGGCTTTGTAGCTTTCTGTTTGCCCGTTTCCTACATCGGCTACTACCTCTTTCTGATCGCCGTCATCCTTTATCTCAAGGACCTTTGCGCCTGTATGAAATTCCATGTTCTTGAACTCGTCCTCAAGCGCTTCCTGGAGCGCATTTCCGATGTCGGCATCTTCCAGTGGTAGGATGTGGGGCATCATCTCCACGAAGGTCACCCTTGTCCCGCAGGCAGCCAAGAAGGAACCAAGCTCGAGGCCTTCAGGACCGGCGCCTGCTATGATGAGGGACTTGGGCGCTTCCTTCATGGAAAGCAGCATCTGGCTGTTTATCACGTTCTTGCCATCTATGCCCTTTATAGGAGGTCTGGATGGAGAAGATCCGGTTGCAATCACTGCGTTCTTCGCTATTATGACTTTTCCAGAATCAGGACCTGAGTCTATTGTGACTCTCCCCTCGCCTGAGAGGCGTGCATGCCCTTTGAACGTAGTCACGCCCGCGTTTTGAAGGGTATAAACAAAACCTTGTCTGAGCTTGTCCACGATCTCATCTTTTCTGGCCATGGCCTTTGTGAAGTTGAGGCTGACGCTGCCGTCTAGATCCAAGCCAAAGGAGGCACCATCTCTCGCGCCAAGGTAGGCCTCGACGCTAGCCATCAGACTCTTATTTGGAATGCATCCCCAGTTCACACACGTCCCGCCCATGAGGTCTTGCTCTATAAGGGCGACCGATTGGCCAAGGGCCGCGCTTTGTAAGGCGCCGCGCCACCCGCCGGGTCCTCCCCCCACGTAGACGACGTCGAATACCCTTTCGACCGGTTTCTCTCTGACCAAAGTGCTTGATTGAGACATGGTGGGCTTCACCGTTCGCTTTATATGTGTTGCGCCGTGATTTTTTAGCCCTTGGAATTTCGATTCATATGAACGAAAATCCTTAAATCCTGCTGCGCTCCAAGCGAAGGGATAAGAATGGGTCTAGCCGAGACGATAAAGGCAATACAGGAAGATCCAAAAAAAGGCCTGGTCGAGTTTCGCTCAGAAGTCTCTTCGATAGGAGGTCTTGCCGTAGTGGCCAAGTCCAGGGATCATGCCTTGGTGGTTGATGAGCCTCCTGACTTGGGAGGGACGGACAACGGTCAGAACCCAATCGAGATGCTTTTGAGTGCTCTCGGGGCGTGCAATACGATTGCAACCATTGCTTTTGCATCCGCCATGGGGCTGTCCGTTGATTCGGTGACGACTGAGGTCTCAGGCAAGCTTGACCTCAGGGGCTTCTTGGGCCTGGATGGCAGCGTCAGGCCCGGGCTTCAAGAGGTCCAAGTCACGACGAAGATACGG
>JAGDXH010000040.1:5106-11240 GCA_023256295.1 Thermoproteati archaeon
GAAGCTCGAACAGCTGGCTGCATTTGCAGAAGCACATTGCCCAGTGAAGGACACGCTTTCTGCTGGGACCAGAGTCACCAATGCGGTCGAGATTGAAGTATAAAAATTTTTTACTCTTGTGTCTCTATCACGGCAACCGTTTGTCCTAGGTTGGCCTTTGAGCCAGCACTTATCAGTATCTTCTTGAGAGTTCCAGAAGCCGGTGCCCTTATCTCTGCGCTGACCTTCACGGCGTTGACCGTCGCGAGGAGCTCGCCTTGCTCCACGTGGTCTCCCTCTTTCTTCTTCCACTCAACCATGGTTACCTGCTTTATGGGTCCTGTGGTTGGTGCCTTGACCTCTACTTGCATGAGAACCTTCACGGAAATATATTAAAGCTTTTTCATAGGAGCTCGCAACCGGTCCCTTCGACTCCTTTATATCTGTGATAGCAGAGATATCCATGCCAACTCTCCAGGAAATGACGGTGGGCTTTCCAGCCACCGATCTACTTTACCTTCGGGACGCCTACCTCAGGCGTGAAGCTGCGAAGGTGCTCCGGGTAGAACTTGATGGGAAACGTTCTTACGTTCTGCTGGACAGGACCATATTTCATCCCAAGGGAGGTGGACAGCCAAGCGATCGGGGCTGGTTAGAATGGGAAACGGGTTCTGCAACCTTAAGGAAGGCCATGGGATTTTGGGACGATCGCGGGTTCTTTGTTTTGCATTACCTGGAAGGGCGTCTGCCAGCTGATCGCGTTCAGATGAGATTGGATTGGGACTTCAGGTATCTTCTGATGAGGAGGCATACGGCTGCTCACCTCATGGATCACTGTTTGCAAGAGGCGAGTGGGACCAAGAGCGTGACACTTGGCTCTTGGCTGGGCGACCAACCATACGTTGATTATGCAGGATCTGTCCCCAAAGAAGAGGACGTCAAGCTTGCGCTCGACCTTGCAGAGCGCTATATATCTGATGATCTTCCTTTGCACTTTGCCGTCTTTTCAGCATCTGATGTCGTTGGCTTGGCGCCACCCAACGAGGAGAGGCTGCCAAGGGGTGTCAGCGAGCTGAGGGTTGTCAAAATAGGTGACTTTGAGTGGATACCGTGCGGAGGGACGCATTTAAGATCAACGAGAGAAATTGGGTCCATACAACTGAAGGGGATCAGCGGCGTACCTGGTGGGTATCGCTTTTGGTTCGACGTAGCCGATCCATATGCTTAAACTTTGTTGCCCGATCAGACAAAATGGCAGGGTTTATGGGCGAGCACGGGCCTCATGCCAGGAGGTGGAATGCCCGCGGACTGCGCTGGTGGGTACTAAGTGCCCTGACGGAAGGACCTAAGACTGGCGCGGAAATAACGCACTGGATAGAGGCCAAGAGCGATGGAATGTGGCATCCATCTCCAGGCTCTCTCTATCCCCTTTTGGGTCAGCTCAGAGAAGAAGGTGTACTGAGGAGAGACGAGGAGGGAAGATACGAGCTCGTCTTCTCGACTGGGCCAGTCTTTTGGAAGATTGCCAGCTCTCCGATGAATCTAGATACAGCCGTCCGGGAGTTGGAAGGTTATGCTTGCTACATCGAGGACCTCAGCCGGGCAACAGATATTTCGGCCTACAGGGAGAGAATAGAAGCAGTGTGGAAAAAACTGGGCCTCGTTCTCGGGAAGGGCTAGAGGTATTTTTCCCTCAGGTAGTTTATGAGGTACTTGGGCTGGTATCCCTCTCCAAAGGACCTCATCATCAGTTCCTTGGGGGTATAAGTGGCTCCCCATACGTGCACTTTTTCCTTCAGCCATTGTTTCAGCTCATCTAGGTCCAGGTCAGAGACCTTCGCGTACATGTCTGGAATATCTCTCATGGCGTGGTACCTGATTTGTGCCGCGACGACGTTGCCTATGGTATAGCTCGGAAAGTACCCAAACGATCCTCCGCTCCAGTGTATGTCTTGAAGTACCCCATCCGAGAAGTCGTTCGGCCTTACGCCGAGATATTTTTCGTACAATTCCGACCACAGCTCTGGCAGGTCAGACACCTGGGCTTGACCTCCTATGAGTTGTTTCTCCACCTCATACCTGATCATTATGTGGAAGTTGTAGCTCACCTCGTCAGCCTCAACTCTTATGAGCCCGGGCTTCACGTGATTGAAGTACGAGTAGATCTCTTCCTCGCTGTAGTTCTTTAGAAATGGGAGATATTTTGAAAGTATCCCAAAACTGCCCCTTGCAAACTCGCGTGACCTTCCGATCATGTTTTCCATGAACCTAGATTGGGACTCGTGAATACCCATGGAAGCACCTCCGGAAAGCGGTGTAAACTCTAACTCAGGATCGATCTGCAGTTCGTAAAGGGCGTGTCCGCCTTCATGTAAAACGGAGAACAGCGTGTCCTTGAAATCATATCCTTTCCGCCTAGTCGTTATTCTGACGTCATCTATCGATATGCCAACCGTGAATGGGTGGGCGGAGGTGTCCTCGCGAAACCTTGTGAAGTCGTAACCCAGCTTCGTTAGCAGTTCGATCTCAGCCATCTTCATGCCTCCTTGATCATAGGTCTCCAAGGCCAAGGGTGAGTCGCGTTCTGTTGCTGCTTTTTCTAGGATGACCTTCAGCGGGTCCCTGAGCTCTCCAAACATCACATCAGCATCCTGTACGGTGAAACCCTCTTCGTGCAGGTCTAGGAGGGCATTGTATGGATGGACTTCGTAACCAAGGTGATCTGCCATGTCCCTTGTGAGCTCTATTATCTTGCCCAAATCCGACTTGAAGATCTCATAGTTGTTCTTTTCTCTTGCAGCCCTCCAGTTGAGGCTAGCTCTCGTGGTCAACTCGCTGAGCTCTTGCATGAGCTTGGCGGGTACCTTTGTGTAAATCTTGGTCTCCCTCCTCATGACCCTGGCCAGGCCTTTTTCGTAGAGAGTTAGGTCTTGGCTCTCCTGAAGTCTATCCAGGAGATCCAACAAATGCGGATCGGTGTACATCTTTTGGATCAGGGCAGTAAGTTGCCCTGTCATATTACCTCTGGCAAAGGAGCCTTTCGGCGGCATGAAGGTTTCCAAATCCCATCCCGAGAGCTCCATGGCCTTGGAGACTGCCCATATGGGCTGGTATCTCTCGATCAAGGTGATGGCGTGCGGGTTTGAAAACTTAGAGTTTCTTGACATGCTATGACGGGACTCGGCCCCCCTTATATTCTTGTAGTCTTCTTGCAGACCGACGCAGGCGTGAGGCTGGGCGCGAAGAACAGATCATCGTCGCAAAGGTCTTGCACAGAGGATGAAGAGGAATCAGTTGGTGTCTTCCAAGAGAGCAAGGGGCATCGACGGACAGAAAAGACGGAAGATCGAGGGTTTGGCATGGAAAGATCGACAGGATGAGCTCTTCGTCACGATGTTCCTTCTCCGTAACCGCCGAGGTAGCTCTCCTGCTCTTCCGTCAAGGTATCAATCTCGATGCCCATGGAGCGCAGTTTCAGCAGAGCGACTTGCTCATCTTGTTCCCTTGGTACCGGGTGCACGCCAGGCTTCATTTCATGACCGTGGTCTTTGAGGTAAAGTGCCGAGAGAAACTGGTTTGAGAAGCTCATGTCCATTACTTCCGACGGGTGTCCTTCCGCTGCTGTCAGGTTGATCAGCCTGCCCTCGGCCAGCAGGAACAGCTTCTTGCCTCCCAGATCGTACTCGACGTTGAAGTCTCTGACCTCCCTTTTGGATTCGGCAATTTTCTCGAGAGCGTTGACGTCGATCTCAACGTTGAAATGACCTGCGTTTGCCAGCACTGCCCCGTCCTTCATCAGTCTGAAGTGCTCCTCGGTTATGACCGACTTGTTTCCAGTGGCGGTTATAAAAAGATCTCCTATCTTTGCAGCCTCATCCATTTTGGTTACCCTGAAGCCATCCATGCGCGCCTTCAGGGCGTTAACTGGTGACACTTCTGTCACGATAACCTCGGCTCCCATCCCTCTGGCCCTGTTTGCGATCCCCCTTCCAACATGACCGTAGCCAGATACCACGACCGTTTTGCCGGCCAAAAGTATGTTCGTAGCCCTGATGATCCCATCAAGGGCTGACTGGCCAGTGCCGTACACGTTGTCGAACTCCCACTTAGTTTCTGCATCGTTGACAGCTATCAGCGGAAACCTCAGCTTTCCCTGCTTCTCGAGCGCCCTTGCCCTGATTATACCGGTGGTGGTTTCTTCGCAACCTCCATCTAGCTGGACGTTTGACGCGATTGCCGCGACGGTCAAGTCTCCTCCATCGTCCAGTATGATCTCCGGACGGGACGCCAACACTTGATTCACGGCCCAGTAATACTCCTCGTTGTTCATTCCTTTCCAGGCGTATACATCGGCGCCCTCATCAACCAGCCTAGCGGCCACATCATCTTGGGTACTTAGCGGATTGCTCGCACAAACCGAGACCGAGGCCCCTGCGCTCATCAGCGCCTCCACCAAGACGGCTGTTTCCTTGGTGACGTGGAGTCCGGCCCCGACTCTCTTTCCCTGGAGAGGTTTCTTGCTTCCGTATTCTGACCTCAAGAGAGACAGGACAGGCATCCGGGTCCTAGCCCATCCTATCTTAAGTTCGCCCCTAGAGGCAAGAGACGGATCCTTTATCTTTGGCATGGGCTGTTCTTGTCTTGTCTTATACGCTTTGACCCGAAGCATTAAGCTTAAAGACGGTGGCTTGGATGGAAGAAATTGTCTTCATGGCCGCTGGAGATACAGGTCGGGGAAAAGAAGATGGTGATAGACTCGGCGGTTCATTCCGTGTTGAGAGAATACGTGAAGACCGGAATGGGCATCGATGAGCTTGCCGAAAAGCTAGGTCTTGACACTTGGTCAGAAGCCTATGAGCTTCTGAAGCAGGTTCCAGCGTGGATCTACTGGATACCGCCTTCCGTTTACGAGGAGAGTCTCAAGAGACCCACTTCGCAAGTGCAACAGAAATCGGCGGAAAGTCAGGGAGAAGAGCCCGAGGTCGAAGGCAAAAAGAAAGGCGGGAAAGCATCAAAGGAGCAAAGTGAACAGAAGGAAACCTCAAAGAGAAGAAAAAAGAAACCCGAAGGGACGGAGGCCAGTGCGCCAAAAAAAGACCAGGGCGAGGGTGCTCAAGCGGTAGGAGGAGGAACTCCTTCTGTTTTGGGCTGAGCTTTTTCTATGACGTCCTGATATATGGAAAGAGTCTTTTGGGAAACGACTCTCCAAGTGAACTCTTTAAGTACCCGCTTCCTTCCCATTTTGCCCATCCTCTTCATCTTTTCGGGGTCTTTGAGGATCTCGTTGATGCCTTTGGCTATGCTTTCGGGCGAGTTACCGTTCACGTGAGTCCCGCACTTGTCTTTGCCCTTGTTTATGACTTGTTCTTTAAATCCTACCACCCCGACCGCTCCAACGACCACTGGCTTTTCCATGGCCATTGCCTCGAGAGAGACTATGCCGAATGGCTCGTAAACGGATGGAAAGATGCAGAGGTCGGATGCAGCGTAGTGAAGTATTCTCTCTCTCTCACCGACGAAGTCGAACCTGAACATCACGTTCTTCTCTAGCCCGAGTTTCTGAACGGTCTCCTGCAACTCCTTTTGCTGCTCCCCAATCCCTAGAATTACCAGCTTGGCCTCGGGATGTTCTTTCACGACGCTCGGCATGGCAAGCACAAGGTTCTTTATTCCCTTGACCCAAGTGAGCCGGCCGACGAAAAGGAGCATCTTCTCGTCGTCTTTTATGCCGTACTTCTTTCTGATGGCTTCTGCTTCTTCTTTGGGATATCCTTTTTTAATATATTCATTTGCAACTTTTTTGGCAAGTTTATTGAATCCGATCTTGCTTTTCTTTGCCATTTATAACCCTCCTATTATACCATTCATAATCGCATAGTATAGTATCATTATTGTCATGCCTAAACCGAAACCTATTGCAATGATAATTCTGTCAATAATACTTATACCTACTGCAAAAATTACTGCTAAACCTATCAATAATACTGCAATCAAAGCAATGAGTATTAGTATTGCCATTGCATTTGATACTTTTTGTTCTGCAGGTGATAAGTTTGGTATACCATAAATATTGACTGATGCTATATTGCTTGCTCTTCCTTGGCTGTCAATTGACTGTGCTTGAATAACAATTGTTCCATTAGCAGGAACTGTAA
>JAGDXH010000016.1:0-2576 GCA_023256295.1 Thermoproteati archaeon
AGAGGAAGGGTCTTGAGATAGTTAAGATGGAGAAAATGCTCATGAGTAGGAAACAGGCAGAGGAGCTTTACTCCCCCCATCTGGGCAAGCCGTTTTACGCTTCCTTGGTTGCCTTCGTGACGTCTGGCCCCGTCGTGGTGATGAAAGTCAGAGGGAGGAAGGCGGTGTCGGCCGTCAGGCTCCTTGTTGGCAGTACCGACTCTGCGACTGCTTCTCCCGGAACCATAAGGGGAGACTTCAGTCTTGACCTGCAGGAGAACGTGGTCCATGCCTCCTCGAGTTTGGAAGATGCCAAGAGAGAGCTCTCTGTTTTCTTCAAGGCCTAGGAGGTGATCATGATAAGACAACCAATAGTGGTGGTCTTGGGGCACGTGGACTCCGGCAAGACCACGTTGCTTGATAAGATCAGGGGAACAGCTCTTCAGCTCCGTGAGGCTGGGGGCATGATCCGAAACCATTCGTCGGATGCCAGACTCAGCACATCGGGGCTAGCTTCATCCCAAGCAGTGTGATAGCCGGCATCGCCGGGGATCTGATGAAGAGATACAAGTTCAGTCTAGCCTTTCCCGGACTTCTATTCATAGATACGCCTGGACATGAGGTCTTCATGAACCTCAGGAAAAGAGGAGGATCCATAGCCGACTTTGCGGTGCTCGTGGTGGATGCCGTCAAGGGATTCGAACCTCAGACCGACGAAGCTGTAGATATACTCGTGGAGAGAAAGACGCCTTTTTTGGTAGCGCTGAACAAGATAGATCGCATAGCTGGATGGCGGAGTTCTCCTCAAGAGACCTCACCTGTTCCGTTCACAAGTTCCTACGCAACTCAGGCAGAAGACGTGAAGAGAAGGCTGGATTCCGTGGTCTACTCCACATCTGCCTCACTCGCCAGGCACGGCCTTTCTGCCGACCTCTTCTCTAGGGTGAGCGACTTTTCCCGGACAGTGGCCATAGTTCCTGTCAGCGCGCTTACTGGGGAGGGTATCCCAGAGCTTTTGGTCCTGACCGCGGGTCTGACTCAGAAGTACATGGGAGAAAGGCTGGCAGCAAGGTCAAGGGTGGGAGAGAAGGGAAGAGGAGTTGTCTTGGAACTGAAGGAGGAAAGAGGGCTTGGTACCGTGTTGGACGTTCTGCTTTACCAAGGCGAGATGAGGAAGGGTGACCTGTTGTTGGCGCAGGGCATGGAAGGTCCGCTTTCTGGCCGTGCAAGGAACCTCTTCGTGCCAGCACCTCTTGTTGATACCCGCTTTCAAGGAGGGCTCGTGGAGACAGAGAAGGTTGAGGCTGCAAGCGGCGTAAGGGTCATGCCAGAGGAGGCCTTGAAGTCGACGGTACCTGGTTCGCCAGTCATAGTTGTGGACGAGTCAAAGGGGCAGGAAGTCATTTCGGCTGCACTCTCTGAGCTAAAAGAAGAGACGAGCGTTGCTTTCGTTTCCGACCAGTCTGGCATAGTGGTCAAGGCTGATACCTTTGGTACGCTTGAAGCAGTGGTCTCTGCGATGAGAAAACGGGGACTTCCAGTGCGGTCGGCGTCAATTGGCGAGGTCTCAAAGAAGGACGTGGTCGAGGCGGCAGCGGTTGCATCAAGAGATCCCGTTCACGGGATGATAGCAGCGTTCAACGTCAGGGTCACGCCCGATGCGCAAGCTGAGGCGGCAACGAAGGGAATATCTGTGGTGACGGCGTCTCTCATATATCAGCTTCTTGACCAAGTCCTCCAAGAAGCCAGCAGGCGGGAACAACAGGCTAGGTCCGCCGAGTTATCTCGTCTCAAGCGGCCAGTTGAGATACGGCTGCTACCTCAGTACGTGTTCAGACGCAGTTCACCCGTGGTTGTCGGGATAAGGGTGCTCGGAGGTACCCTATATCCCCAAAGGTCTCTCATAGATTCGTCCGGAAGCAAGGTTGGCGAGGTACTTCAGCTGCAGGACAGGGGAAAGACTCTGGACCATGCCAGCGAAGGCGATGAGGTGGCCATGTCCTTGAAGACGCAGTTCACGCTTGGTCGCCAGATAGCCGAGGACGCCGTGTTGCTCGGGGACATGGACGAAGACGAGGCAACCAAGCTCTGGCAGAAATACAAGGATGAGCTTACGGAAGGAGAAAAGAGGGTACTGATGGACCTAGTCAGAGTAAAGCGTAAAAGCGACCCCACTTGGGCGATGACCATTGCCTGAGTTCAAACTGAACGTGTCAGATGAGAGCGGGAAAACTAAGTCCGTTAAGGCAGAGGGAGCTCTTGCCAATAACTTGATCGGCCTACGGGTCGGGGACGAGATACCTGGAGATGCCCTTGATTTCAAGGGCGCGACCTTGAAGATAACAGGAGGAAGCGACAAGAGCGGCTTTCCCATGATTCCTTGGCTTCAGGGTGGTGCTAAAAAGCAGATCTACATCAAGAAGAAGGGTGGAAGGGAAAAGAAATGGGTTAGGGGCAATATGATAACCGAGGACGTGGTTCAGGTAAACATGGCGGTGGTAGCGGAACAGGAGCTTAAGAAGTCTTGAGCGGTCGGTGGTAGAATTGAAAAAGTCGCTGGTAGAGGCCCCGATTATCAACGTGGGTGTGGTTGGACA
>JAGDXH010000016.1:2586-3291 GCA_023256295.1 Thermoproteati archaeon
CTCAGCGGTCCAATTCTGAGGAGCAACAAGAACAAAAAGCTGAGGCAAGGTGAGTTTCCAGAAGGAAAAGGGCCAAAGCCAGGCCCAAGGAACGCGGGAAGGTCTGATGGAAGCACCGATCATAAACGTCGGAGTGGTGGGCCATGTTGACCACGGAAAGACCACGCTGGTCAAGGCCCTAACTGGTCTTTGGACGGGTAAGCACAGCGAAGAGATGAAAAGAGGCATGACGATCAAACTCGGATATGCCAGCATGAAGATAATGAAGTGTCCGAGGTGCCCTGCACCCTTGTCTTTTTCGACCTCTGACACGTGCCCTCATTGCGGCTCCAAGACAGAGCTGGTCAGAAGGATATCGATCATAGATGCTCCGGGACACGAGGTCCTCATGGCCACCATGCTCAGTGGTGCTGCCGTCATGAACGCCGCACTTCTGGTCGTGGCGGCCAACGAGGACTGTCCTCAGCCTCAGACGGCCGAGCACTTCACGGCACTGACAATAATGGGCGTCAGACAGCTGGTAGTCGTGCAGACAAAAGTTGACGTGGTCTCCGAGGAGCAGGCGCTCAAGAACTACGCTCAGATCAAGGCCTTCCTGAAGGGGACTTGGGCGGAGAACGCTCCTGTGATTCCCGTTTCTGCGATCGAGAACTTAAACATAGACGTCCTGATAGAGGTCATGTACGAGACGTTCAAACCGCCGCT
>JAGDXH010000016.1:3301-4153 GCA_023256295.1 Thermoproteati archaeon
GACATAAACAAGCCGGGGGCTGATCTGGAATCCCTTAAAGGAGCCACGCTTGGCGGATCTCTTGTACGGGGTAGGCTCAGGGTGGGAGACGAGCTGACAGTGCTGCCTGGAGTGAAGAATCCAGATGGTTCCTATTCCCCTCTGCTGGCTCGGGTCGTGTCGATGGTGCTTGATGAGCCAGTTGAGGAGGCAGTACCAGGTGGTCTTCTCGCCATATCCACTGACCTTGACCCATCTTACTCGAAGGCTGACAGGCTGGTGGGGCAAGTGGTGTTCAAGAGAGGGCTTGAAGAGAAGCCGGTCAGCTCGGCTAGGCTATCGCTCAAGCTCTTCGAGAACGTGCTTGGCACCAAGGAGGCCATGAAGGTCCTGCCAATATCACCATCCGAGGACATCCTTGTAGAGGCCGGTCCGTCTTTGGTTCTGGCGAACATGAAACAGGCAAAGGGAGGGTATGAGGTGAGCTTCAGGAGGCCTGTGGTGCTTGAGCAGGGAGAAACCGTGGCGATAAGCAGGAGGTTTAAGAACAGATGGCGGTTATCTGGATACGGCACCGTTGAGCACCTTGGTCATTGAGTCCAAGAAGCCGATTGTGGTGCTTGACACCAGCTTCCTGATAAACGAGTTGAGGTCCAGGCATGACGTGCAGTCCGCGTTGGAAGAACTGATTGGTCCACACAAGGCGATTGTCCCCTTACCAGTGCTGGAAGAGCTTAGGCGTCGTCCAAGGGAGATCGCTTGGCCAGCTCTGGTCATGTGTTCTGGCTTCGAGATCTTGCCGTGCCGGTCAAGGTCCGCAGACAGCTGCATCCTTAGGCTGGCCTCCTCATTGAGAAGTAGCTGGATTCTCGC
>JAGDXH010000016.1:4163-5343 GCA_023256295.1 Thermoproteati archaeon
GCTACAGATGACTCGAGTCTCCTTCGGTCGGTCAGAGATATGGGAGTACCCGTGATCTATCATTCTGGAAAAAAGTTGAGGCTTTCCTTCGGAAAGAGCGACTAAGAAGATATCTTGAGCGCATAAGAGCCGGGTTTTCTTATGCCCAGCATGGCCGCGCTCTTGGAATGCTCAGGATCTATCACGACTATGATCCCGTCCCACTTGTCGCTGAAGTCCCGGCTGCCGCAGTTCGGACACACCTTTGTGTCGTCGGGGACTAAGAGCTTGCACTTTGCGCACGCCTTCAGTGGGCTTCACCCTTTGCTTTCGCGGCCTCCCTTTCAACGTCCAACCACTGCAGGCAACCGAGACCAGGTTGCCTCATAGTCAGTTGCACCTTTGCCTCTGAGGCGTCCCCCTCGTGTATGCTGACCGTTATCACCCTTGCCCTGACCTTGTCCCCCTTGGTGACGGTCTTCTTCGTGTTCCTTCCTATGTATCTTCCTCCCCTGCTGTCAAAGTCAACGTAGTCGTCCATGAGCTGTGACTGGTGAACTATCCCCTCTATGGGTCCTATCCTGACGTGTATCCCGTACTCCTCAACCACCGATACCTCCCCCTCCACGATCTCTCTTTCCAGCGGCCTGTAAGACAGCATGGTAAAGGAGGCTTGATGGTATGTTGCCCCCTGTCCTATCGGGATCTTGCCTTCTTCGGATGCATTCACTTCTAGTACCTGGAGCGCAACTCCAGCTTCCTCGTTGACTATTTTTCCCACATATTTTTCCTTTATGGCTTGTGAAACGGCGTCCTCCAGCGGGTAGCCCAGCAAGGAGGCAGGTACCCTCACGGTGTCCGTCACCCTGCAAACGTAGAACAACTTCTCGCCTTTGAACTTTGAGGCCCCTTTTATCCTTTTTCTTCCAAGAGAAGAGCCTGACTTATATCTCACCGCTCGGTCCCTCCATGGAGCTTGCTTGGGTCCCTTCCGATGAAGACCTAGAGGGCTTGCGTCGGCCCTTTGGCCAACTCTTTGTTGGCGATTCCTTTCCGAGCTTGTTGGCGATCCTTCAAAAGGGGGAGGGAAAAGTGCTCAGGGTCTCTGTTGGGGACGTGGTGACGGATTTCCTACTGAAGAGTGGGGTGTTCCCAGAGCTTTGCGTCGTGGATCATAGGACCGAAAGGAGGGAACGGCAAC
>JAGDXH010000016.1:5357-6479 GCA_023256295.1 Thermoproteati archaeon
TCTGAGCTTCGCGTCAAGAACAGGGCTGGGGCAATTGGACAGGAGGCCATGGCGGCCGTCGGTTATCTGGCTGGCGTTTTGAGGCCCAGCTCACGCCGGATCTTGGTGGTCTCGGGAGAGGAAGACCTCCTTGCTCTGCCGCTCATCGCGTTACTTCCTCCTGATTCTCTTCTGGTATATGGCCAACCAGGTGAGGGTGTGGTCCTGGTAACAGGTAATGCTAAAAAGGAGGAAGCGCAGAGAATAATGGAGAGGATGCAGGTCGTCGTATCAGATCAAGATGGTTAAGGACCAGGAGAACCCGGTGCTTGGGAGGAGGGAGGTGGAGGCCGAACTAGAGTTCACAGGAGCCACTCCTAGCAGGAAGCAGGTGTTGGAAACCCTTGCCTCGAAGCTTGGGGTAGACCAAGAGTTGCTCGTGATCAGAGAAATAAGGCAGGAGTTTGGAAAGACCGCGGTGACGGTCTTCGCAGCGATCTATCCAGACGCCAAGACCGCAAAAAAGGTAGAGCAGCCGCACCTTTTTGCTAGGCTAGAGGGAAATAAATCGGCCCAGAACAAGTGATTGAAATGTCTTCAGTTCACAACCTTTACGATTACTCGTATGAAAATGGAACGATAACGTTGAAGAACAGGAAGTGCCCTAGGTGTGGCTCCGTGATGGCTAAACACACGGTTGGAGGGACCAGGTGGAGCTGCGGAAAGTGCGGCTATACAGAGTACATGAAGTCGTAAGCAGGTGGTAGCGCGTGAGGTACTGGCTGGGCATAGAGAGCGCCGCCATCCTCTCGGAGTCTGGCCAGTTGCTCTCAGATGAGCGGGACACATACGTCCCCCCTGCGGGCGGGCTTCAACCGAGGGAGGTTGCGAGGCATCACACATCTGTTGCTCCTTCGGTCATATACTCGGCGATCAAGAAGGCCGGCCTGCACCCCTCGGAACTGGCCGGCATAGGCGTGTCCTATGGACCCGGGCTTGGGCCTTGCCTCAGAGTGGGCGTCGCACTTTCCAGGGCAGTTTCGGCGTACTACGGGATTCCCGTTTATCCTGTGAACCACGCGGTGGCACACGTTGAGGTAGCTCGGCTCTTGAGCGGCTTTGAGGACCCTCTTTCCGTATACG
>JAGDXH010000016.1:6489-7327 GCA_023256295.1 Thermoproteati archaeon
TGATATTGATATAGTGCCAGTTAACCACGGGGTTGCTCATGTTGAAATAGCTAAACATTATGCAAAACTGAAAGACCCTGTTGCACTTTATGTAAGCGGGGGAAACTCACAGATACTTAAAATTGAAAAGAACCCTTTCAAGCACTACCATGTACTTGGAGAGACGTTGGACATAGCTGTGGGAAATCTCCTGGATGCCTTCGCAAGGCAGGTCGGGCTTCAACATCCCGGCGGACCCAAGATAGAGAAGCTGGCCATGGCTGGATCCTCATTGGGGCTGCTGGCTCTTCCCTACTCCGTCAAGGGGCAGGACGTTTCCTTTTCTGGCTTGCTCACCGCAGCCTTGGATGCTTTCAGGTCCGGTGAAAAGTTGGAAAGAGTGGCCTATTCCTTGCAAGAGACGGCATTTGCCATGATTGCGGAGGCTGCGGAGAGGGCCCTGGTCCACACGGGAAAGACGTCAATCGTCACGGCTGGAGGAGTGGCGGCGAACTCCAGGTTCAATCAGATGATGGTCTCCGTGGCTCAAGAGCACGGTGCCGCATTTTTCGCCGTGCCGCTGCGCATGGCTGGAGACAACGGGGCGATGATAGCATCGGTGGCGATGGAGATGGCCGTCTCTGGCGCGAAGCCCGTTGACCCAGAAGAGCTGCTTCCAAAGCCTAAGCTGAGGATAAACGACACAGAGGTGGGCTGGAGGGTAAACCTTCGGCTCCGCGTTGCCTAGAGGTGATAAGCACGCTGGGAACTCTACCTGAACACGAAAGCGACGGGACGATCGATTTCCTCAAAGAGGGTGCCGTCGTCGCAAGGGGCGCTGAGGCCGTGTTGCTAGAGG
>JAGDXH010000016.1:7337-11013 GCA_023256295.1 Thermoproteati archaeon
CCCAAGCCATACCGTGACTCAGGGCTGGACTACAGGCTGAGGTTCAACCGCACGTACGAAGAGGGCAGGCTTTTGGCCAAGGCTGCCAGGGCAGGCGTCTCTGTGCCGCTTCCCATCTTCATAGATCCTCCCACATTCACTATCGTGGAGTCAAGGGTCAGGGGCAGGATTCTAAAGGACGCGAGCGACCAAGCGCCGTCTCTCATGAAGTTTGTTGGAGTTCAGTTGGCCAAGTTGCACCTCTCTGGAGTCGTGCACGGTGACTTCACGACATCCAACGTGCTTGTGGACCAAAGTGGCACTCCATTCATAATAGACTTCGGGCTTGGCTCATCGTCTACTGGGCTAGAGGAGAGAGGTGTAGACCTTTTGCTCATGAAGAAGTCCCTTGAGGCCAATGCCCCATCGCTGGCGAAGCAGCTCTTTTCGGATTTCTTCGAAGGGTATCGGGAGACCTTTGGTGAAGGATCTGATGACGTGCTTAGAAGGTCAGGGGAGATAGAGAAGAGGGGAAGGTATTACGCCGAGAGAGCTTTTGAGCGAGATCTACCTGGTTACCTCAAATCTTGGAAAGCTGACGGAGGCAGCCTCCATAATGGCGCCCTTTGGCATCAGGGTTCTACAAGCCAAGGTGAAGAAATTTGAGATTCAGGCTGATATCCAGAGCGTGTCTTTGCACGCAGCAAGGCTGGCTAGCATGGAGCTGGTGGCTCCGGCTGTAGTGGATGATTCAGGTCTCTTCGTAGATGCCCTCGGGGGCTTCCCAGGACCCTATTCCTCTTATGTCCAGCAGACCATAGGGATTTCTGGTGTGCTGAGGTTGATGAAGGAAGCAGGGGACAGGAGGGCTGCTTTCAGGTGTGCCGTGGGCTACGCTGACGTGACAAGAGGTCTGGAAGCAGTCTTTCTGGGAGAGGCCAAAGGATATGTTCGGACGCGCCCAGCAGGAAAAGGAGGATTTGGGTTTGATCCAATTTTCTCTCCTTTCGGCATTTCTGGCAAGAGCTTTGCCGAGATGTCGGATGAGGAGAAGAGCAGGTTATCTCACAGGGGCATGGCGTTTAGGAAGCTTGCAAACTTCTTGGCTGGCATGCAAGGAGAGAGAAGATGACCGTGTCAAAGGAGCCCTCGGTCTTGGACGGCAGCTTTGGAGAAGGGGGAGGGCAGATGCTTCGCACGGCGCTTGGCCTTTCTGCTGCCTTGGGTCGGCCGTTCGCGATGATCAACGTGAGGACTAAAAGAAGAAGACCAGGGCTTCAGACGCAGCACCTGCTTGCCGTGAAGGCCTTGGGCGAGCTCACCGATGCAGTGGTCGAGGGGGCGGCGATTGGCTCTACACGGCTTTTGTTCAAGCCACGCAGGAAGCCGAAGGGTCGCATTGAGGCCCTTGCTGGTACTGCAGCAAGCATCGCGCTGATTGCGCAACCTCTGATAATAGCTGCCTACTCCCACGAAGGGCAGATATCTGCAGATCTTGAAGGCGGGACAGATGTCCCAATGGCGCCGACCGTTGACTACGTGACACTTGTGGAACAGCCGACCTTGAAAGGGATCGGTGTAAGCTTTGCCCTAGAGGTGAAGGCCAGAGGCTTCTATCCCAGGGGAGGCGGAAGAGCCTTCCTGGTCGTGGACGGCTGGGCTGGAAGACCCATTGAGGTTGGGCCAAGGGCGCACGGCGTCTCTCTTTTGAAGGGGACATCTGTGGCTTGCTCCCTGCCCCGTCACGTGATAGAGAGACAGGCTGAGGGAGCCAGAACGGCCCTTGCCAAGGCACTTGGGGTGGACGTCATCATTGAGCTCACGCAGGCCGACTGTCCATCTGTTGGTAGCTCTGTAACGCTTGCGGCAGAGGCTATCCCATGGACGTTGGGCAGTGATGCCCTCGGAGAAAGAGGAAAACGGGCTGAAATGGTCGGAATGGAAGCAGCCTCTCGGCTGCTGACCGAGCTCTCTCGTCCTTCGAGCTTGGACACGCACATGTCCGACATGATCCTGCCTTTTCTGTTTCTCCTTGGAGGCCGTGTCACTGTCCCGGAGCTCACGGATCACGTCTTGAGCAACCTGTACGTTTGTTCCGCGCTTACTGGAAAGGATGCGTCGCGTACCCAGCTTGAAGTCGAAGGCAGGAAGCTTTATCAGCTGAGCGTTTCAGCAACTGGCTGAGGTCGAATGGAGGCGAGATCACCGCTTGGAGCTTCAGCTCGTGTTTGAGTTCTCTGACCGCTTGCTGGCTGAGGCAGTGAATGCTGCGATTGCCCCTGACAACGCAGGTGTGCCTCAGGGCCAACAGATCAGCCAAAAATTGATCGGAGAAAGGATCGAGATAAGGTTGAACGGAGAGCCCAACGAGTCCCTTCTCTACACGGTTGAGGACATATTCGAGAAGGAGCTCCTTTGTATTCAGACGATTCGCGCTTTGCAGCAGTGCTGACGTGGGCTTGTGGGTGAAGCTTATTAAGCAATGATCTATCCCATTGAAGTTGTCCCAATCAAAGGTCAAGGAAAAACATTGGTACAGGATATACTCTCCACCCACTCTTGGAAACAAGGAAGTCGGAAAGGCGCTCGCGACGTCGCTTGAAAGTCTACTCGGAAGGACGGTGGAGGTGACGCTTTACGAGCTCACAGGGGATGTTGAGCAGGCACATGTGCACATGACGCTTCAGGTGAAGTCTGTGAAGAACGATGCTGGTTTCACAGAGTTCAAGGGGCATCACTTCTCTAGGGACTACCTCGGAGGCAGGATCCGGAGAAGATACAGCAAGGTCGAGGCCATATTCAATGTGACTACAAAGGATGGCGCAAAGTTGCAGTTGCAAGCACACGCCATAACCGCCAACCCAGCCTCGAGATCCCAAAGGCATGCGGTCAGGATGACCATGATAGAGGCTGCCCAAGAAGCGGCTTCAAGCCTCTCTTTCTACGACTTCGTGCAGGAAATGGTGGTCGGTAAGCTGGCGCAGGCTATGCAAGAGCGGGCAAAGAAGGCCTTTCCGCTGGCGTTTCTTGACGTCGTGAAGTCGAAGGTCCTCTCCATGCCTTCCAGCGAGTCGGCCTCTTCAAGGGAGTCGGTCTCTCAGGTTCTGGAGAAAAAAGTAGGCGTGGAGCAGCAGGTTGCTGGCTGATGGCGGGACGACTTGACTTCTCTCAACGGGCTTCCCTTGGATGGCTCAGGTCCTCAGGTCCTTTTCAAGGTTGGATATGCACTTGGTCATGCGTCCAGAAGGGCGCTGATCGGGGGAGATTCCTTGGAGCCTCTGATTTCAGGCGTCTGCTTGGCCGGGGGTACGCCCTACATCATGCAGGATGTCTCTAACAGCTCCCTCTTCTTCTTTGCATGCAGGCTCTTCTCGTTTCCAGCATGTGCCCGCATAGTTGGCGGAAAAATAGACCTGCTCTTGGGAGGGAGGGCTCCAGCCAAGGAGTTCCTTGATGCCATGAGCCTTGCGGAACCAGGCCATGCAAGCTGGAACTCCGTTTCAGCCCCCGGGGCGCTCAGCGTTCCAGAGTCAGAGTACCTGGCGGCGGCCTCCGACTTCTTCGCGGCAATGGGTACCGGCCTCTCTGGGAAGAAAGCGGTGCTGGTCTCTGAAGATGAAATCTGCACCGCGTTATCCTCTGTGTCGGCTTCTCTGGTCTCCAAGCTTGGCGGTACCGTCACCCCTTTCTCACGCGG
>JAGDXH010000032.1 GCA_023256295.1 Thermoproteati archaeon
AACCCTCTGGCAAAGCTCTCCGACCAGATGAACGCCCGCGCCCTTCTACCCCAAGAGAAGGCTTACCTTGGAAGCTTGCCGCGCCTCGCGAAGCTCCAAATCGATGGAAGGACGTTCATGCTTGTGCATGGCTCCCCAAGAGATCCCCTTTTTGAGTACGTTTACCCAAATGACGTCCCCGGCCTTCCACCCTGGGGCGCCGACATCTTGCTTCTCGGTCACACGCACGTCCCATTTTGGACCGAGGTCACATGTGCAGCCTGCGGACATCGCATCGTCCTCAACCCAGGCAGCGTCGGCCAGCCAAGAGACGGAGATCCCCGGGCCTCCTATGCCATCCTCGAGCTTTCCGAGGGAGAGCTCAGGCCTACCGTTCGTAGAGTTGAGTACGACGCTGCGGGGGTAGCTATCTCAATGAAGAGACTGGGCTATCCGCCTCAGCTGGCAGAAAGACTGCTCCATGGCCTGCGACAAGAAGCGCAAACCCTGTCTACCTCAGTACTTCGATGCCGGGTAGCTTCTCACCAGCCATGAAGTCTATGAGAGCCTTCCCGGCAGTACTTATGT
The DNA here is from genome assembly GCA_023256295.1 of Thermoproteati archaeon. Taxonomy (GTDB): domain Archaea; phylum Thermoproteota; class Thermoprotei_A; order Marsarchaeales; family UBA168; genus UBA168. The sequence goes on from JAGDXH010000032.1 coordinate 568, forward strand.
GCGAGAAGCGTCCCCACATCCCGAGCTCGTCGATGGCAGATATCGTGTGACCCCCGCCCATTATGGAGTAACCCCCGCTGTCTGCCACCGCTTCAAACAGCTGCTTTGTGCCAACCATGAAGTCTGGGTCTTCATAGACACCTGCAGGCCCGTTGACCACGATCGTTTTGGCTCTGGCTATGACGGCAGCGAAGCTACTTATGGTCTGGCTTCCGATGTCCATCAAGTCTTCCTCAACTGGAAGAGATGAGATGGCAATCTCCTCCCTCTTTCCGTTCCGCCGGATCGCCACGTCAATAGGACCAAGAAGCTTTCCAGGAAACTCGCGCTGCAACGACGCTATGCCGTCTAGGACAGCCTTGTCTGCTCCCTTCTTGGCAAGAAGGGCCTCGTTTTTCTCCCCCAAACTCAGACCCTGGGCTTTCAGAACGGCCTGGCCCAAAAGCCCAGCACAAAGGACCTGATCAGCCAAGCCGTCACGCAACACTCTGTTGGCCACCTTGAATGAGTCATCAGGCTTTGACCCACCCAGAAGGTAAACTGAAGGGTGAGCTGGCGACTCAAGGGCCCTCGACAGGGCCTCCAGCTCTTCCTGCATGACTCTACCAACACAATGTGGAAGCACCTTCGGAAAGCCGAGCATTGAGACGTGCTTCCTATGCGCCACACTGAAGGCGTCGCCGACGTAAAGATCCAAGAGTGGGGAAAGCTTCCGGACCATGATGGTTTTTGCCTGCTGCTCTGGCTCTTTCTCTATCGTCTCCTCAGAGTAAAACCAGACGTTTTCAAGGACAAGAACGTCGCCAGGTTTAAGTGCTGATATGGCCTGTCTGGCCCCGATGCCAAACACGTCGTCTACAAACAAAACGGCCTTTCCAATTTCCTTGGACAATGCATGGGCATGAATCTGAAGTGAAGTAAAGTCTTCATCGCCTGCCCTGCCTTGATGCGCCATCACCACGACCTTTGCTCCTCTCTGAGACAGATCCTTGATCGTCTTGGCATGCTCTCTTATTCTAGCCGTATCGGCAAGAGACGATCCGTCTGGTGAGAGGGGAGAGTTGAAGTCAACCCTCACCAAAGCGGTCTTTCCTGAAACCTGAAACTCATCGATGGTCTTGAAACCGAAGGTCGTCATGTGCTCGCCCAGACCTCGGCTTTAAACCTGACGAAGGATCACGGCTGTTGAGGCGATCTGATGGTGGCTATGCTGTTATCGGCCACTCCAGCTCTCTCCATGTCTTCCGAGCTGGCCCAGACCTCGCCTGGCGGCACCTCGTCGCCACTCTTTGCTGCCAAAAGCATCTTTCTCTTGCCAGCTATGACGACCTCCAGTACCGAAGACACGCCTAGCTCCTCGGCAACCGCCGGGTTAAGCCTTGCCTCTCCGTCCTTTACCTGATCTTTTTTCCTAACCCTCATGCGCCGTTCTTTTCTCTGATCCAATTCGAGCGCACTTATCCTCCGGCTTTTTTGCCTTTGGGAGGCCTTCGAGAAAACTCTTCAAGCCCAAGAGAGATCAGACTCTTGCCAGAAAGCACGCGGCGAAGAATTTCGGCCAGTTCCGAGCTCCGTGCTCTCCACTGCTTCCAACTGTCTCTGTCGCGAACGGTCACCGAGTTATCTTCAAGCGAGCGCTGATCTATCGTGATGGCAACCGGTATACCTATCTCATCTGAGCGCGCGTACCTCTTTCCAATGGAGCCATCTTCGTCGTAAAATACAGAGTAACCGGCTTCTCTAAGCTCTGACTCCAGCCTCTTGGCCATAGATCCCATGTCGTCCCTTTTGACCAGGGGAAAGATCGAGCAATCGTATGGAGCAACCGATGAGGGAAGGGCAAGTACAACCCTACCTTCCTTGATCACCAAAGAACGGTCAAGAAGAGCATAAAGCAGCCTCTCTGATCCAAAGGAAGGCTCCACCACGTGCGGTATCAACTTCTTTGCGGAGACCAACCTCTCTTCAACCTGCACGGCAAAGTGCCTCGGTCCGAGCCTGACGCGCCCGAAGCTCAAGTTGAGCTCAACCTCTTGGCCAACCTGAGATGGGTCAAGAGTAGAGATTGCAGCCAAGACCTCGCCAGAATGCTCCCCAAAGTCCACCCTAACCGCGTCGGCATGAGCAACGACCCGCCGAGAGGCCTGCAGGAACGGCTTTTCTAAAGTCACTGAAACAGAAAGATCCTGACCGCTCTTGATAGAGTGATTTCTCAAGTCATAATCTGTCCTGTAAGAGATTCCAGCAACCTCCACAAGTCCCCACCGCTTCGTTGGTATCATCACGTCAAAGGTTTGCGCACTATAATGTGCTCTTTCCTTGTCCCCTTTCTCAACGAAGCGAACCTCCTCACTCTTGAAGCCCAGATTGAGCAAAAACTGAAGGGCTGCTTCCATGAAGTAAGCCATCCAGGGCGTCTTGACATGGCTGGTCGAGACGGCCTTCATCGGCGTCAGGGTGAGTTCGCGCCCATCAGCCAACGTCAGGTTCAAGCTCTCAGCCGCCATATCGCCGAGCGCTGACATCGCAGCCTGTAAGTCCGCAGGATCGAAAAAGAACTCAAACTCCATTATGGTGAACTCCCTCATCCGTATCAAGCTCTGCCTGGGGGAAATCTCGTTTCTGGCAACGCGGCCTACCTGAGCGACTCCAAGCGGAAGCTGCCTTCTGGATGCCTCAAAGATGCGCTTAAAAGACGTGAACATGCCCTGAGCCGTTTCGGGACGCACGTAAGCGACGTCGGAGGTAAAGGGGCCCAGATTTGTTTTAAAAAGCAAGTTAAAGGTCTTGACGCCGCCAAGCCTCGCTCCGCACGCGTCGCACCTGACGTCGTTCTTCTGAAACAGGGCGTTCAACTCCTCGATACCAAGCCCTTCCGCGTTCACCCCTAGCTTGGCTTCCAGCAGTTGATCTGCCCTGTAAACCCTGTGACAACTCGGACACTCCACGAGCGGATCCGTGAAAGAAGAAACGTGCCCGCTAGCCTCCAGCACCCGAGATGGCGTTATGAGAGGTGTCTCGACCTCAACCATGGGCAAGGAAAGCCCTTCAAGGAAGAAGCGTCTCCAGATTCCTTCTAGCTTGTGCTTCACCCTGAGCCCGATTTGCCCCACGTCGTAAAGGCCGCCAACACCTCCGTATATCTCAAAGCTGGGCCAGTAGAAACCTCTCCTCCTTGCCAAGCCGTCAACGTCATCTAAGCGCTCCAAGGCACAACACTCCGTCTCGCGCTAATAAGTGTTGAGCCTAAGACGCCCCAAGGGGATGCGATGCAGTCTGCGCCCTCCTGAAGATGCTGCGGTGAGATAACAGCAACCAAAGCAGCACCAAGTCCACGATCAACGGGATCAAGAATATTGGACCTATCTCCAAGACGTAAAGCAAGAACACGTATGCCGTGATCCCCATCATCACGGCGCTGCCGTAAAGCGCCCACTTCTTCAGGCGAAGGAGGCCAACTGAAAGGGCGATGAATACCACCGCCCCAGCCCCCAGGGTGACAGCCATGACCAGGGAGTAATACGAAAATTCCGACGGCGTGAACGTGACGTCATAGCCGTATGAGTGAAATAGCTGGTTCAGCTGAGAAACCTCAGATGCAGAAACCTCCAGCCTAGCAATGGCCATTGAGATCGCCATCAGGAGAGAGAGGAAGCCCAGGAGCATGCCGATGGCAGCGATGAGCGTGATTGAGGTGGGCCTCCTGCGCACGGCTTCAGTTCTCGGGACCTCTTGCAAGCCACCATGAGCCTGAAGATCCTGTTGAGTGACCCAGAAGTCAGCCAAAGAGGAACCGCACTTTGGACAATAGTAGACACGGCCGGGAAGCTCCGCCCCGCAATAAGGGCAATACACCTTCTTTTCCTGATCTGGGTTCTGCTGGGAGCTTGACAAACTGAGTTCGCCTTGAGGGAAGCTTAAAAGCATGACAGGCGGACTTATAAGTCAAGGTACGAACGAGGTCATGGAAGTAGATGAGCTGGACAGGAAGATCCTTCATCTCCTCCAGCTAAACGGGCAGATTGGCTACCGTGAGCTGGCTGCCAAGGCCGGCACGAATCCAAGCACGGTGTTCAATCGCGTGAAGTCTCTTGAAAAAAGAGGCGTGATCAAAGGGTACACCGCGATTCTTTCCCCCTCCGCTCTAGGCTACGACCTGACGGCGATAATCTTTGTGAGGATAACAGGTCCTCACCTGATAGAACTGGAACAGAAGATAGCAAGCCTACCTGCCGTTCAGATGGTATATGACATAACTGGAGACTACGACGTCATGGTCATCGCAAAATTCAGAAACATGAATGAGCTAAACTCATTTGTCAAGGGAGTCCTGTCCATGCAGTACGTCGAGAGAACCCTCACGAACCTTGCACTCAACGTCGTCAAGGAAGAGCCGCTCCTTCCTCTCTGAAGCTATTTTCTCTCTGAGGCCTCTGGACCTCCAGCGTCTTGCTCTCCTGAAAAGCTCTTCAAGAAGTCCGTGACGGGCTTCAGGGCCGCGACGAACTCCATGGGCAACACGTATTTCGTGGATGGACTGGATCCTATTTGCTTCAGCACCTCGAAGTACTGAAGGGACATGGTCTTCTGGTCTACATCCTTAGCGGTCCCAGAGATTGTCTTCAGCGCGGTGGCCAACCCCTCGGCACGCAGTATCGCTGCCTGCTTGTCTCCCTCTGCCCTCAGTATCTCCGACTGCTTGTCCCCCTCGGCCACCGTGACCGCGGCTGTCTTCTTCCCATCAGCCTCTATCACCATGGCCCTTCTGCTTCTCTCTGCTGACATCTGCTTGATCATGGCATCTTGAACGTCCTTGGGAGGTATGATCTCCCTTATCTCGACGCTTGATACCTTGACACCCCACCTGGCCGTGACTTCGTCGAGCTTACTCCTCAGAATCTGATTGATGGTATCGCGCTTTGCCAATATCTCGTCGAGCTGTATGTCCCCTATGACTGCCCTCAGGGTGGTTGTGGCGATGCCAGTGGCTGCGCCTTCAAAGTTCTGAACCTGAACCACTGAGTCAGTCGCGTTGAACACCTTCGTGTATATGAGGAAGTCGATGTCGACAGGAGCGTTGTCCTTGGTTATGCACGTCTGGTGGGGGACCGTGATGTACCTCTCCCTCAGGTCCACTTTCTTCGGCACGTCTATTATGGGAACTATGAACACTATTCCTGGTCCTTTTTCGCCTATCACGCGGCCAAACCTAAATACAACCAGCCTCTCGTACTCCTTGACTATGCGGATGGAGTAGGCAAGAAAGATCAGTACGAATATCAGAACTACAACAGCTGCGATCATAGATGCCGATATGGCGAGCGCTTGCAAAAACACCATAAAAACAAGAGACAGCCAGCTTTAAAGCTATTGTTTAGGCCACCAAGTACAACCTAGCTCTTCCGCTTCTCCCGACGACCTTGGCTGCTCCGGACCTGAGAAGGACGTAGCAGGCCCTCTGCGCAGCCGTCCTAGAGAGCCCAGATGTCCTGGAGAGATCTGAGGCAGTGAAAGGAGATCTCGGAGGTCTGACGTACTCGATCACATCCTGAGGTCCGGCGAAAACGATTTCCCCAAGTATATCCACTGGTGTCGTGTCGCGCCTGAAGTGCTTTCTGGGCGCCGCCTTGTACCGGCTCCAGCTTCTGTACTCGGATAGCAACAAGAACCTCACCCTGAGATTTGGGCTCGGAAAAACCCTCATGAAGTGAACCATCTCGTAAAGCACCCTCGGTTCAGTCCTGTGCTCCCAAGCCCCCCTGGGTGTGACGAGCTTCTTCTGAACGGGCACGATCACGTCCACCTCATAGCCCATCAGAAGCAGCCTGCTGACCTTCTCTTGTATCTTGTGAAGCCCGCTCACCTGTATCTCGAGAGCCCTGTTTCCTGCGAGGACATCTATCCTGTAACGACCGACTTTGACCTCCTTGGCTCCTCCCAGTTCCTCGGCATACCTGTCCTGGAGGAGTTCGTGAAGCCTGCTCTTGTTCCTACCCGTTTCTGGCCGAGAGGGACGGGCCCGCATAGCTTATCTTGCTCTCGCGCTCTATCTGAAGCAATCTGTTGTACTTTGCGACCCTTTCCCCTCTGGCCGGCGCACCGGTCTTGATCTGCCCCGTCCCAAGGCCAACTGCCAAGTCCGCTATGAAGTCATCCGTCGTCTCCCCGCTTCTGTGACTGACCATGACGGCATAGCCAGAAGACAACGCCAGCAGGCCAGCATCAACCGCCTCAGAAAGGGTACCCACTTGGTTGACTTTCAACAGCAACGCGCTTCCAGCCCCAACCTGAATCCCCTGCTTCAGTCTTCCGATCTGCGTCACAAATATGTCATCTCCGACAACCTGCACGTTCCTTTTCTTGGCCTCCTTGGTGAAGTTAGCCGTATTGGCAAAGTCGTTCTGCTCAAATGGGTCCTCCAGAGAGACTATTGGATAACTCTTGATCAAGTCCAGCCAGTAGCTCAGCAACTCGTCTGGAGAGAGAAGTCTACCGTCTATCCGATACTTGCCATCCTTAAAGAAAGTACTGGAAGCGGCATCCATGGCAAGGCTGATCTCCTTTCCAGCAACATATCCCGCTTCTCCTACGGCCTCTTCCAAAGCGTTCAGCGCCTCGCTTGTTTCTCCCATCGGAGGAGCGACTCCTCCCTCATCTCCAACGTTGCGTGCCACAGGTCCGTATTTCCTGGTTACCAAGGATCTCAGCGACGTATAGGTCTCCGAGACCGCCCTTATGGCCGACTCAAAGCTGTTGAAACCAGACGGCACAAGCATGAACTCCTGGACCGACAGGTCGTTTCCTGCGTGCTCGCCGCCGTTTATGACGTTTGAGAAAGGCACGGGCATCAACTCGGCCCTCGAGTAGAGCCCGGATATCCATGCGTGAAGAGGCATGCCCATGGCGGATGAAGCTGCCCTAGCACAAGCCAGCGAAACGGCCAGAATCGCGTTGGCCCCCAATTTTGACTTGTTGCTCGTGCCGTCAAGCTCGATCATAGAAGAGTCAAGGGCCCTCTGATCTCTGGCGTCCAAACCCACAACGCGGGCAGCGATTGGACCGTTCACGTTGGAAACTGCCTTCAAAACGCCCATCCCATGAAAGGCCTTGGGATCGCCATCCCTGAGCTCAAGAGCTTCGTACTCTCCCTTCGATGCACCGCTTGGTACCGCGGCGGTCCCCCTGGCCCCGCCCGAAAGCTCCACGGTTGCCTCCACAGTAGGATTTCCTCTAGAATCAAGTATCCACCTGGCCCCCACAGCCCTTATCTCGAACTCCGACATGAGTCAGGTGACAGCGTCATATTAATGCGTTTCCCAACCCTTCCTAGGCACCAAACCTCCTGCTTCTTCTCTGGTAAGTGCGCACTGCCCGATAGAGGTCGATCCTCCTAAACTGCGGCCAATAGACGTCAAGAAACACGAGTTCCGAATAGGACGACTGCCAAAGGAGAAAATCGCTCATCCTTTCCTCCCCTCCAGTCCTTATGATCAGGTCGGGATCCCTTGCGCCAGCCGTGTAAAGGCTGGTGGAAATCAATTTCTCATCTATCTGTTCCGGAACTATCTCGCCAAGCTGGACCCTTCTGGCCAGTTCACGCATGGTGTTCACTATCTCGTTCCGTCCTCCGTACCCCAGAGCTATCTGGAGCAACCTCTGATCGTTGCCAGCGGTGATCTTCTCGACTTCGATTATGGCCTTCCTGACCTCCTCTGGGAAGATCGTATCGTCCCCGATCACGCGAACTTTTACTCTCCTTTCAGCCACATCTGAGCTCTTGGCCAACTCCTGAAGACCCTTGACGGACAAAGACAGTATGTGATCGACTTCCTGCTTGGACCTCTTCTTTGCATTGTCTGCCGATAACGCATAGACGGTGACTTCAGTTATGCCGATCTCCCACATCCAATCGAGCACTTGTTTCAGCTTCTCATAACCAGCCTCGTGGCCTTGTTCGGGACTTAGGCCCAGAGAAAGCGCCCACCTTCTGTTGCCATCGAGAATTACTGCCACCGAGGTGGGCATGGGGCCCTTCTTTATTGAACTCCAGAGGAGGCGCTCGTAAACCCAGTAGACCGGCGCCAGGGCATACCGCACCGCCGCCGATCTCATCCGATTCACAGCCTGGAGGGGAGAGACGATAACTTGCTCACCTTTCCTTCCCAAGCCAAGAAGTCGTCCTCTATCCTTATACCTCCTAGGCCAGGTATGTAGACGCCGGGCTCAAGCGTAAAGGTGTTACCATCACTCAGCACATCATTGGATGTCAGACTCAGGTAAGGTGACTCATGAACCTCCAGCCCTATTCCATGCCCAAGAGAATGAATGTAGTACTTGGCCAATCCATACTTTTCAAGAGATCTGACAGCAAGCGACGCTGCTTCCGATAGGGGTTGACCAACCCTCAACGAACTGAAACAAGCAAGTTGCGTTTCCAACACGGCATCAAAAGCCAAGTGCAGCTCTTTGGGAGGATTACCCACGAATAGCGTGCGCGTCATGTCGCTTGCGTAGCCGTGGTACGTTGCCCCAAAGTCTACCACGACCACCTCGTTTTCTCCTATCTTCTTGCCGGTTGGCAACGCATGGGGATTAGATGCCCGTACTCCGCTCGCAACTATTGTCGGAAAGGAAGGAACCTCAGATCCCCCCTCCTTCATAGCCATCTCAAGGCGGGCTGCCACTTGGTTTTCGGTCACGCCAGGTCTGATGAACTCCTTGGCCTGCTCAAAGGCCTGTTCAGAGATTTCGATAGCGTGCCGGATATCTGACAGCTCTTGTTCGTCCTTGACGGAACGCATTGCCGAGATGTCCCTCGATATCCCAACCCAATCCCTTCCAAGCCCCTTTAGCTTTTCAAAAAGAGAAAGAGACACGAACTCTTCCTCAAGTCCGAGGATTCCTTGACCCAACTCAGAAGACAGCACCTTTATGACTTCGGGCAACAGAGGCTTGGACTTCTCTACGACCAACCGATCTTCGAAAAAGGCGCTGTCGGAATCTGGGGCCTCGAGTTCGGTGACCACCATGTTGCTACCAGATGGACCAAGCACCAAGTATGCCCCGCCAAAGCCAGAAAACCCAGAGAAGTACCTAAGACCCTGTGGAGAGGCTATGAGGGCCGCATCGAACCTACCGCCTGAAGTGAGCCGTCTTACGCGGTCTCTGTACTGAGACGAGGTAGTCATGGATTTCCCCTACCGGCTTTCAGAGGGCACGCGCTTCTGCGCGCCCTGATCAGAACTCAGCCACATCGTTAGCACCTGACAACTCAGAGGTGAGTGCTCAGCGCCATCCGAGCATTCCAGCATAAAGGGGCATTTCAAGCAAGGCGGAAGGCTTTCCACGTCAGGAAAAACGAATTTCTTCATGGCAATGAAATTGTGGCTTTCTCGTTTTTAAGTATGCCGAATTGGGAGGACGAGAACTCAGAACTCCTAGCATGGCATTTTCACCAGAAAGGGGTTGCTCGCCAGCAGAAAGGCATTTATAGCAAGTTCCTCTTGTTGACGGACCAGCTGCAGAGCTG
>JAGDXH010000015.1:0-702 GCA_023256295.1 Thermoproteati archaeon
AGTCCCTGGGGCTGAAGCCAGCTGACTTCGATTACGTGGTGTTCCATCAACCGAACGGCACTTTTCCTGCGAGGGCGGCCAGGGACCTGGGTTTTCCCGTTGAGAAGCTCAAGCCTGGCCTCCTCTCTCCTCTGATAGGCAACACCTATGCGGCCGCTTCCATAACGGGTTTCTCTGCCGTCTTGGATGTGGCCAGGCCTGGTCAGAGGATATTGCTCACCAGCTTCGGTTCAGGAGCTGGCAGCGACTCCTTCAGTTTCTTGGTCCAGGACGGCATAGAGGAGAAGCGGGGGAAAGCGCCGACGGTCATGCACTATGTGGAGAGAAGGGTCGAGATAGATTACGCCTTGTACCTCAAGTACAGGGGAGGCATAAGGTCAGGAGGTGGTGCCAAGTGAGAAGCGATGACAGGCCCGTCGTGCTGGGCACGGGGCTGACGAAGATCGGTAGGCATTGGGGCAGGTCTCTGTTCTCGCTGTTCTCCGAGGCGGCTCGCGCTGCACTGGACGAGGCAGGGGTCATGCCTCAAGCCCTTTACGTCGGCAACATGTCTGCAGGCGTGCTGGACTCTCAGGAGCACCTGGCCCTTTACCTGGAGGACAACGCGGCCGACTTCCCCTTGGTCCCAGCCTTCAAGGTCGAGTCAGCGTGCTCCTCAGGAGGATCTGCGCTCGCTGCCGGCTACGCTGCGGTAATGTCTGG
>JAGDXH010000015.1:712-1277 GCA_023256295.1 Thermoproteati archaeon
GTTTGACGCGGTGATGGTCGCAGGGGTAGAGAAGCTCAGCGAGGAGCCCTCTGCGTCCGTCACGTCGGCGCTGGCCATGGCCTCTGACTCGGACTTCGAGGCCTACTACGGTGCCAGCTTCACATCTCTGAACGCGATGCTCATGCGGCAGTACATGAAGGAACTCTCGGTTCCCAGGGAGTGGTTGTCTGAGTTCGCAGTGCTAATGCACAGAAACGCGCTCGACAACCCCTACGCTCAGGTCAGGAAGGCAATAACCGTCCAAGAGGTGGAAGAATCGAGGCTCATCGCGGATCCAATAAGGCTGTTGGATTGCTCCCCGACCGGAGACGGAGCTGCTGCCCTGATAATCGCCAGGCAGGGGATCTCTGGCTCTGGCTCCAAGGATCCCTTGGTTCAGCTGGCGGGCATAGGGGTTGGGGTGGACACGATCTCTTTGTCTGGAAGGGCATACTTCAGCGATGTCCCTGCCACTGCGCGCGCCGCGAAGGCAGCGTACTCCATGGCCGGCATAGCACCTCAGGACGTTGACGTGGCTGAGGTTCACGACGCCTTCACCATAATG
>JAGDXH010000015.1:1287-2520 GCA_023256295.1 Thermoproteati archaeon
TTGCCAAGCGCGGCGAGGGGGCAAAGCTGGTTCACGAGGGACAGGCTTCAAGGGAGGGGAGCCTGCCCACAAACCCAGAAGGCGGGCTCAAGGCCAGGGGTCACCCGGTAGGGGCCACGGGAATCTATGAGGCAGTGGAGGTGGTGAGGCAGCTGCAGGGAAAAGCTGGAAAGATGCAGGTGCCTGGAGCCGAGGTTGGGGTGGCACAGAATCTGGGAGGCTCTGGATCGCATGCGGTGGTGAGCGTGTTCAGGAGGTTGAAGCGAGATGACCGTCCCAAGGTACTGGAGAAACATAGGAGCACATTACAGACTAGAAGGGATAAGGTGCAAGTCGTGCGGAAACGTTTCCTATCCTCCTAGGTCCTCATGCCCAATCTGCCACTCCCGGCAGGTGGAGCTTGTAGCTCTCCCAAGAAAGGGAAAGGTCGTGACCTTCTCAATCCTCTACAGCGCGCCGGAGGGCTTCGAGCTCTATACACCCTACGCGGTGGCCGAGGTGGAGCTTGAGAACGGGGTGAAGGTCCTTGGTCAGATAACCGACTTGCTTCCGGGTCAGAAGGTGGAAGAAGGGATGGAGGTTGAGGCCGTGTTTCGCAAGATATCGGAGGACGGGGAAGAGGGACTCATACGGTACGGGATGAAGTTCAGGCCGACTCAGAAGCGAGTTTTTTACCATTACCCCCATCAACTCCATGATATTTTGAGGGTCATGATGTTTTGCGTGTAAAAATTTGCCCTGACATCAATTGATCAGAGTGTTTCTTCTTTCGGACCTTGCGAACTACTCTATCCCGTGGGCTTCCCTCTTCGATGGCTGACGTATGCATGGATAAAACTTGCTCGGACGCGAGGCGCCGATCTTGATTGACCTGGATTTGAGCCGCACCAACCCTACTGCCATCGGCCTTGCGATCATTTATGAATGCTTTAGGCGGCTCCCCCCTCATGGACTTCTACCATCTTGACCCAGTTTGAGACGAACTACCACGCGGGGTGGGCGCGTGAAAATCGTTTGAAGGCCTTTTGATGTAAACTCTGCCTCTCAGTAGGGGTACCATGGGTCGGCAGAGGGAGAAAGTTGTTCTCGCCCTGATGAGTAATAAGTTAAGGTATCAGGCACTGGAATAAATGAGATGAAAGGCCGAAATCGGCTATGACAGACATTGGGCGGTTGGGGTCCTTTTCTCCAGGAAGGAGTTCGCTTCCGGGGCACTGCATAGGATTTGTACAT
>JAGDXH010000015.1:2553-10008 GCA_023256295.1 Thermoproteati archaeon
GGCCTGCCACGCTAGGTCGCGGAATGGCAAGGCGAAAAAAGAAACAGCCGAAGTGCTACCGCTTGGGAATCGTTCAGCAGAGCAAATTTCCGAAAGGCTTTAAGTTTCTGTCGTAAGAGGAGGGCGTGGGCAGAGCCGTATCCGAGATCATTGGTTCACTCATGATGACCATGATCGTCATCTCGCTTTTCGCGGTCGTGTACGCGGTCAGCCTGCCCCAGATCAGCTCTTTCCTTGGAAACGTTGTTTACAGCACGTCTCAGTCCTCTCAACAGGTCCAAACCTACGTCGTGGTAGAAGCCGTATCGCTCAACGGGGCAAAGATGGGCATATACGTCTACAACGCGGGGCTGGTCCCGGCAGAGATCTCAGCTGTGTTTGTGAACGGCGTGCGGTTTAACCAGACAGTAACGCTTGGCATCGATTCCACCGCCTGCATACAGGTCAGTTTGCCCACATCCTTGAAGCCTCCTTACCAGATCTTGGTCTTTACCCAAGAGGGATTCACGACAGGGGTGACGTGGCCGTGAGATCTAGGAGAGGGCAGGAGACCGTCGTGGGGGCAGTGTTTTTCTTGGTGCTGGTCTTCACCTCACTTTACGCGTTCCTTCAGCTGGAAGATCAGTACGTGCTCTATTCGCGGGCAGTGCAGAGGTCTCAGCAGCTGGCCTTCGAGAGACAGAATCAGAAGTTCTCCGTGGCCGAGGCGAACGCCGCCGAGATTGCCTCCAACCTCTACAGGGTTGGCTTCGAGGTCAGCAACGAAGGCGCACAGCCCATGCTCATAGTCAACGCGTACCTTTATAATGCGTCAAGCCGGGGTCTCTCTCGCTATGCCATGGATCTCTGGGTGTATCCAGGCACAACCGAATACGTGAACCTGACGGCGTACAACGCCAGCTTTCCGTCTCTATTCAGGACTGGCTTTTACAACCTGAGTCTCTGGACCTCCCTTGGAGTTGGCTCGTCGCTGCAGTTCTTTGCTGGGTCTTCATCTTCTGTGTCTGCCGTGATCGGTGCTGGAGGAAACGTTTACCCTGCCCCCTCGAGCCTGCACTTGAGTGGGATCATCACGGACTTCCTTTGGTACAACGGAGGAAATCAACATGATGGTTACGCTGAGGATGGGGTCACATATGCCAACATGACCCTTACCCTTCTCAACGAGAACCCAACCAGCGTGGTCATCTATCCGAACTCGTCGGTCATAATGTACTGGGTTCCAAGCGCCACGACTGCGTACCAGGAGTACGACAACAGCGCCTCCAGCTACACGGCTTACGCCCCTCCGGGGGGCGTGATCGGGGCCGGGGTGAACCTGACGTCTGGCAACATAACCGTGGCTCCTTACAGCTCTGTGTCCCTGACGTTCAAGAAGTACGAGATACTGTTCTACCAGCCTCCCCTTTACCTTGAGAACAACTACTACAACTCTCCTCCGAAACTTTATCAAACGCTTGCGGTCTTGGGTTATGGTCTGCCAGACATATACGTCCCCATACCTCCGGTCGTGGGTACTCACTACGAGTTCTACGTCAGGTTTCTCCTATCGTTTGACCTGAACAACCAGACGTACATAGTCAACTTGAACGGGGCGTATGCCAACGTGACGGTCTATCAGCTTGCTCCTTGAAGGTGCAGCATTTCACGGAGGGCATCTCGGGTGCCGTTCCGCCTGCCAATCAGGTCAAGCTGGGTTGAGGCAGAGTATGGATCTGTGATTCCAGCGTCCTCAAATCGCTGTGCGCGGCGAGGCCCAGCCTGAACTGAACTACCCTGTCCCGACCGCGGGTCTCCAGCGGAAACGCGAAGTGAGAGTCAGTCATGGGCTGTAGCGCAGATCAGCACACACCACCGAGGTTTCGTCTCGTCCTGGGAGACCACAGCAGTTTGTTCTTCCGCGAATTTCCCGTTCGTTTTGGTCGGATGAAGTTTTTCGGCAGCCAGGAAAGGATGCCGCATTGACTGGATTGCCTTTTGCCGACAAGCCGGTTGAGACGGCATTGGCCCTTGCGCGATCCTCCGTCTTCCGCACTTGTTTTAACCTGCCGTCAAGTTTCAAGGACGTCCAAGGTGGGGCTGCGGGGATTTGAACCCCGGTCCGAAGGACCCGAACCTCCAAGTCTACCATGCTAGCCTACAGCCCCACCTCTGAGATGCAATCCTTTTTTACGCTTTCGGTGCTTGAGAAGAAGAAGGGCCTGAGCTATGTCTCCGTCCGCGCGAATCAGGGCCTCTCTGGCTGCTTCCTTAGACGTTCCGGCTTGGCTTGCGACGAACTCCACGTCCTCTTCTGGCACGGCTGCCTGAGCGCTCTCCTCTTTTGACTTTCTGGCAACCGTGCCTCCCAGCACCTGGAATCCGGCCTCGCCTACCTTTCCGCTTATCTCAAGCACTTGAGGTTCGTTTATCTCGATGACCTCTCCCTCGGTCTCTATGGTCACCTTCACGACGTCTGGGACCTCTTTTACGGATATCCCCATCTTCTTCATGGCCCTCAGCGCTTCTCTGTTGGCCAAGTTCGTCTCCTCTGCTTCACCAGCGCGCTCCTTCTTAAATTTTTCAGAGCTGAGGATGACCAAAGGGCTTTTCCCCAGCCCAAGAGGTTGCCAGAGGTATCCAGCATTATGACTTCCTCTCCCGAGTAAACCGCTCCGCCTCTGATCACGTGCTTGGCGTAGAGACTGCGCCCTTTCTTCACGTCCTCGGCGGCCTCCCCAGATACCACGAAGTACTTTTGCGTGTTGCAAAGCGTCAACCTCCTGGCGCTTTCCTCGCTCAAGTTTATGAGGGAGTCCTTTCCAAAGCTGCATATGAATTTCCCATCTTGCTCGGCATAGCGCAACCTTCCCCTCCTTGAAGTCCTCAGCCTCGTCCCATCTGGGAAAAGGGCAGGGCCGCAGCCCGGCCCGAACTGGTAGTCGGCAATCTCCCTGGCAAGGTTCAGCAGGTCATGCGAAGGTTCATGTTCGTCGTATGTATCCGACATCTTGCATCCTCTGCTTTCTTCTCTTGACGACCTCAAGGGCCGTCATGATGTCCCTTGAGGCGATGACCTTCCTGTCGTTCCTTATG
Source organism: Thermoproteati archaeon (assembly GCA_023256295.1). GTDB lineage: Archaea > Thermoproteota > Thermoprotei_A > Marsarchaeales > UBA168 > UBA168. Next base: position 5,629 of record JAGDXH010000015.1, read on the forward strand.
GCCGTCATGCCGGCTTCCGTGACCAGGTCGCGGAGATCAGCCCCGCTCATGCCCTCTGTCATGTCCGCTACCACGCCCGGATCCACCCCCTCTGCCCTGACTTTTCTGAGGTACAGCTGCAGTATCTCTCTTCTTCCTGCCTTGTTTGGAAGAGGTATCTCGATCAGCCTGTCAAAGCGCCCAGGCCGGAGCAGGGCTGGATCAAGTATGTCAACCCTGTTGGTTGCCCCTATTATCTTCACGTTGCCAAGAGGGTCGAAGCCGTCGATCTCAGCGAGCAACTGCATCATGGTCCTCTGGACTTCCCTTTCCCCGCTCAGGGAGGCGTCAACCCTTTTGCCTGCCACGGCGTCTATCTCATCTATGAACACTATGCTCGGGCTCTTCTTCTTGGCCAGTTCAAATAGCTCGCGCGTCAGGCGGGCCCCCTCTCCAACGTACTTCTGTACCAGTTCGGTTCCCACAAGGCTGATGAACGTCGCCTTGGTTTCTGAGGCAACTGCCCTGGCAAGTAGCGTCTTTCCGCACCCCGGCGGTCCGTACAGGAGGACTGCTTTGGGCGGCTCGATGCCCATTTCCCTGAAAAGCTCTGGTTTCTGAAGGGGAAGTTCCACGACCTCGCGGATCAGCGATATCTGCTCGTCAAGCCCTGCGACGTCCGAGAAGCTGACGTTCGGCCTTTCCTCTACCTCCATCAACCTCACGAAGACGTCTTGGCTTGGAGGCAGCACGTCCACTATGGTGGAGCCTCTCTGGTTCAGTGCCACCCTGGTCCCGGGTTTCAGCTGTTCCTTGTTAAGCTCAGGGCTTGAAACCACCAGAAAGTTTGGTCCAGTGCTGCTCTTCACGACGTAGTTCCCGTTGGGAAGGACGTCGAGTATCACGGCCTCGATGTGAGGGTATGCCAGAGACCTCTCTCTCTCTTCTTCAAGCCGCTTGATGTATCCCCTCATGTCCTCCATGACGCTTTTGAGGTTCTGTATCTCTGCTTGGAGGGACTGGAGTTGCTCCTCTAGCTGAGCAGTCCTCTGGTCCTCCTGTCTTTGGAAGTCGTCGAGCGGCTTAGATCCAGGGTTAGACACAAGGGATCTTTTCTCTGGGCGTTTTAGCTTTTCTGCGAAGGTACCTGTTGGCCGGCAGGCGTATATGCAGCGGAGAAGCGTCCTCATGCGCTATTGCGAGATGTGCGGTGCGCCGATTCAGGGCGAGCCCTACCTCGTGTTCATAGAAGGAGCAAGGTTGTACGTCTGTGCCAAGTGCGCGAAGAAGGCAGATTCTGTGATCAGCAGACCTTCCCAGCGGGTGTCCGCAGGTTTTCCGTCGGCCCCGGTTCCGCCGGCGCGCAAGCTGCCCGAGCCACACCCGATCCGGAAACCCCAGGGTAGGCTGGCAGCGCCTGTTACAACTCCCTTGGTGCAGCAACCCCAGGAGACCGTGCTTGTTCAGGGATACGGCCAGGTAGTGAAGAGAAAGAGGGAAGAGATGGGCTTGACCCTAGCCCAGCTGGGACGCAGGATAAACGAGAAGGAGTCGGTTCTCAGGCGTCTTGAAGAAGAAAGGTTCAGGCCGCCAGAATACCTGGTCCTCAAGCTGGAGAAGGAGCTCGGCGTCTCGCTCAGGGTCCCTCCCCCTCCCCCTCCGGCCTCCCCAAAGCCAGGTGCAGCGCAGTCTACTCTGAAGGACGTGGCAAAGTTGAGGGAGTGAGGCCTTGCCTCCTTATCCGGCATTTCTCGGAAGATTCTGGCAGCTCGCGGCATCCTTTCGATCCTTGGGATCTTCTTGCTTTGCCCGATTCTGCCTTTGCGATCTGTTGGCACCTTCCCTCTTTTGGCGAGCAGCTCGTCTAACAATGCTCGGTTAAGCTTGACGTGGCTTCTGCTTTAACTCCTCTTGTCAGATGCTCTGTTGCACAAAATCTGGGCGACTGGATTTCGTGCCGTTCCCTTCACGTCTTGCCTTTCTGGGCCCTAGCAGAGCTAGGCCACGACGTCGCAAGTCCGTGCCCTCTGCCCCGCCATGACGGCTTCCTGCTTTCTACAGCTGGGGCAGCTTCCCGTCCACAAGGGAAGGGAGGAGAACGGTCACGAAGCTCAAGGAGAGTTAGGGCCTAGGGCTTGAAGAAATCAGGATACGACGCGAAGCGACTCGGAGGGTAAAAGTCACTCTCAACGTGAACCTGCAAGTTTTCCCCTTTGTCATGCGCGGGATCGCGGAGACCCTCCTTGCGCGTGGCGCAATCGCGACATCGGTGACTCATGTCCCATCGAAGCAGTTTGCTCCTGAGGATGCGGAGAGGCCTTTGCTAGTACCTCTAAGCCGCCTAACTCCACAGTGTTTCACTGAAGTTACTACAACTCACTGAAGTCACTGAGGCCACTGATTTCACTGAAGCTACTGAGAGGGCAAAAAAGCAGTGCCGTATAGATGCCTCTCTTGAGGCAAGACATGGTCTTCTAGCTCTAGTTTTTAGAGCTGTTTTCAGGACATCACCCTGGGGCCTAGGGTCAAGGGAAGGCGTAAAAGGGTGAGGAGAGCCCTTCGGTATGAAGATAGCTCTTGCCACAACTGGGGGAGACGCACCGGGTATGAACGCTGCAATCAGGTCAGTGGTCAGGCTTGCCACGGAAATGGGGCACCAGGTTTACGGTATCCGCAGGGGTTACTGCGGCCTGATAGAGCGGGACTGGTGGGCCATGGGGCCTCGTGACGTGAGCGGCATAGTCAACCAAGGCGGCACCATCCTCAGGACGCTCAGGTGTCCCTATGTGGAGACCGAAGAAGGTCTCTCCAAGGCTTGTGAAGCGTTGAGTAACTTTGATGCGCTGATCGTGATAGGGGGAGACGGAAGCATCAGAGGGGGATGGGCTCTTCACGAGAGATGCGGGATAAAGGTTGTGGCGGTCCCAGCCAGCATAGATAATGACATAGCAGGTACGGATACGACCATAGGCTTCGACACGGCTGTCAACACTGCCGTGGAGGCAATAGACAAGATAAGGGATACCGCCACATCGCATGAGAGGGTCTTCGTGGTGGAGGTCATGGGTCGCGCAAGAGGATTCCTTGCCGTCTCCGTCGCCCTGGCCGCTGGAGCGGAGATGGTGCTCATCCCAGAGCACCCGTTCACTTTGTCTGAGATCGAGAGTTCCCTGGACGAGGGCGAGAAGAAGGGAAAGAGCTCGAGCATAATAGTGATGGCCGAAGGAGCTGGCTACGCGCCGAGCTTGGTGGAAAGGTTGGCCAGAGATAGGAACTACAGCGTTAGGCTTAGCGTCCTTGGTTACATGCAAAGGGGAGGGAATCCCACTGCCACGAGCAGGCTGCTTGGGGCTTTGTTCGGAGAAGAGGCGCTTCGCGCGGCCCAAGACGACAGGGAGCAGGCATGGCTCGTGGCCTCCGTTGACGGAAAGCTCGTTCACCGTCCCCTCGTCGACGCGCTGAAACCGAAGGATGGTCCCGACATGCGGATGTTCGACCTTGTCTCGCGCCTAGCAGTGTAGCTTCATCTTTCATGGCTGGGGACTCCCTCTGTCAGGGTGGGGAAGCGGAGAAGGAATATGGGCAAGAATGCTGTTTTGGGGATGCCCCCGAAAGACGAGGTCGACGCGATGGCACGAGCGCGCGATCGCGATCCAAACGGGGCCGTAAATAGCCCACGTCTTTACGAGAGGTACGGATCGGGGTCGCTTGGACAGCCTGGATGACGCCACGTCGCGAAGCTCGCAGGAAACCCCACGCCGCAAGGACGGGCAACTTACCCCCTCAATATGCCCACCACAAAGCCTATGATGAAGGCGATCGATGAAACGGGTATTGCCGAGGAGAGCTCCTGCGCCTTGCTGAGGGCAGTGGGAGCGTATTTGTAGATCAGAGAAGTGAGGTATTGCACTGAGGATGGGTGAACGTACCCAACGGCGTAGAGGAGCACGAACAGCGCCAAGAGAAGCAAGGCGAGCGTCAGCAGTTTCCGAGCTATCATCCCAATGAGTAGGCCGATGAGGAAGGACAGCAATACCTCCACTAGACCAGCGGTGGTAAGACCGTATGGGAGTGCGACAAACTCCATGCGCCTTTCCCTGCGCTTGATTTAAGTGTTGCGAAATCGTTCAGCCTGCGCAGGACGTGTCCTTCTAGGTTTCACCTTAGGGGTCGTAAAAATCAGGTGTTCCCTTTGCGCTGTTCTTTCCTGAGGTCTTCCAGAATCTGCCTCGCGCGGTCGACCCTCAGGGGACCTTCCTCCTCCAGTAGCCTGTTGGCCACGGCATTCACCTCTTCACCGGTTGCCCCAGCCGTAGCAGCCAAGGTTCTGGCCGCTAGCCTCATGTGGCCCCTTTGGATCCCCTCCGACACCAGGGCTCTGAGCGCCGCAAGGTTCTGGGC
>JAGDXH010000046.1:0-2832 GCA_023256295.1 Thermoproteati archaeon
GCAGGGGGCAAGGTGAAACGGGGAAGCCTTGAGCTGGACGCCATCGACGCCATAGTGAACGCTACTGGGGCATCCAGCCTCAAGGTGCACGCTCTTCTGACGGGGCAAGCGATCCCCTCGCAGACGAGGACCGGAGCTCATCTCTTGCTCAAGCCTCGGGCCAGCGCCATAGTTGAGAAGCTCAGACCCCCGGGCCAAGGAGACATCCTTTTGCCCCTGCTGGGCCATTCTGCAATAACGCCGTCGCTTTCCGAGAGGGGCGAAAGAGAACCAACCCAAAGAGAGCTTGCGTTTCTCCTCAAGGCCGCACAAGAACTCCTGGATATAAGGGACTCGGACGCGATGGGCTACATGTCGGCCGAAAGACTGCTGTACGACCAGGCCTCAAGCCTCTCACAGACGGACCTCCTCGTCACATCGGGAAACGTGGTCACCGCATACAGCTCTAACCTGGCATGTGCTCGCGCAGTCGGAGAGGCCGCCGCCCTCATCGCCATGAGACAACTGGGCTTAGCAGGCAGACAGAACTCCTCTCTGCCGAAAATTCAGAGACAAGAAGTTAGATACAAGAAGATCAGGCATGCCGACGAGCCGTGGCTCTCCTGACCTCGGCTCCCAGCAGAACCAGCAGCGCAGCCCCTACCGCGACCAAGAGCAGCTCAACGTATGCAAACGCAGACCCTGCTTGCGCGAGACTCGCCTTTTCCAGCTCGAAAACCGATGAGGGATATCCCAGAGCGGGTCCGACCTGCTTCACGAGAAGGCCCGTCCTCATGTCGTACCAAGCGTAGTTGCCGCCTCCGAAGTTCAACTCATCGGTGCTAAAGGTGCCAGCTGGAGTCGAGAGCGCGACGTGCGGCGTGACGGTCACGTTGGAAGCTGCTGGAGGAACCTTTCCCGCATTGAGGTCAGCAATCAGAGTGGTGTTGAGGGCAGGAAAGGGCCATGGATTTGAAAAGGTCGCCGTGCGGTTCGGAACCAAGCCATTCAGGCCAGATAGGGCACCGGTGAACTTGACGCCGACCACGAAGCTCCCATTGCCGGCGTTTACCTGAGTTATCTGATAGGTCACGGTCGCCGAGTACTGCTTTCCGGCTTCCGACCAGTTCAGCTGGTACACCGCCTTGCTTCCATTGAAGACGTATGGAGGACGAGCTGAAGCTGCAGATGAAGCCAAGATCAAAGCTGACGCCAAAGCGAGCGCGGCAACAGCCGCTAGCCTCTTGTCCATAGGCAAGCGCCGCCCTCCCTTATAAGGTAGCCCTCGTACCGAGCGGAAATATCATGAAATTCCAAGCAGCTTTTTCAGCGACTCCAGCGCAGCCCTCGAGGTCTCAAGCGAGTTTCCCACCACGTTTTCTTCCTGCTCCACTATTAACCATTCTGTTCCCCCGGTTTCTTCAAGTGCCCCGATGACCGCATCCCAGTTGAGATCTCCCTGACCCGGCAAGACGGCGTACCCAGCATTTCTTGAGTAGTCCTTTGCGTGGACACTCAAGAACCTGCCAGGATACGACCCGATTAGAGAAACGACCCGCTCCGAGCTTCCTAGCGCCCTTAGGGCATGACCCAGGTCAAGCTGAAGGAACATGGACGGTACTCCATTTGCCAGAACGGACCAAAGGCTGCCCTCTAGCCCACCCTGGAAGTCCCACCAGTGATTGTGATAACCCAGCCTCAGGCCAGCCCTTGCAAGGACGGCGCTCAGATCGTTCAGATACTCCACCAGCTGCGCCTGACCCTCCTTCCCTGACAGCTCTCCCGGGAATGAGGGGATCACCACGTTCTTGTTCTCCAGTTCCTCGTTCTGCTGCAGGGTTTCGCCCAAGGCCCAAAGTATCAGCGAGCAGAAACTGGTGTGAGAGCCAGCCAGCTCCAACGAATACCTTCTGAGCCATTCCTTAAGCTCGTTGGGACCGTGCCCGTAAAGGCCAGCCAGTTCAACGCCATCGTACCCAAATTCTGAGACCTTCTTCAGCGTACCTTCCATGTCCTTCTCCGCGGCGTCCCTCACAGAGTAAAGCTGAAGGCCGATCTTCATGTCTTGCTATGTCTGCGGTCGCATAAAGGTCTGTTGGCGCAGAGGGGAATCCTCTTCAAGTAAACCAGGGAGGGGGGTCTAAACGCGAACTTCAAAGCCCAAACCTGAACGCCTGCAAGCAAAGCTACCTGAAAGGCAGAGGCAAACAAGGGATCGGTTCCCTCATTTGGGGCCAGGCAGGTCGCGTCTTCTCTCAGCACGAGAAACAGCAGGCCTGCCTCTTGCCCACTCTGCCTTATCCTGATGAGCTCTTCCAGGTGCTTTCTGCCCCTCCTCGTCGGGGAGTCGGGAAAGAGTCCCCGACCGTCCCGCACCAGCGTACATCCCTTGACCTCCACGTAACATGACGTCTTGATCCCCGTGACCTCGCGCACGAGCACAACCGAGCCTGGGGTCAACTCTTCGAGCCTTCCTGGGTCATGAAGGTGGCACTGGCGAACCCTCTCCCCTTGCCTGACCAACAAAAGGAACCTGTTTGGTCTTTCCAGAAACTCCGCCTGACTCAGGGACTCCTTGAACTTGTAGACGGCGGCACCTGGCATCGGCAGCGAGAGCTCCACGGCGTTGAAGGGCAGCCGCTGTTAAGCGCTGCGCTAAACTTATTTTCACAAGCTAGTGAAAAGGAGTGAGTGAAGAGACGATCGGTCTTCAAGATCAAAAGAGATGGAAAAGGAGGATCGACGGCACCGCATCGATCGACATCCAGGGAGATGAGCTCTCCATGAAGATGGGTCCCAGCGAAGCACTCTACTACTCGAACGCGGAGCTTTCCGATGGAGAATTTGAGACAC
>JAGDXH010000046.1:2842-4640 GCA_023256295.1 Thermoproteati archaeon
GCGGCGAAGTACCCTCTCGCGGGGCTGTATGCCCAAGCCGGAGTCTACTTCGCACCCGTCGCGACGGATACAGGGATCGGCCATTGGGCGACCGCAGCACTCACCCGCGTCATTGGAAGAAGGCTGGGTGCCATACTCCTGACGGGCAAGCCCAGCATGAGGGGACTCAACGTCGAAGAAGAGCACAGGTACTCCATTCACCTGAGGAGAGGTCATGCAGAATTCCATGTGGACGAGCAGTTAGCTGCCAGTCTGCCTCTTGAGAAAAAGACGCGGTTCAGAGCAGATCTTTGGACTGACAACGCCGTTTTCACGGCAAGCAGAAACGATCCAGGCGGTGTGTACAGGCACGCCACGCAGGAGAACCGGACCACTTCGACCATGAGGGTCAAGGATTTGGTCCTCCACGAAGGGAAAGGACAGGAGCGATACGCGTATTAGCTGAAGGGATCCCTACTCAAGTTGAAATCAGCGATCCGGGAATATCAGAACAAAAACATAGACCCAAAGAAACTTGGCGATAAACTTGAAGAGTACTTCAAGGAGGAAGGTTATAAGACCCAAAGGGCCGATCATCCGCTCGGCACGGTGGTGCAAGCGCAGAAAGGCGGCATACTCCGCACGCTTTTGGCAGCGGATAGAGCCCTCACCATAACCATCCAAGGAGACCCAAACAACCTCACGGTCAGGATGGGAGTAGGAAAGTGGATCCAAGATCTCACGGTTGCCGCCGTCGAAGGCATACTCATAGCTCCACTCCTGTTCTTCGTCGAGATACCAGAGTCTCTGTGGAGCTTCGAAATAGAGAGACAGGTCTGGAACTACATTGAGTCGCTGGTAAACCTGGGAGACCTCAAGGCGCAACGATTTTTTACCGAGCTTGGAGAGGGAGCACCCTCTCAGCAGTTCAAGGGACGCGAGTCTCGCGGGCTCACGAGGGGGCCGAAAGCTCCCTTTGGGCCCAAGCAAGGATCGAAAGGGCCGCGGAGAGAGATTGTAGCTCTGCCTCCAAGGCTTCTCTCCTCGAGGCGTATTGCTCCTGGCTTATCTCCCCCAGCTTTGCAGAGACGTCGAGATCCGCTAGCCTCTTCACCAAGGTAGCCCTTTGCTTGGACACGGAATCCATCAGGTCAGGGAGCCTGTCAGAAAGAGACCTAACTCTCTTCAGAGCGTCGGCGGCTGCGCTCCTGTATCTCCGTTCGAAGTCTGCGAACACGGAGGGAGAGATCTCGCCCTTCATGCTGTAGAGCTGCTCGAGCTTGCCTCTCGCCGCATCCACGTCCTGCTTCGCGCGCTGCAGCTCCTCCACGACCTCCTCAAGACCCTTCTCGCGAGTCTGTACCTGCTCTCCTCTGGACACGATCCTTCTGGTCACTACAACCCTCACCTTCTTCTCCCTCCACAGCGGATATGCGAGCAACCGCCTCTCAAGGTTGTAAAGAAAGGCTTGGAAATCCCTATCCTCGGAGAGCACTGGAGGGAAAGAAAAGGTGAGGGTTAGGACGCCCTCGTGCGCTTCTGATCTGATGAACATGACCTCGGGACTACCCATCTCCATCCTCCACCTTGCGTCCATCTTCAGGGTAAACCTGCCCGCCTCGGACACGGTCAACTGGGGATCCAATCCCTTCAACCTTGGAAGCAGCTCTTCCCTCAGAAAGTCTGCAAAGAGCTCCGACTCATCCTCGGATACCCTGAGGGGCAACCTGTAAACTGCCATGCCGCCTTCCAAGATCGCCTCGCTTGGGATCACCCTCTTCTTGGCGCCTCCTATCACCCTGCTCTCTGGCGCCGAGTT
>JAGDXH010000046.1:4650-7562 GCA_023256295.1 Thermoproteati archaeon
TGAAGGCCACGAGAGCCGCCAGAAGAGGGATCACCATCCCAATCAGGATCCCCATCACCAGCGAGAGAGGCGAGGCCACCTGACCCGATGAGGATGAAACGAAGGAAACCGACGCCTTGGAAAGAGCATAAGACAGGAGGATCCCCATGGGCGTAGCGATCAAGCCGATGATGCCAACTTGAGCCAGCATCATGGCAGCCATTTGGGCCGGCGGAGCGCCGAGAGCTGACATCACCCTGATGTCTCTCCTCCTCTCGTCCACGAAGGCCAGCGAGTAAGTGTAGGCCAAGAAAGCCGAGATGATCACGGGTCCGGCAGCTGCTCCAGCGTGCGATGCACCAAGCACGTAGGTGAACTGGAAGGCCCGCCAAGAGCCAGAGGTAGAAGCGAAGACCGGATATCCGGTCAGGAGAGCGATCTTCTTGAGGGCTGCCCCGTTCACAGAGGGCAACCAGCGGGGCATGGAGGCAATCGGCTTGTAGAATCCGACCACCTCAAACTTCCCCAACTGAAGCGTCTCGGTCTGACCCTCAGCGGTAAAGGCCGGCACGGCAAGCGTCACGGACTGACCGATCTGAACCTGCGAGCCCTCTGGCAAAAGTACCTCCGGAGAACCAGGGCTTGGCAAGGACCCGATCACGTCAGAGGGGTTCAGGCCGACGTAATTCCACGCGTGGTCTGGCACGGAGTAAATTCCAGAGAGATAGACCACCCCTCCAGATGAATCAACCGCCTCATACGTCTCGGCGACGAACGGTATCCCGGAGACCACCAGGGAACTGGGAACCCAGCTGATCAGGAAGCTTGAAGACGAATAGTTGGAGGTTTCAAGCCAGAGCACCTCCGCCTGATAACCTGGACGCGGGTGTTCCAGATCTAGGGCAATGAAGCTGGGGCCTTGGAAGGAGCCGGATCCGACGTTCACCAGCCCGTACTGCGCCGACACACCCACTATGGCCATGGTAGAGCCCACAACCACCATCAAAGGCACGATCACAAGCAGTACCCTCCAAAGGCGGGACAAGATATTGCTCATGGCCAGCCTGTAAGAAAAGGAGTAACGGGAGAAGGCCTTTCCAATCATAGAGAACAGCACGTAGAACATCAGCGAGATCAGCAGCGAGAGGGAGACTGCCAGACTTGCCGGCATGGGAAGCTCGAGCCCGAACAGGCCGCCAAGCGCCACCATGAGGTATGGCTGCACCAGAGGCAGGATTGCCGACGCCGGCACGTACACGAAGAGGGCCAAGAAGGGCCTGAGACGCCATCTGACCCTGTTTGACAGAGGGAAAATCAGGACCTCTGAAAAAGCATACAGAAGCACGAACAGCACCAGAGCCGCGATCCAGTCTCCCACGTAGGAGCCTGATATCTGACCCCTCACCGAACTGATGAGAGAAGACAGCTCTGAGAAAGTCATGTTTGCCGCTTCGATCTTTCCAGCAGACATCTCGGACAGCGCGAGTTCAGAAATTGGGAGCAGCTCTGAGTACTGCGCTTGGCTCACCGGGAAGAGACCAACCCTTGAAAGCTGCTCAAGCGTCTGCTGGATGCCGCCGATGGTAGAGTTCAACTTGGCCTCCGAGTAAAGATAGGACCAATCCACGCTCCGCTGTCCCGGGACCAACTGAACGGTGAACGACGGAAGAAGTTGACCTGAGCTGGAGACCGCGGAGACCCTCAAGGGATAGCCTATCGGGACAAAGAACTGCCAGAAGAGCCCGTTGGCCGAATGCCCGTACGGCAGCCCAGGAAGTATGATGGGCGTCACGGTTGACCTCGAGAAGAAGTCGTATGAAGTCACGTTGACCAGTTGCCCTGGAATGACCCAGAGCGTGACTTCCTGCACGGTTCCTGAACTGTTAGCTTGGAGAAGCGCTGAGTATGATCCAGTGTAGGTCGCCGTTCCCTGAGAGTAAGATCCCATCCAGACGACGCTCGTGGAGTACTGTCCATAGGGGAGACGGACAGTTAAGACCGGCTGCGAGTTCACCATCACGATCGAGTAGTTCCCAGAAATCGATATCCTGTTCAACACCGCGATGGAGCTCGAGCCCCCCTCAAGAGGGATGACTATCATGCCGCCGTAGGTCGTATTCCCAGAATAGGGTTGGGTGAGTCCTGAAGATGTGACCAAGACAGAAACGCGCACTCCTGGCACGCCAACCTTGTCGAAGTAGTTCAGGACGTTTATCACAAGGGAGGCGCTGCCCGAGGACGATGCATTTGAAGCTGGCAAGGAACCGCCAGAAGCGGGGACAGGACTGGGATATCCCTTAGAGGATGCCTGCGGCAAGCCAAGTGCGGCCGTGACATACATGGCAGCAGACCAAGTGAGGGGAGAAGTTGAAGGAAGAGGATAACCAGTTTTGGGGTCAACGGCCTCTGGCAAAAGCCCGTTCTGAGAGTGCAGGTAACACCAGCGAATCAGCGAGAGGGCTGAGCTGTAGTTGCCCACAAGCTCCTCGTAATCAGCCAGGAACAGCGTCGTTATGATCCAAGGCGGCATGGGTCCCGAGCTGTCCCATCCCTCATGATAGGTATCTCCCAAGAACCTACTGAGCCCGCCCTCAACCGTCAGTTGCCTTACCACCGAGCTTACGGTAGCGCGAGCAACTCCCGAGAACGGTGATACCAGCCCGAGGTCGATGGGCAATAAAAGAGATGAGTCAGGGATAGAAAAGGCCTCAAGCTTGGAACCGCTGGGCAGCATGTACTGAGCATAACCAGATGAGGTGGTGAAGTCAGTCTGAATGCTGTAGTTGAGCTGGCGCGCAAGCTCATTCGCCTCAAGAGAACCAGAGGAGTTCTTCAATGAAGCGTAGAGAGCCGAGAGACTGAAGAGACCCAGATCGTCCACGGCCTCCGTCCAGAAGTTGTAGGCATGATCGTCTTCCCAGACGCTAGCGTCC
>JAGDXH010000046.1:7572-9928 GCA_023256295.1 Thermoproteati archaeon
AACTCGCTCCCCTCCCAGGAAAGAGGCATCCACAGGCTCTCGTAAAAAGCATCGCCCACGGAGAACATCTTGGTCAGATTGGACGACTCCCCGCTCGCCAAGGCCGCGGCGTAGAACTTCCACAGTCCAACTTGATACAGTCCTATCCCGTCGTACTCGGTTGGCCAGCCAAGCACGGGCTGGCCGTCCCAGAAATTGTACTTGGTGTACCAAGTGCCGGCAGAGCTCCCGTTGGCAATCATGACACTCGCCATCCACCTCCAGTACTTCAAGGCGGAATCCAGGTGGCCAGCTGACTGAAGGGCCATGGCTGAGAAAGACCCATCCCGGACCCAAGCTGCCAAGTAAACGGGGGAAGGACTGGCTGCAAAGTCCCCCAAGTACGGATTCTGGTCGTCCTTCATGAGAAGAAGCGAGAGGTAATATTCCCTGAGCAGGGGGCCAGCAAGTCCCGGATGCTTGGACTCACTGAGCCAAGCAGACGTGCGATTCCGATCCAAAGCTGCAAGGGTCAAGTAAGAAACTGGCTGACTGGAGTTGACGCAGATCTCCAGGAGGGCATGCCCTGTGCCCTCTCCCCTCAGCTGAACTCCACCGCTGGACCTCTCAGCGCTGAGAGTTCCTCCAAGAAGGAACACAGAGACCCTTGGCGAGGTCTCCAACACGATCCCCTGGGACTCCTCGACGTAGGAGGTGACGTTGGCGTCCACGAGGAATCCCAGCTCCTTCAATGAGCTAGCGTTGATGTCGAGCTGACGAGACCCAGGCGCCAGCATGAAGCTCGCATGGCCGCCTGGGAAACCAACTTGCACGGTGTTGTTTTCAGCCAAGGATGCGTTCTCTGGTGTGCCCTGCACCATCACGAACACCTTGAGGGGAAGTATGCCCTCTGGACCCAGGTAAATGGCTTGAATTGAAAGGTTTGCGGAGTTGATGAATGGGTCTGGCACGCCCGTTGAGATCCAAGCCATCATGTCCTGCCAATTGCTCAGGAGCAAGTATGAAGGAGACAAGGAGTAGGTCTCGTCGTAGGAAGGCGCAGCTTGAGCCGGAAAGGCCGAGCGCAAGCGCATGCAGGATATGACAACAGCTCCCATGGTCCCGAAGAGCACCAAGGCAAGCACCAGAAGACCCAGGAGACGCACGTTCAAGAACGACGCGACCGCTTTTAAACCCTGCCTTTCCTCCGAAGAAGGAATAGCGCCAAGCCGACCAACAGAAGCACAACCACCAGCGCAGAGGCTTCAAGGTAGTACCTGCTTCCAGCGTACACGACTTGACTCCACCTGCTTCCAAGAAAGATCCCAAGGTATATCAGAGATGCATCCCAAATGACAGATCCTGCCAAGGTGCAGAGCGAGAAGGCAGTCAGCCTCATACCAAATGCTCCTGCTGGAAACGATATCAAAGTCCTGAAACCAGCCAAAAAGCGCGTCAGAAAGACCGCATATGCCCCATACCTGTCGAACCAGCGCGTGGCCGACTCGAGAGCGCTGCGGCTGACCCAACGCGTCCTGCCAAGCAGCTCCAACCCAACGACCTTCCCTATGGCGTAATCGACGTAGGAGCCAAGCATGGAACCCGCGATCGCTGCTGTCAAGGCGGGGACCAGCTCCATCCTGCCCTGAGATATCATGTACCCCGTGAGAGGCAGAAGCACCTCGCTGGGGATTGGAAGGGAAGCGCTCTCGAGAGTCATGAGGATGAACACGACCCAAGGGCCACCAGAGACCACCCCGAGGGCATAGTCGGTTGGGTCGAAGGACTTCAAGACCGGCCAAGCAAGTGAAATCATCACCGCGATCGCGGCCGCTATCCCTATCAGCACCAGTTTCTTCAACGCTCTTGAGCGGGATCACGGAGGCATATTAGGGTAGCGAGAGGAAAACGGCACCAAGCAGCCAGAGGAAAGGCGCGCGTCCTGCTGACTGCAAAGGGAGGCAATACCCAGGGAAGCCTCTTTTGAAGTGCCATGCCTGTAGTTCACTCACGGGATCCCCAGGACTAGACGCAACCTATCCTGAGCGTCAGACACGAGGAAGTACATGCGCTCCCCGGTTGCCAACAGCCCGGCGGGATCTCCTCCGTACCCTTCGAAGTTTTCCAGAATTTCCCTTACCGCGTCAAGTTCCCGAAGAACTAACAGCAGATCTTCCCTAGTCCCGACGCCCTGCATGGCCGAGCATTCCATCAGGATTTAATCCTATCGGGAGCTTGGGGGAGCGGAGGCCCCTTTCCGTAGGCGTGGGGTAGTTCATCCCTCCCTCCCCGTCGTCACCAGCTGTCTGACATCCACGTGTGGAAGTCACTGGGTACTTTTTCCTTCAAGGCAATGAACCAGCGAACAGATGCCCTG
>JAGDXH010000035.1:0-3260 GCA_023256295.1 Thermoproteati archaeon
CGCCGTCCCGCTTAAGGAAGCGGTCAAAGCCAACAGGGTAGTACCGGAGGACATGCGGTGGCTGGCAAAGGTATTCAGCCCCTAAATCTAAATCCCCTTGAGGGTAGTTGGGGCTTCAGGGCTTGGCATCCGCCTTAGTTCTCTCTGGGATCTTTGCGTACTTCCGACCCTGCCTCTGGTAAAAGGTTGTGTTTATTAGCAAAGTTAAAGTCGTGATTTTCTTCGTGTCGTCGGTTTGGCTTCGGCTTGCGAGAGGATCTCCAAAATACTTATATCGCGACGCATGTTCTTTGCTATATCGCCGCGGTTGGGGCTCTAGTGATAGTAATGAAGGGCGTTGTGATTTTTGATGTTGACGGAACACTGGATGACGAGAAAAGTAGTTGGCGTCTGCTTTACTCGACGCGCGACCAGGTGGCTCTTTCTGACCAACGCTTTGCGGCGTTTGCTGCTGGAGACATCGATTACGAAAGCTTAGTCGAGCTGACCGTCGAGGATTTGAGGCGGCTTAAGCTGAACAGAAAGGATATAGATCAGCTTAAGATGAATTTGAGGCCCAAGCCAGAGGCTGAGGCCGTAATTAAAAAGCTAAAGGAAATGGGATGGGAAGTCGCGGCAGTATCAGCTGGCGTGTGTAACCTCATTGACGAATTGGTAAGTTCCATGGGCATAGTCTTGAGATTTTGCAACTCGCTTGAGTTTGATGAAAGCGGAGTCGTGTGCTGCGCAAAGATCGCAGTTAATCCCACGAAGAAGGACGTAGTAATAGACGACATATGTCGTTACCTGTCGTTACCACTGGAAGCGGTTGTGACCGTGGGAGACCATGCCATGGACTTCTCCATGTTTAGGAAGAGCGGGCATTACCTCGTCTTTGACGGTGGACAGGGTCCTTGCGATGACGGTATAGGAGGTCACATAAGCTCGTTGAAAGAGGTTCCCGACTGGATAGAGCGTTGGGAGAACCAAAAAAGGACTTAACGAGGGGTTAGCAAGTGATCAAGGTGGGTTGTTCTGGTTGGAGTTATGACGAGTGGGTGGGCGTCCTTTACGATAGCCCGGACCGCAAGTTCTCACAGTACTCTAAGGTTTTTGACGTAGCTGAGATAGATTCCACGTTCTACAAGATCCCGCCGCCCTCCATGGCCAGGGGGCTGGTTGCCTCTTCGCCAGGAGACTTCAAGTTTCTTCCGAAGTTCAATCGTTCTATAACTCATGAGAAGATGCTGGGCAAGCTCGGCGACATTGATGCCGACCTTGATGCTTTCATGCTTTTCTTAAAGCCGCTGGAAAGCGCTGGCAAGCCCGTCGCTGTTGCAGCTTCCCCCTTACTTCGAGGCGGAAGACTCGCCCTATCTCTTCGACTTCCTTTCGACGATCGAAGGGAAGATAAGAGTCGCTGTAGAGTTCAGGAATATCTCCATCGTTAACGGCGAAGTCATATTGAAGCTAAGCGATCGCGGAGTGCCTTACGTTGCCGTTGACGAGCCATTACTTCCTCCCTACAACTTCATAACCTCTGACAGCGCTTACGTTAGGTTTCACGGTCATGGAGGCAAGGTGTGGTTTGACTATAAGTACTCGGACGAAGAGTTGAGGCCTTGGGCTGACAGACTGAAGAAGCTTGAAGAGATGACATCCTACGTTCTGTTTAACAACCACTTTCATGGATATGCAGTTCAAAATGCCTTGTCGTTTATCAACATGACAGGGCAGATGACCCGTGCCCAGAGGGAGGTATTTGAAAGAATAAGCCGGTCAACTCTGGCACCGCGACCTGGGCCGAGCCATCGCAGCTCTCACGCAGTTACCTTTTCGCCTTTTGCTATGGCTTGATATCCCTGATCGGTTATGGCGTAAAGTGCGTTGCGACGTCCGTACTTCTTCACGTAATTTCCCTCAACGAGCTTTTTCATGAGTACTGAAACGTATTGGCGCTTTATCCCAGTTTTCGACGAAATCGCGCTTATCGTTGACGGTTGTCCTATTTCGTAAAGCGTCTCGAGAATCCTTCTTTGCGGTGGGCTTACGGTCTTGTATAAGCTGGTTATTTCGTCTTCTTCGAGCCACTTGCCCTTCACGTATATCTTCATTTCAAGTAATATTATCATGATAGTTTATATATTTTTTGGTATAGAAAGATGAAGTAAAAGTCAGATAAGCATGAAGCTTGAGTGATATCATACCTATCTGATCGGTTTGCGTTTATCCTGTCCTCAAATATTCCAGTCGCTGATAGGGGTTTGTCGGCCTTGGGCTATGTACCTTTGGTCTAGCTATGAAGACGAATTTTTCCAAAGGGGATGTAAAAACTCATTAGGAGACTCGGTCAGCCGAGGTCAGGTGGACGCCGCTTATCCTGACGTAGGGCAGTAAAACAGGCGTTTCGACTTCCCACCATTTTATGAGATACTGCTTACTTCCCAGCGCAGTTATGGACGACAGCATCCTGGGCAGGTTATCGCTGAGCCGTAACCCCTTAAGTGCCCTTATCTTCTTCCCCTCCCTCACTTCAAACACAGCGTCTCTAAGTATTGTGGAGAAATCTCCGGTGACGTAGTTTTGGAATCTGGTGTACCAGTTGTTGGTTATGTATATGACGTGATCGCTAAAGAGGTCACTTTCCTCATGCTTCCCAGCGGACACCTCTAGGTTCCATGGCCTTGGTTCAATCCACCCAGCGTTGGCGGTATTTGGAATCCCCATCTTGTTGGAAAAGTGAGAGTTGGTCAGGTAATGCTTGAGCTGCCCTGCTTCTATTATGGGAGTTCTCTGGGTGTTATATCCCTCATCATCAAACGGCCTTACCAGCAGTCCATCCTTCAGCAGTCCATCATCGTATAATGAAAGCGACGATGGCGCGACCTCCTCTCCAAGCCTTCCAGCTAGAAACGAAAAGCCAGATTCGACCGAATAGGCTGAAGAGGCGTATCCGATCGAATCTACGAGGTTTGCAAATATGGAAGGATCAAGGACGACATCGAAGTATCCCTCTGCGTCTCTTGCCAGCTCCCCAGCTCTCGCGCCGGCTGCTTCTGGGTTCAGGTTGGAGAGGCTAGGTGAAGCCGTTATGCCTTGGCCCGAGCCCTGACCTGAGAAAGCCCTGATTACCATGTGATTTGACGTAGAGGTAGCTGTTAGCTCGGCCCCCGTCGTCGTGACCAGGTGCCATAAGTCATACTCTGAGTTCAGCACAATCGCGGACCTCTCAGCCCCATTTGCTGAGGCCGCCGAGTCCGCTCTGATCACCATGTCGGTTA
>JAGDXH010000035.1:3304-3621 GCA_023256295.1 Thermoproteati archaeon
CTCAACCTGTCAAGCAAGCTGAGGGCCGCATCCGCAGCGGTGCTCAGGGTGGAGCCAACCGCGATCTTCCCATGGCTCTTGTAAAGTATCGCCGTCTCGATCTCGTTCCATGCTTGGGAAACCGTGAACTCGCCGTTAGAGAACCTCACCATCTTCCTGGAAGTTGAAGTTATGAGGCACGCTACTTCTTCGCCTGCTTTCGCGTTCCTTACGACCAATTGAGCTACGTCCAAATCGGCTTTTTGCATCTGGAATCACCTCTTAGAGATCTTCACCCTTCTAAGCCTTACCTCAGCACCTCCTGTCCACACAGGGAC
>JAGDXH010000035.1:3682-9190 GCA_023256295.1 Thermoproteati archaeon
GCAGCATAGTACCTGACCTCGCGCCCCGCGGCATCCACGCTTGAGAACAACTTGCCAGTGGTTATCTCAAGCACGGGAGATCTCACGGGTTCTCCGATCTGTCCGTTCCTCACGGAAAAAGCCTCGAGCCCAACGTATCTCTCGTTCCACCGCACGTCATCGATGTTCCATTCCATGAAGGATTTTATGTAGACCCCATTCCTTATCCCTTCGACGAGCTCATCGAAGGAGCTGTCGCCAGGGGCGAAGTAAGTGTTCGCCATCCTGACCATGGGTTCTCTGTCAAAGGAGGAAGCCCGCGCTGCCCCGTTGGATTCAGATCCCATGGCCGCAGCCGTCTCCCTGTTGTGCAGAAATTCCTTTATGGTCCCCTTTTCTATCAGAATCCTTGGCCGAGCCTTCACGCCCTCGTCGTCGTACTCATAGTAACCGTAGGAACCAGGGATCGTTGGATCGTCCAGTATGGTCACGTGCTCGCTGCCCACCTTCATGCCCAGAGAGTTGGGTTTCAGGTAGGACTCACCCGCCTGAGCTGCCTCCCTTCCCATGATCCTGTCTGCCTCGGCGGGATGCCCAGCCGACTCGTGGGCCACTATGCCGCTCACCTCGCTGCCCAACAACACGTCCATGATACCTTCGTCGGGCCTGACGGCCCTCATGAGATTCAATTCAAGCGCACGGGTCATGTCCTTCAACCTGTCCTCAAGTCTCCATCCCTTGACGGCCTCCCAACCCGCGGCTTCCCCCAGCTGCTCGTACTTCTGAAGGGTTCCCTTCTGCGGGTGGCTGGCAGTCAAAAAGATGAAGCCCTCGCTCCTGGTAACAGAACTTCTTACCTGCTCACCGAAGCTATTTGCCAAGAGCTTTTCGGTGCGCGTGAAACCAAGGGATAGGAAACGCGAGGGAAAGGCAACCTCCTTGCCCGAGATCGAAGAGTCAAGATCGAGCATCAGCTTCACCTTCTCGTCCACGGGCACGTCGAATGGATCTTCAAGCACCTTGCCCTGCCAAGCTGCGCTGGCGCCACCGCTCTGGTCCACGCGCACTGGATCGCGAACCATCGCGGAAGACGCGCGTGCCATCTTGACGGCCGTCTCAACCGCTCTTGTGATGCCATTGAGCGTCAGATCGTTGGTGGCAGAGAAACCAAGTGCCCCTGAGAGGAGAACCCTGATGCCTACCCCGTTGGACAGAAAGTATCCTGTGGCATCCACTTGGCCATTCCTGACGAGCAAGGACTCAGATGACCTTTGCTCCAACCTGACCTCCGCGTAGGAGACTCCCAGGCCCTCAGCCAACCGTACCGCGGAAAGGACAACCTCCTCGTCTGACATGGATGACATCGAAGTCCGTGAATTTAAGCTTCCTCCTTTCCGTACCACCTCTCAATCAGCCTTGGGATTTCTTCCAGACTGGAAACCCTTGCCCCCCTTGTATCCAGAAACTCCAAAGGGCCTGTCCCGATCACCACGAAGTGATCTGAGGACATGAACATGGAGCTATCCATGGGGTGATCTCCTACGGTCACGACTCCCAGCTCTGGAGTTCCAACCTCCGACATCACATCCCTCACCGCTTCCCACTTTCTTCCGGGATCTACCTGTACAACGGCTCCCAAGACCCTTCCCTCATCGTCGTACTTCAGGTCGTTGCACCTGATGATCCCTATGCCAAGGGTACTTCCAACTGCTTGGGCCAGAGGACACAAGCCAGCGGAAACTATGGCTGCCCTCCATCCCAGCGAGGCCGCCTTTGAGACCGCTTCAATTCCTCCAGACTTCAGCTTGTACGAAGACAGAGCCCTAAGCACGCCCTGTCTGTTGGCCCCAGCCACCCTCAGATCCTCAACGGTTCTCCTGACGAGCCCCTCGTAATCGATCTTCCCATCGCAGAAAGTTGCAAAGTTCTCCATGGCCCGCTTCTCTATGCCATAGGCCCTGTACACGAGGTTCCAACTGCTGCTCTCCTCGACCAAGGTACCATCCATGTCAAAAACAATTAGTCCTTTCAAGGAGAGAACGCCTTGGCCAGCCAGCGCATGTCCTCAGGCACTATGCGGTTGGCCTTGACCGCCTCCTTTATGGGGATCGTCGTTATCTTCTCTCCCTGCAGGCTGACCATCACGTTCAAGTTTCCCTGCTTCACTGCATCTACGGCAGCTAGACCAAAGCGAGTGGCCAGTACCCTGTCAAAAGCTGTGGGGCTTCCGCCGCGCTGCACGTGACCCAACACCACTGACCTGGTCTCAATCCCCGTGCGTTTCTCTATCTCCTTTTCAAGCCACTCTCCTATGCCTCCAAGCCTGACGTGCCCAAAGGCATCCTTCTCAGCGCTCCTCGTGAAGAAGTCTGGTATGCCCTTCGGCACGGCACCCTCGGCCACCACCACGACAGCAAACTTTCTGCCCTCCTCATATCTCTTCTTCACCATTGAGCAGACCTCATCCACGTCAAAGGGCTCCTCGGGGATCAGTATGACGTCAGCTCCGCCAGCTAGGCCAGAGTAAAGGGCTATCCATCCGGCGTGCCTGCCCATCACCTCGACGACTATCGTCCTCTGGTGAGACTCCGCTGTCGTGTGTATCCTGTCGATGGCTTCCGTCGCTATGGAGACAGCCGTGTCAAAGCCAAAGGTGCGGTCAGTGCCATACAGGTCGTTGTCAATCGTCTTGGGTATGCCGACGACCTTGAACCCGAGGTCACTGAGCTTGCTAGAAACACTCTGCGTATCGTCTCCTCCAATGGATACTATGACATCTAAGCCCAACTTTCCTATGTTCTCAACAAGCTTCTTTTGATCCACCTCGTTTGAGAACGGGTTGGTCCTCGAAGTACCAAGCATGGTGCCACCCTTCGGCAGTATTCCTGAGACGGCATCGCGATTCAGCCTCACGTAGTCCATATCAAGCAGACCTGCCCAGCCCCTCTTTATGCCAATGACCTCGTAGCCGTATTGCATTGATCTCCTTACCACCGCCCTTATGGCAGCGTTCAGACCCGGAGCGTCGCCACCCCCTGTCAGCACACCAATCCTCATCTTGAGGGGAAGACTCGTGAGACTTTAACCTTTTCGCTGTGAAAAACAGGACCAAAGGAACATAAAAATACCGCTGATCATGATGGGCCTGCTAAGGCCAATCATTTACTGCTTTTTCTGCTCGGCCTTTTTCTCTTTCTTCTCGGCCTTCTTTGACAACCGCCTTCACCTACGCCCTAATGGAACTAAAATAAAAACATAGCGCTTCGAGAAAAGCGAACCAATTTCTCGTAACTTCATTTCCTTTCGCCCAGATCACTTCCAGAACCCGCTCAACGCATGTGGATCTAACAAGCTTTGCAAAACGCAGAAGTCATGGCCGCTTCGAAATCGCTCGGCGAGATGGGTCTAAGGAAGCGCATCCAAAGGGCGTCACCTCCAGGTTTGAACTCCGTTTAACTGGGGTCAATGGGGCGGAATCCCACGAGGGGGGCTTGCTTAGCTCTTTGCAAGCCAAGCAACGCATCTCACAACTTTTTCCCGCTTCCAATTCCATAGCTTCTCGCTTCCGGAGGCCTGCCTCGACTTCCTGAAGGGCTTGCCCTATGGGACGAGGCATATCCGGTCTGGAATAGAGTTCTTCCAGCACAACAAGTGCCGTGACCAGCCAATCTCTGAGGTCGTCCTCTGTACTGACACTTCCCAACATGTCTTCCAACTTGCGGACGGCCAATCTGGTGACTTCACATGCCTTTACACCATCGGCGTTTCCTCTTTTTTCGAGCTCCGACTGTGCAGCCGCAACTGAAAGCCTGAGCAACAGCATCAATCTCCTCGCCGCATCGACTTGGTCGCGAAGCCCCTCCTTCAACTCAGGTCACCGTTCAAAAGCCGATGCCCTTCAGGACCCGCAACCCTCGCCTCGGTGGTCCTAAAGAGAGCCGCTTCGCTGCCCATGCGACAGTTGCTGGGGTAGCAAGCGTTAAACCGAATCCTGAAAGTAAGACCTTGCACCGCAAGGCGTTTTACCTCCCACGGAAAATTTACTTATGACAGACCGCGTCGGAATCGCAAAGTACCTGTCTGAGTTCTTCTCTCCGGCATATGACCTTGGAGAGGACGGGATTCCCCAGTTCAAGATGCTCATAGGCGGCCGCTGGGTGACGTCTCAGGCCGGCACCGAACCCGTGGACTCGCCTGCAGACGGATCTTTGGTCGCAAGAGTGCAGACTGGCACGCTTGAGAACGTAGAGCAGGCCATGCAGGCAGTCTCTACTTTTGGAAAGAAGATAAGAGACATCCCTGCCATTGATCGCATCAACATATTCCAGCAAGCTCGCGACCTGCTGAAACAACACAAGGATGAAGTCGTGAAGACCCTCGTCCTTGAGGGAGGAAAAACGCTCAGATCAGCCGGTGGCGAAGTTGAAGCCACGGCCCAGCGTCTATCTCTTACGATGGAGGAAGCCAGGAAGATCTACGGGGATTACATACCTGGCGACTGGTCAGAAGACACGGTGGGAAAGATCGGGTTGGCGATAAGAGAGCCCGAAGGAGTGGTAGCCGCCATCTCTCCCTTCAACTATCCACTCTACATAGCCGCAGCCAAGATCATACCTGCCTTGCTTTCAGGGAACAGCGTGGTAGCCAAGCCCGCAAGCGACACGCCCGTCTCTCTTCTGCTCTTCGCCAGAATCCTTCAGGAAGCAGGTATCCCTGAAGGCTCGCTCAACGTGATCACCGGACCAGGAGGAAAACTGGGGGATGCAATCGTGTCTGACGAGAGAGTAAACATGGTGACCTTCACAGGGAGCACCGAAGTTGGCATTCACGTCAACTCGGTGATGGGGCTCAAGAAAAGGCACCTGGAGCTTGGAGGAAAAGGAATCGCAATAGTGCTCAGGGACGCCGACGTCCAGTTGGCAGCAAGGAAGGTCGTGGAAGGGAACCTGAGCAACGCTGGTCAGAGATGCGACGCCGTGGCCACGGTCTTGGTGGAGGAAAGCGTTGCTGATCAGTTGCTCCAAAAAGTCGTGGAAGAAGCCAAGAAGTGGCGGGTTGGAGACCCAATGGACCCTGCGACAGACATGGGCCCACTGATAAACGAGTCAGCCGCAAAGAGGGTTGAGACTCTGGTTCAAGATGCCGTGTCTAAAGGAGCAAAACTCCTCCTTGGAGGAAAACGCAGCGGGTGCTTCTTTGAGCCAACCGTGTTGACCGATGTACCGCTGGATTCAAGGATATTCAACGAGGAGACCTTTGGCCCAGTCCTTGTGGTCAACAGAGTCAAGAACCTAGACGAGGCTCTAGAAATCGCAAAGAGACCCAAGTACGGCCTGGATTCCTGCGTTTTCAGCAACAACTTCTACAACATGTGGCGCGTGGCCAAGAGCCTTGACGTGGGAGAGGTAACCATTAACGACAACCCAAAGCATGGCGTCGGTTACTTCCCCTTCGGAGGCAAAAAGCTCTCGGGACTAGGAAGGGAGGGCATAGGCTACAGCATAGATGAAATGACCCATCTAAAGACCA
>JAGDXH010000013.1:0-1169 GCA_023256295.1 Thermoproteati archaeon
GTTGAACCAGGAACCTCACACCCCTCAGATGGGAGGATGTCAGCCGACGAAATGCATATAAGACGGAGCTCATCTTGGCCGTGAGGTCGTCGAGCGGACTTCTGGTTCTTCTCATAATGGTCATCGCCTTGCCGGCCGGTGAGGCTACCCCGGTTTCCGAGCCATACTGCGTGCCGGTCCGGATCAAGGGCAGTCAGTCTGGTCCGTTTCAGCTGAACGTGACCTTTAACCCATCGCTGTACGGCGCTTATCTTGCTCCAGATCTTGGGAACTTGAGGTTTGAGTTCCCAAACGGCACGTTGCTTCATGCTTGGCTTGAAAGCTACTCGGGTCAGAAGGTTGGAGGCCCTCCGAGTTCGGCTACTAGGGCGACAGCCTGGGTCAACCTTCCCGGAGGGATCAGGGGGCGCATGGAGATCCTGATGGTCTTTTATCCCGATGCCGGGTTTGATGGCTACTGGTGGGGAGAAGCACCCCAGCTTTCGCCAACATACGGCGAGTACGACAACGGGCAGTACGTCTTTGATTATTACACGAACTTTTCAGATCACAGTTCGCTGAACGGGTGGGATCTCAACGGCACGCTTCCAGGGTTTGCAGTTTTCAAGGACGGCCTTTGGCTGAATGCCGGACTCGTCGAAGGGTACCAGTTCACCTTGAAGGGATCCTACGTTGGCAACTACAGCGTTGATGCCCTTGAGGTGGTGGCCAACGCTACTGTGAGTCAAAACGAGTTTGGCTCAGACAACGTTTACCCGGGCATATCCTTCAATCAGCTGAGGACGTCCAACTACACGCTGATACCTCCGGGCGACTCGGGAGGGTTTCAAGAGGGGATGACCTATCTAGCGAACTTCACGGAGTACCTTTCAACTACCAACGCGACCAGCAACGGCCAGGCACCAGGACAGACTGGACCTCCGCCGCAACTCCAGACCAAGCTGTCAATCCTCTCTCCGGCCGTGTTCACGGTGGGCTTCTCGGGTAACACGGTGTTCTCACAGATAAACTACTCTTGGGCGATCTCCTACAGGGGATCCAATACCCTCGGACCCAACTACCCGGGTCTGACGACCATCGCGCTCTCTTCTACGTCTGACGATTGGCTTCATGTGCTGTGGTTCAGAGTGCGGGGATCTCCCAACCTCGCTTCTCCCCCAACCGCGAGC
>JAGDXH010000013.1:1179-1992 GCA_023256295.1 Thermoproteati archaeon
GACAGGTCTGCCCTCAGGAGTCAAATGGGGAGTCACCCTGGGAAACGAGACGAAGTGGGCAACTGCACCTGGCAATGTGACATTCTCCGGTGTCCCCCAAGGTACTCTTCCTTGGACGGCGATTTCCCCCATCCAGTACACGGGATTGACCCGTTACGCTTCGGTAAACGGCAGCGGGATGCTTTTGGCCTCGCAGGGAGGGTCCTTGACCATAGCCTACAAGGCCCAGTACTGGGTGTCCGTGGCGCAGAACGCCCCTTATTCTGCAGCGGTCTACGTCTCTACCTCGTCGGGTTGGTATACAGCTGGTTCTACCCTTTGGCTCCGGGCTTCCGCTTGGGATGGTTGGTCCTTCATCAGGTGGATAGGAAGCGGGGCTGGCAGTTACTCCGGTCCTCTTCAAGATGGACTCCTCACCGTTGACGGTCCTCTCTCCGAAAAGGCTGTTTTTGGCGTTCAGGTGAAGTTTTCGGTCGGGGGAAGTCCTCAAAGCGGGGATGAAAAGCCGGTTGCCATAAACGGCACCTACTATGGGTTTTGGCAGTTACCCGTTACGATTTTGATCCCCTGCGGTTCCCAGATCTCCTACGCCTTTCCCCCCAGCATAACCTTGGGCGGGTCACGCTTCCAGCTTGTCTCGATGAGTGGCTTGGTGTCTTCGGCCTCTGGTTCGCTCACCGGCCTGTACCCTGGGTTCATCAAGGCAAATTACCAGGCTCAGTACTACATCGACCTACGCGTGAGTCCAAGCGGGGCCGGTACGTTGAACGCCAGCTCTGGATGGTACGATGCTGGAAGGCCGCTGAGGCTGGC
>JAGDXH010000013.1:2002-3864 GCA_023256295.1 Thermoproteati archaeon
GCTGGCTGCAGTTGCCTCTCCAGGTTGGAAACTGGCACGGTGGGAAGGTCTGACTGAAAACGGTTCAAGCGTTGAAATAAGTCCCAGCGAGCCAGCGAACATCACAGCCGTATTCTACCCTGGTCTGTTGGTTGAGGTGAAGGGGCTGGGGAGCTATCCCATCAAGGTAGCTGATGTGAACGGTCAGGAGCTTTCCAGCTCTCAGCTTCCGTTGACGGTTTATGTGTCCCCCGGTGAGGCGGTCAGCTATTCCTTTTTGCCAGGTGCTGTAGCTTCCGGCGTTGCCCACAACCTCAGCGGGGTCTTGCTGGATGGTGCGGCTGTCCCGTCGAGCGGTAAGCTCGTGGTCGGGCATCCCGAAGCGCTTGTGGCCTCCTACTCGACGAGCTACCTGCTGACGGTCCTCGCGTCTGCCGGCAACGAGAGTAGGAGTCTCTCGGGTTGGTACGCCCCGGGTCAAAGAGCAACGGTCTCGGCGTTCAACATCTCTGACTACTTCTTCATGGGGTGGCTGGGGACTGGCCTGGGTTCCTACACGGGCCCCAACTCAAGTTTTTCCTTGCAGGTGAATGGTCCACTGCAGGAAAAGGGTATTTATCTCAGGGCTGCCCGGCTATCTTGTGTCGCTCTATATCCCAATTCCACCCCAGTGAGCCAGCCCTTGAGGGTTCTCCTGAACGGCACGGCCATCCCCCAGTCCGGCCTTGTCAGGCCGGGAAACTATGTCGTGTCTGTCTCGGGTCCCTCTCCTTCCTTCATGTTTCTCAGAGGGGTTGAAGGCGTGCGCGGGGTTAACGCCAGCAATCCCCTCATACAACTGCCCCCGGGCTCCTCCCTTACCTTCGTGGCCATCTACAGGTTCCCAACGACCCTTCACGTGAACGTGTCCGGCCTGCCGGGCCAGAACAGCGACTTCTACGTGTCCTTTACCTTTGAGCTGGCGTCTGGAGGGAAGCCGCTGGCAGGGCAGAGCTTGGTGTTGAAAATCGTGGCCGGAGGAGGGACAAAGACGATTGAGTTGGTCACGGGCTCCGACGGGAAAGCCGCGGTGGTTGATCACGAAGTGAGGGGCAGAGTCTTGAGTTGGTCTTTGACTTATCTTGGCAACTCCTTGCAGGCTCCCGTGAGCGCCGAAGGCAATGAGACTCTCAACGTGAAGTTCAGCTTCTCAAAGATCTACGACACGCTGCTGGTCGGGGGACTCGTTCACGGGCTTCATGCCTCGATCTTCAACCTGATCTACAGCAGGTGGGTCGCCCTGCTCGTGACGGTGTTCTTCTTGGTCGTATTCGTTGAAGCTGTCAGGGAGTTTGCAAGGGACTGGAGCAGGAAATCGAGGGGGAGGACAGACGAATAACACTCTTAAGCGTTGGTTATTCCTATATAACTGCGCCCTTCTCTCCTATGCAAGCGAGAGAAGAGGAACAGCTGTTCGCGGTGTACCACAGGACGAAGGAAGAGCTCGAGCGCATGCCTGTGCTTGGAAAGACCCAGACCGTCTGCCCGGTCTGCAAGAGGGTCATTGAGGGAACGATCTACCGCGACGGCGATTACGTGATGATCAGGAAGATCTGTCCTGAGCACGGCACGTTCATCGAGAAGTATTGGGAGGACTACGAGCTCTACGATAAGATGAGGAATTTCCAGTACAACGGCAGGGGACTGGAGAACCCGAACTACATCCCCGATACCTCCGGCGCGAATTGCCCCTATGACTGCGGGATTTGCGATCGGCACCTATCTCACACCGGGCTTGCAAACGTCGTCATAACCAACAGGTGTCATCTGAACTGTTGGTACTGCTTCTTCTATGCCAAGGAAGGAGAACCCATATACGAGCCGTCCTTGGACGAGTTCAAGAA
>JAGDXH010000013.1:3939-7671 GCA_023256295.1 Thermoproteati archaeon
CGCTTTACCTGAGCGTCGACGGAGTCAGCATGAGGGCGAACCCCAAGAACCACTGGGAGATCCCATTCATACTTGAAGCGGCCAGAAAGGCTGAAATTGGAATAGTGTTCGTCCCGACAGTCATAAGTGGGATAAACGATCATGAACTAGGGGCCATGGTGAACTTTGCACTGAACCATCTGGACGTGGTGAGGGCAGTCAACTATCAGCCCGTGTCGCTGGTCGGAAGGATGCCTGACAAGGCCAGAGAGCAGATGAGGATAACCATACCGGGCATGATAAAGGAGCTGGAGGAACAGACTCACGGAGTCATAAACAGGGATCACTGGTTCAGCGTCCCCTATACCGGCATCTTCGACAAGTTCCTGGAGGCAGTGGCCGGCAGGTACATGTACGACATGTCGATACACTTTGCGTGCGGCATGGGGACTTACCTGTTCCTTGACGATGACAAGAAGATCGTACCCTTGCCGGAGTTCGTGGACGTGCTTGGCATTTACGAGTACCTTAGGGAGAACTACGACGAGATAAAGGAAGAAGGAGGTATAACCAAGAAGCTGAAGGCAGCCCGCGTGCTTCTTGGGATAAGGAGGTTTGTGGACGAGGAGAAGCAGCCCAAGTCTGTCAACTTCCTCAAGCTGCTCACGAACTTCTTGATGAACAAGGACTTTGGTTCGCTGGGGGCGATCCACCACAAGACGCTTTTCTTGGGTAGCATGCACTTCCAAGACGAGTACAACTATGACGTGCAGAGGGTGGAGAGATGCGACATACACTACGCCATGCCAGATGGAGAGGTGCTGCCGTTCTGCACCTTCAACGTTTTCCCAGAGATATACCGCGACAAGATCCAGAGGCAGTTCAGCATACCCCCTGAGGTCTGGAAGAAGCAACACCCAGATTGGAGCTATTCCTCTGACAAGTACAGGAGGAACGTGAAGCTGCTTCAGGAGAGCGAACTTTACAGGAAGGTCTACGGTGGCATCGTGGACTTTTTCGCGCTTCCCGTAAACGGAGGGAAGCCCGTCCCCAACGCCAAGCCCGCGCTTCCTGAGGTCCAAGATTCCGCCAAGTCAAGCGAGGCCTTTGGCGTCAGGGTCAGTCAGGGGTGAGCAGCGTGTCGAGCGCCGACGAGGTAGAGAAGAAGCAATCGGGTCTTGCCGAGGAACAAAGTGCCGAGGAGACTTCTGAGATTGGCATAAGGATAAACGCGAGGGCCGTGAAGGAAACCAAGAAGGAAAAGAGTCAAAGCCCCTCGGCAGAGGGGGACGTGGCTTACGAGGAGGAGCTGATTGAGGAGCTTGGCAAGAAGTACCACGTGCCCTACAGGATCGTCAAGGAGGCCGAGATCGCGGTGGCCAGAGAGCAACTCAAGAGCTTCTCGGACGCCACCAAGCTTCAGTACGATCTCATGACCCTTGACCCAGTCCTAAAGGCAAGTGTTAACTACGGGAAGGCGCGTATAACGATAATATACAACCCAAAGGGGGCCAGAAACCTGAGGCCAAAGACCGATCTCCAGGAACTCCTGGCGTTCTTGGGGCAAAGGGGCATCCAGCCCTCCTCCGTGCAGGAGAGGGACTATGACTACTACAAGGAGTTCTACTCGTACACGTTCAACCCTCCGAGGATCAGGACGCGTCCTCCATACGGTTACGATCCGAAGAAGTGGGAGAAGATAAAGGAGGAGTACGAGAAGGAAAGGCTGAAGCGGGAAGAAGAGAAGAGGCAGAAGTTCAGGCAGTGGCAGGCCGCTTACCTGGAGAGGCACAGGGATGTGCTGAGCAAGTACCCGCAGGACTTGGCACGACGCCACGCTTAACTTTTTGTACCTCGGTCAGATTCAGAGTGAAGATATCTGCAAGCGTGCTTGACGCTGACTGGGCAGCGATATGGGAAGACCTTGAGCCTCTCCTGAAGGCCGGGCTGGAGATCGTTCACCTGGACGTCGGAGATGGCCGCTTTGTGCCCAACCTGAGCTTCGGCCCCAAGCTTGCAACCGCTCTCAGGAGGCGTACGGACGTCCCAATGGAAGTCCACCTCATGGTTTCTGACCCCCTCTCGCAGATGGATTTTCTCCTAGGAGGGAACTTCACGGTTTACTTTCATCCTGAAGCAGAAAGAGCCCCGTTCAAGGCCATCGACAAAGCTAGGAAGAGGGGCTGGAAGATCGGGATAGCGCTGAATCCAGGAACCACTGAGTCCTCCATCGCTTACATCTTGCCGCACGTGGACTCCGTCCTCGTGATGACGGTTGAGCCAGGCTTCGGGGGGCAGGCGATGATAACGTCCGTGCTGGAAAAGGTGAGGGCACTGAAGGGCATCAGGGATCATCTGTCTCTTGGCTACAGCATAGCCGTGGACGGTGGGATAAAGAAGGACAACCTGCTTGAGGTTGAGAAAGCGGGAGCAGACATAGCAGTGGTGGGATCGGCCATATTTTCCGACGCTGACCCCGTCTCTGCTTTCAAGAAATTGAGGTCGGCCTTGGGACATCCCGCTCTGCGATAGGGACTGCACCTTCTGCCAGTCCTCGGCAAAGAGCTGAAGCCCTTCTTTGGTCTTTGGGTGAGAGATCAGCTTCTCGAGCACCTGATAGGGCATGGTGACCACGTCGGCTCCGATGATCGCCGCTCTGTATACGTGCATGGGGTTCCTGACGCTGGCCACTATGATCTCTGTCTTGTAACCGTAGTTCTGAAACGCCTTTCTTGTGTCCTCGACCACCCTCATGCCGTCTTCCCCTATGTCGTCAAGTCTTCCGACGAAGGGTGAGACGTACGAAGCACCTGCCTTTGCTGCCAGCAAGGCCTGAATTGGAGTGAACACGAGAGTGGTGTTCACCTTTATGCCCTCTTGAGCCAGCTGCTTCGTGGCAGCCAGCCCCTCCGTGGTGACCGGTATCTTCACGACGACGTTCTTCGCCAGAGCCGCGAGCTTTCTGCCCTCTTGAACTATGGCTTCTCTCTCTGTGGATACTGCTTCCAGGCTGACCGGTCCTGGTACCATGGCCAAGATCTCCCTGACCACGGAATCGAAGGGCTTCTTTTCCCGGGCTATCAGCGTCGGGTTCGTGGTCACCCCGTCGACCAGACCCATGGACATCCCTTTTCTGATCTCCTCCGCGTTGGCCGTGTCGAGAAATATCTTCATGTTGCCCTACCTCCTCTTGAGGTTCATGGACTCTAATACGGCTTTCGCCACCGACGTCCTGTCTATGCCGTACTTAGCCATGAGTTCTTCGGCCTTTCCGGACTCTCCAAACACATCCCTTATTCCGACCCTCCTCACGTATGCTGGATGCCTTTCTGCCACGACCTCTGCGACCCGCGATCCAAGTCCGTTGTAGATGCTGTGATCCTCCACTGTCACGATGAGACCCGTTTCCCTTGCGGCCTTCGCCAAAAGGTCGGCATCGATTGGCTTGAGAGAGGGCATGTGTATCAGCCTCGCGGATATCCCGTTTCCCTTGAGGAGCTTCACGGCTTCGGCAGCCTCGTGCAGGGTTATGCCGGTGGAAACCACGGTGGCATCGCTTCCGTCCTCGAGGACCAGACCTCTGCCGAGCTTGAAGTCAAATCCATCGGTCATCTCTGGGAACTTTTCCCGGGCAAGCCTGACGTAAAAAGGCCCCTTGGCGCCCGCCACGTAGTCGATCACTTTTTTCGTCTCAGGGGCGTCGGCGGGCGAAATGACCCTCATGTTCGGTAGCCCGGCCATGAGTCCTAGGTC
>JAGDXH010000013.1:7681-9139 GCA_023256295.1 Thermoproteati archaeon
TTCCGTCATCTGATGCGTGGCCCCATCCTCCCCGACGGTTATCCCCGCATGACTGGCCACTATGATCACGTCGAGGTCCGGGTAGCAGATGCTCTGCCTGATCATGTTGTATACCATGCCCGTCACAAAGGTCGCGAAGCCCGCAACGAACACCTTCTTTCCCGAAGACGCAAGGCCAGCCGCCATCCCCATCATGTTTTGCTCCTGAAGGCCGACGTTTATGAACCTCTCGGGGTGCTGCTTGCCAAAGATTGCGCTGCGAGTGGAGGTAGAGGTGTCAGCGTCGAGCACCACGACGTCGCTTCTCTCGTCACCGAGCCTTGCCAGCTCCTCTCCGAAGGCGTCTCTGAGCGAGGAAAGCTTGGGAGATGCGCTCAAGGCGTCTCGCCTCCCTCGATCCTCGAGGTTTCCATGTCTATCTGCTTGATCTTTTCTTGCAGCTCTTTGATGGCTAACTCATATTTCTCTTGGCTTTCTGGGGGGTTGCCGTGGTAGAAGTCGTTGCCTTCCATGTATGATACACCCTTGCCCTTTATCGTGTGGGCAAAGATCGCAGTCGGGACTTCTTTCTCTTGCTCTGCCTCGTCTAGCGCACGGACTAAGGCCTTCACGTCGTGTCCGTCTATCTCCATGACTCTGAGTCCAAGGTCCCTCCAGGCCATCGAGGCACCGGCCAGGTCGATGGACAACTTACCGTCTAGCTGTAGTCCGTTGAAATCGACCAGGATGGTCAGGTTGGATAGACGGTGTGTCTTGGCGAAAAGGGAGGCTTCCCAAGTCGCCCCCTCCTCAAGCTCTCCGTCGCTTATTATGGCGTAAACGCGGAAGCCCGCCCCATCCATCTTGCCAGCCATTGCAATTCCCACGGCGTTGCTCAGTCCTTGTGCCAAGGAACCGGTCGGTACCTCCACGCCAGGTGTAGTGATGTAAGGATGCCCCTCGAGTCTAGAGCCGATCTTCCTGAAGGTCATGAGCTCTTCCACGGGGAAAAACCCCCTGAGGGCCAGAGCCGCGTAAAGCCCTGCGGAGGCGTGCCCCTTGCTGAGCACGAGCCTGTCCCTTCCTTCCCATCTGGGGTTCTGCGGGTCTACCCTCATCTTGTGAAAGTAAAGGACCGACAGCATGTCTGCAACTGACAGTGCCCCGCCTGGATGCCCAGATCTGGCATTGTATATGGCCTGAATCGCCAGCAACCTGATCTTGTACGCGATCTTCTGAAGTCTCAAGACTTCTAGCTCCTCTTTTAGCTCCTCTTTCTGCAACCTAAGGGATAAGCTGGGGCACTTAAACGGGTTTTGCAAGGAGCACGGTTAATAGGAAGGACATCTCAGGGCTATGATAGCTTACCTTGTGAGGCATGGAGAAGCAGAGAACAACCAGATGGGTCTGTTTCCAGACGATGAAGGACATCAGTACGCCTTGACGCCGAGAGGAAGAGAGCAAGTAAGGATCACTGCC
>JAGDXH010000065.1:0-218 GCA_023256295.1 Thermoproteati archaeon
GGCACCGTCCCAGACATCATGGATCCTGAGGCTGGAGCCAAGCTCAGAGGGGCTGGGTCCTCTGTATACGACATAATGGAAGCTTCCTCGGACTACGACATGGTTGCAGACGAGCAGGCGCATGGGTTTGTTCGCTCGCTGGAGGCCTGCAACTCCTATTCCTCTTATCTGGCATCTGGTGCCAGTCCGAACTCCGCGTGCGTCAAGGCATTCCTAGA
>JAGDXH010000065.1:228-2273 GCA_023256295.1 Thermoproteati archaeon
TGCTGTTTTCCCTTGACAGGAAGCTCAGGAGAAGGGGGCTGAGCCCGGGCAGCGTTGCCGACGTGACGGCCGCAGGCATATTTTTGGCGCTTCTGTCTGGGGCAATAATAAGGTAGCCAGAAAAGCTTTTTTAGGTGTGCCTAAAACCCATGTGAGCATTCAGTCTGACGAGGACTACCTCTTGGCAGTTTATGAGCTCATCGACTCTTGGGGCAGCGCTAGGCTGGCTGACGTTTGCAAGATAATTGGGGTGGCTCCAAGTTCCGCAATGCAGAAGCTTGATAGGATGGCTTCGCAGGGGATCCTGCTCAAGAATGGCAGGGGAAACTACGAGCTCACCGAGTCTGGCATGAGGCTGGCACTGAAGGCCGTCAGGAAGCACAGACTGGCGGAGCGCTTGCTGACAGATGTCCTAGGGCTGGGCTGGGCCGAGGCGCATGAGGAAAGTCGGCTGATCGAGCATGCAATCGACGAAAGGATTGCAAAAGCCATAGAGGAGAAGACCGGCGCCGTGACGTGTCCTCACGGAAATCCCATACCCTCTAGCACCGGTAGCGTGGAGGGGCAGCAGGACTTCCCACTGGACTCCCTTAGCGGAAAGGTCGTCGTGAGTCGGGTATCATACGAGGAGTTTGAAACGCTTTACGTGCTTGAGGCCATGGGGATCAGGCCTGGGACGAAGCTCCAGGTAGATGTGGAGAAAGACGCGGTGTTCCTGCACCTGGCAGACGGGACCAGAAGGGTGTCCAAGGCGTTGGCCCACGTGCTGAGGGGAAGGCCGCTGGAGGAGATGGCAGCTTGAGAAGCTGGACGAAGGGCATTAGGTCATTTGCACGCGTGTTCGGCCCTGCATGGGTGGCACTGATGGCCGACATGGATGCGCCAAGCATAGTGGCGGCTCTGGCGTCTGGAATGAGCTATGGGTACAGCCTGATATTCCTGATGGTCCTGCTGGTGCTTCCCCTTTACTTGGTTCAGGAAATGGCTGCGAGGATAGGCCTGGTAACGGGCAAGGGGTTCGCTTTCTTGGTTAGGGAGACCTACGGGAAGTTCTGGTCGTCTCTTTCCGTGGCAGGGCTATTCCTCGTGGATTCCATTGCCTACGTGGGAGAGTTTGCTGGTATGGCCGCGGGAGCCGAGATGATCGGGCTATCCCTTTATGAGGCGCTCGCGCTGGCTTTTCTGTTTCACACGGTGATCGTCCTCACAGGAAGCTACAAGAGTGTCGAGAGATCCCTTGTGGTAGTTGCTGCCCTCCTGCTTTTGCTGATAGTGCTTGCCTTTATGGCCAGACCGGATCCCGCCCTTGTGTTGAGCGGCTTCAGTCCCTTGCAGCCTTATCTGTCACCTGGAATGTCCTACATGGTCGTGGCGGATGTCGGAGCGGTGCTGATGCCCTGGATGATCTTTTATCAACAGACGGCGGTGGTCGACAAGGGGCTGACCAAGAAGGACCTGAAGATGGAAAGACTGGAAACGGCCTTTGGGAGCGTGGCCACGCAGGCGCTCATGATAGCCGTGATAGTGCTTGGGGCGTCAGCCTCCGGTACAGCGCGCGGTCAGCTCAGCGTGGAGTCCATGGCCAAGCTCTTTGAGCGCTTGGCAGGTCTGCCTGGCCAGCTTATATTTGCGATTGGCCTGATGGCAGCTGCATTGCTTGCGACGGTTACCATATCCCTGGCCTCAGCGTACAGCCTGGGGGAGAACTTTGGCTGGCCATCCAGTCTAAACCTCAGAGATTACAGGTCTCCCTTCTACGTGATTTACTTTGTGGAGATAGTGCCAGCTCTCGTGATAGTGGCTGGTTTTCAGCAACTGGTACCCCTTATGATAGCAGCCATGGCTCTGAACAGCTTGGTCCTCGTGCTGCCCCTGGTGTATCTGGCCAAGCTTGCGGGTGACGAGAGAGTAATGGGAGCCTACAGGAACGGGAAGGTCAGACAGATCATGACTTGGGCCCTTGTGGTGACTCTGGTTGTCGTCTCGATTCTTGCTTTCGCCCAGTCGCTGCGAGGTCGAGGGAGCTTGCCCTGGCCCGGCCGACC
>JAGDXH010000065.1:2283-3168 GCA_023256295.1 Thermoproteati archaeon
GCTGGTCCAGTGGTGGCCTAGAGAAGCTTTCTCTCCGGCATGCCCGGCTCGTTCAGTGCGCCCTTTTCTGGCGCATTGCTTTTATGCCTTCCCGGCCATAAGGGCATGAAGTACGTGCGTGTGGGCGGTCTGGAGCTCTCGGCGATCTCGTACGGGACCTGGCACCTCCCGATCTCTCCGGAGACGTATCCGGATGGTGTCCACAAGGTGGACGAGGCAAGAAGCAAGCAAATAATAAAAAGGGCCTACGACCTCGGGATAAACTTCTTTGACACCGCAAACGTCTATGTTGGCAGCGTGAGCGCGGCTCATGCCCACTACGAGCACGCGGGGACATCTGAGAGGATACTTGGGGCGGCCCTGGCTGGGTACGAGAGGGAGAGCTTTGTGCTGGCCACAAAGGTACGCGCCAAGATGGCGGCCTTTCGCAACGGAGAGGGTCTCTCAAGAAAGCACATCATGTGGCAGCTGGGTCGGTCACTGGAAAGACTGGGCATGACCTACGTGGACTTGTACTACATCCACTGGTCGGATCCTGGTACGCCCCACGAGGAGACCATGAGTGTCCTGAACGACTTGGTTCACGAGGGAAGGGTGCACTACATAGGTGTCAGCAACCACTCCCCTGAAGACATGGTTGACCTTCAGGAGATTGCCGAGAGGAGAGGCTGGGAGAAGTTCAGGTTCATGCAGGACAGGTATAACCTGCTCCAGCGCGACGCGGAGCTCTCCAAGCTGCCTGTTGCCAGGCGTTATCGCATGGGTTTTGTGGCATATTCCCCTCTAGCTCAGGGGGTGCTTGCAGGAAGGTACTTGGCTGGGATCTCAGATGGGAGCAGGGCAAGCTTGGAGCCCGGCCTCGTCGATTTCATAGGCAACACATCG
>JAGDXH010000065.1:3178-4893 GCA_023256295.1 Thermoproteati archaeon
TTTGCTTCGTGAGGTACGCGGCAAGCCACATACTGGCTGGCGAGTGCCTTAAACGTATACATCAGCGACCTTGTGCTCAGAGAACATAACCTGCAGGAGCCCAAGCAGCTTTGAGATGAGGCAGGCGCCGCGCAAGGGTTAAAAGTCCTCGCACCTCACCCTTATGAAGGGAGTCGTACTCGCAGGCGGCAAAGGTCTCAGACTAAGGCCTTTGACAGACAAGGTCCCGAAGTGTCTGGTGGAGGTTGGAGGGAAACCCATACTTGCTCACATCTTGGCTTGGTTGAAAGAGAACGGCATAGACCGCGTGTACATTTCTCTTGGCTATCTTTCTGAAGTGGCAGTAGCCTACGTTGAGGCCCACAAGGATGAACTAGGACTTGATCTCGAAGTTTCAGTTGAGGAGGAACCCGTGGGCACTGCGGGCGGTCTGCGTCTCGCCATGCAGCGCTCTGGAGACGAGGATCAGGATCTGTTGGTCGTCAACGGCGACGTGCTCACGAACTTTGACCTAGCAGGATTCACCGAGGCGTTTCAGGCTGAAAAGCGCATGGGTGCGCTAGCCTCGATTGCGCTGAAAGAGGAGGTGAGCCCCTACGGTGTGGTACTTCTCGACGGGACGGGATTCGTGCATGCCTTCGAGGAAAAACCCGTGCTTCGGGGAGTTTGGATAAACGCCGGCATCTACGCCATGTCACCTGCGGTGATGAATTACCTACCAGATAAGGGGAGCCTGGAGTCAGATGTCTTTCCAAAGCTGGCTTGGGAGCATAAACTTGCCGGCTATAGGATGCCCGAGGGCGTTTTCTGGAGGAGCATTGACTCGATGAAGGACATAGAAGAGGCAGCAAGGGCAACCCAGTCAGCAGGGAGTTGGTCATGACCCTTCGGCGAGACGAAAGCTCCAGAATCCCGCTGAGGATCGAGTAGAGGCGCCTTGGCATCATCTGAGCTATGAGCTCGACGTCATCGCGAGAAAGAGGTTTGAGCACGGCATCAAAAAAAATGAGCGACGCGATGCCAGCCAGAACGTAGAGCGGGATGAACAAGGCCCCTCTTAGCAGTTGTTCTAGGGCTACCATCACTGCAGCCATGGCGCCGGAAGAGGCCCATGATAGGCCCGTGGCCCTCAGGTCCAGCTCAAAGAGCTCTTGCGCCCTGGCGGTGTAAGCAAGGACAAAAAAGGAGGACACGTACGAGATCGAGAGTCCCAGCGCAGCTCCCTCCATGCCGATGAGCTTTAGCATCAGAGCGCTGACGGCTAGGTTTGTGACAAGCGAAGCCAGAGAGGCCAGCATGACTGCGTGAGACTTTCCCTTGGCAAGCAGGGCGTTTGCAAATATCCCTCCAGAAAGGGTTGCTGCCGAGAACACCAAGACCGTGGCTAGAGGCAGGGCTCCTTGGGCATACTCCCCCTTTCCGAAGAGGGAGAGGACCGGCCAAGCAAGGGCTGAACTCCCGAGGGCCATGGGTACGTAGGCCACCGTCAGCAGCTTGTTGGCCTTCTTGACGACGCTTCTCACCGGCCTACCTCCGCTCTTTCCGTAAAGTCCAGATAGAAAGGGATACGTGACTCCCAGTGCCGCTCCCATGAACCCAGAAACAGCTCCCGAGGATGATATCGCTATGTTGTAGATGCCCAACATGCTCAGCGTTCCAAGTCCCAGTACGACGTACCTATCTATGAGACCTGCCCCGTAGGATATCAGGTTCGC
>JAGDXH010000065.1:4903-8187 GCA_023256295.1 Thermoproteati archaeon
TATGACAGCATTTCCCTGACAGATGCTGGCTCGGCCTTGCCTCTTGCCATGGGCAGGGAAAGAGAAAGGTAAATCAGGCATGCGATCAGGTTGGCGGCAGTCCAAGCGAACACGAGGCCGTACAGGCTTCCAAGTTTCCAGAGGGCAAGGAGACCCAGCAGGTAGTAGAGCGCGTTGTAAGCGACCTGGGTAAGGGCGTAGGTGCCGAATCTCTGCCTTGCCATGAGAAGCGAAGATGCAAACGAAGAGAGTAGGGCCAAGAACACCGTTCCCGAGTAAAACTTGATGAGGACGGAATAAGAGTTGCTCTTCAGGAAGAACTGCGAGAGTTGTGCGGAGAACAAGAAGCTCAGCGCCAAGACTGCTCCAGAGACCAGTGAACCAGAGATCAGGGTGAACCTGGCGACGTACACGGACTTTCCCTCTTCACCTCTTGAGCTGTAGTAGGGCACGTACCGCTGAGCCACCATGGGAATCGCCAGGGTGAGCACCACGCTGACCAAGGATGAGAACAGGTAAAGGGACGATATCTCCCCAACCTCTGAAGTGGGGACCAGCTTTGTCACGAAGAACCAAAACAGGAAACCGAGCCCGGCCATAGCAAGGGATTGAGAGTATATGTAGGCCGAGCCCATTCCAACGTGCTTTGCCCCATCTCTGCCGTATATGTCTGGCTTAGGCTGGGTCAAGGTGAGCCCTGCCTTTCGAAACGCATGGTCACTATTCCTCTCGAGTGGGAACGCTGGAGCAGCCTGTATCCGAGGGCCCTCATGGCATGGTCGGCAAGCGTGGCTATGAACCTCGCTTGGTTGTCGGAGATGTCCTTTCCCATGGCCTCAAGCCTTACTCCGTTCGCATCAACGGCAAAGGCGTACATGGTGGCGTTCCAGCTCATCAGTTTCAGGAGTTCGCCCAGGAGCTCAGCGCCGTGGTCGACCCCAGAGAGATACGTCCCGGCGCTGAGACCGAGCTGAGCCCAGTCCTCTTCCTCCGCTGGGGTAATCGATGACTTCTTCCAGAGATCGGAAGGGGCCAGCACCATGCCAAGCGTCCTGGCGAGATGGGTGGCTGCCTGGATCGTCCCTCTCTCCTTGGCGGAAGTAGATGGTTGCTGCTCATCAAGCATGAGGGCTGATTCCAGCACCTCGTTCAGGTAAGCATACAGGGTCATGCCCTTCCTCTTAGCAGTTGCTGCGGCCCTCTCCGCAAGGTCTGCCCTGGCTGCCATGAGCTTCCTTGGCATGAGGGGGGCATCGGACTGTATATAAGCGTTTACTCCGGAGCTGGCCTGTTCCAAAGTTCAAGAACTCCCGTGCGTTTGATCTGAGAGCTTCGCGGGAAAATCGACTTCCATGAGACTAGATCTTTTCACAACTTCATCATGGAGGAAAAGTGGAGGTCAGAAACCAGTGCGTGTGCTGCAGAATGGTGCAGCGGTGCTCTTGAGGAGAAAAAGACGCAAAAGCTTATACGGCCACTTGGGTCCGTGCAAGAATTGGCTAGCGACAGGTTAGTTGGTGGCTCGGTGCTTGCCATAGCGGTTGTCGTTTTGGTTCTGGTCACGGCTTTTATGTGGATACCACCGTTTTCCGAGTACGCGATATTCCTCACAGAACTTGTCGTGTGGTTGGCTGTTGCAGCCTTGGCGGTGCTAGCGGCTTGGATTGGTTGGACCATACTGGAAACCGTGCCGCCTCCCCCGTTGGAGGAGAAGCAGGCCCAAGTTGAAAAACCAACGACACAGGGTTCCGCCGAGGGGCAAGCATCTGGAAGCAGTCCGCAGGAGGGCGGGGAGCAAGGAAAAAAGGACCAAGGTACCGGACAGCGATTCTTGCAGCTCGTTTTCTCTGCCCTCAAGTCAGGCCAGCTGAATGCCCTCCCGCCTCAGCTCTTCCATCAGTTGAAGCGAGTTTTTGTAGGCATCCGTGTTGTTGAAGACGACCACAACCTCCCCTTCGAGGCCTTTCAGCATGTCCTTTAGTCTTTTTATCTCTTCAGTGGAATAACTGTAGACGTACGCCCTTTCACCAAGGCCGTGAAGCCTGAAGTAGTGAAATACCTCCCAATGCACCTCCTTTTGCCTGAAGGGGTCCACAACCACGCTGGCTAGACCTTGCAGGGAATTAGCCAGCTCATCGCCGTGACCTTCCCAAGACGGTCCCCTTGGCTCGTAAGAGATACGGGAGTTCAGCTTTTGCTTCAGGTCTTGAATGACGGCTCTGACAGCTTCGAGCCTTTCTGGACCGAAGGAGGGAGGCGTTTGCAGTAGGAGGTACCTGGCCTGAAGGGTGCTCGCTGCCAAGACGGTCTCTTTCAACCCCTGCCTGGCCAGGTCAGTGCCGAGGTTCATGGCTCCATCGTGTGTGAGCTTTCTGCTGGCCTTCACCGAAAACACGAATCCAGGAGGCGCCATCCTGACCCATCTCTTCAGAGTTTCTTGTCTTGGCAGCACGTAAAAGGTCCGGTTTATCTCAACAAACCCATGGGTCGAGAAGTAACTGCTCATGGAGACCTGGAAGTTCGCGCACCCTACCAGCACGCGGTCAGGCACGAGTAAGCGAGGGCTCAGCGTAATTGCTTTGCGGTCTGGTCAGACCGTTGGCTTCTTTACGGTGGAAGCGCTCAAGCTTAAAAATGGCCGCTCCAACTTTCGGAGCCCATTGCACCCCTTTGCCCTCGCGCCCATCTCCCACTTTCTTGGCGTCGAACTTCCCGTCGACCTCATGCTGGGGATATTTTCAGTTTTTCTGCTTTTTGCCGTCTTCAGGTTGGAGCAGAGGTTGGACGAGTTGCAGCGCGTGGTACTCAAGTTGGTTCAGGAGCGCTCTGCTCAAGAGTTGATCGGCAGGCCAACGGATGAAGGTCGGGAAGAGCATTGAGAAGACCGAGGGTGGTCTTGGTCGCCAGCTTCTACCCTCCGTGGAGGGGAGGTGAGGAGGTTCACGTGAAGAACCTAGCCGAGGGGCTCAGTAGCATGGGTTACGACGTCGAGGTCATTTGCTCCTCGCTTCCTCTCCCTCCGGGGGAGAGGGACGTTGATGGCGTGAAGGTAAAAGGTATGAGGACGCTCGGGCTGTTTCTTGGTGTGCCCATCTGCCCTTCCTTGCCTTTCAAGTTGCTTTTGTCTGGGCCTGACTTGGTGCAGGCCGAGTTCCCGAACCCTGCCTTTTCATTCGTGGCAGCGCTCGTGGGGAGTGCCCTAGGCGTGCCGGTGGTGTTGACCTATCACAACGACCTTCCGGCGGTAACCCGCCTGGCATCCGTGCTGGCAAAGCTTCACGATG
>JAGDXH010000056.1:0-238 GCA_023256295.1 Thermoproteati archaeon
TGCCATATCCAGTTGGTGACATAGAGTGGGTCGAGGGCCGTGGGCGCTCCGTGAATAGCGTCTGTAAAGGTCCCTCCGTGGGCCTGTCCCACGGGGTGGACGTTGAGGGCCGTGTAGTAAAGGCCCGTGGATTCTGTGGGACCCGTCGAGGGTATCAGCGCGTAGCCAGCCCAAGTGGCGTTGTCCACCGCGAAGAGCTGGGGTTCGTAGAACCACATCACGTAGGGAAGCTGCTGGT
>JAGDXH010000056.1:248-8059 GCA_023256295.1 Thermoproteati archaeon
GGTCCAGTTGATCTGCGGCAACTTTATGGTGGAGTAGTTGTAGCCCATCACTCCTTCAGAAATGACGGCAGCGGCAGCCGGGTCGTAGATTATGCTGCTCGCGGTCTGGTCAGTCACAGACTTCAGGGCGATGGTGAGGTTGATCTGAGCGGCTGCCTTAGCCAGAAGCTGGGCTCCCTCAGTTCTGAGGGGATCGTCGCTCCTGTAGTAGAGTGTGGGCTCAAACGGCTGGCCTTGGTAAAGCCACTCTCCCTTGGACTTTATGTATTGCATCCCGGGGATCTCTAGGAGTTCTCTTATTGCAGCAGTGGTGTTGTAGGCATAGGGGTACTTCAAAGAGGCAGCGTAGTATGTTGGGTATAGGATCGGGTTGAAGAGCTGTGGACCAGCGTCCACAGAAGCACCCAGATCGCTCTGCATCGCCTCATAGTTGGTCAGGTACGCGATCGCCCTCCTGAAATGCGTGTTGTTTATGGGAGCCATCAAGCAGTTGAACGCTATGCCGTCAAAGGCATAGGTCGGCGTGCTGTTCGTGTAGAGGTTGTGGTTTTGCTGCGCTGTCTCGTAGTTGGTGAGCGAAAGCGTCCACTCCATCAGCTGGATCTTTCCAGACTGAAGGGCCAAGAAAGCGCTAGAATCACTCATGTACGTATAGACGAGC
The DNA here is from genome assembly GCA_023256295.1 of Thermoproteati archaeon. Classification (GTDB taxonomy): domain Archaea; phylum Thermoproteota; class Thermoprotei_A; order Marsarchaeales; family UBA168; genus UBA168. The sequence goes on from JAGDXH010000056.1 coordinate 910, forward strand.
TTGTTAATCAAAGGACCATGAGTGCTAACCTGGCTGGGTTGAAGCACAGATGGTTGAGCCAAGGCCGGTGCAACGGCGCTTGTTAGAAAGAGAGCTATCAGCAGAAAGGCTGTTTCCTTTTGCATCTTGCACATGCTAGCGAAGGCCCATAAAAGCTTTTCTCAAGCTCTGCATTGTTGAATAATTCGGGAACCGCTCACGAATTTGCTCATAAATTTTGCAATAAATCGGGTTTCATGAGGGATTTTTGGCTTCTCTCCCGGTTTTCCTCACGAAACAGTAGCAGCCATCAAGATTTCATGAGCATTATTCAACAAAGCATCAAGCTCCTCAAGGTCCAGAGAAGTCCTCTGGCGCTATGGTATTGGATTACAAGTCCTTTGCCATGAGGGAAGACGCGCTATTCCACGTAGCTCAGGGCTACCTTGGATCAAAAAGGTTAGGGTTAAATCCGGTTGCCTAAAACTTAAGCATGGCTCGTCGGCACTCACCAGCCAAGAAAAAGCGCGAGTTCTCTGATGAGGAGTTGTCAATACTCTACGACTACGTTGTGAGGCGCAGAAGCGTCTCGGAGATAGCCCTTGAGCGCTACCCTGAGAACTTTGAGAAAAAACCGGTATGGAAGTACACCAAGAACCGGATCTACGCCCTCGTCTGGAAGCTCAGGAAGAGGCTTGCAGAGAGAGGAAAGCCCAACGAGAGCGAAGAAAAGCTGCTCGACAGGCTGAAGAGGGAAAGCAGACGCAGGAGAGGGCGAGGACCACGCGCAGGACGTCAGTTTTATAAGCACCCTGCGCTTTAATCCGGTGATCGGGTTTGGCTCTTCAAACGTCTAAAGAGGGTGAGATACCGCTCCTTATCCTGAAAGAGGGCACCAAAAGGACGTCGGGCGCCGAGGCTCTGCGCTCAAACATAGCTGTTGCCAGAACTGTTGAGGAAACCCTGAAGACTTCCTTGGGACCCAAGGGCCTGGACAAGATGCTCGTGGACAGCTTTGGCGACGTCACCATAACTAACGACGGACACACCATAGTGAAGGACATGGAGGTACAGCATCCTGTCGCAAAGATGCTGGTAGAGGTTGCCAAGGCCCAGGATCTCGAGGTTGGGGACGGGACCACCACGGCAGTGGTCCTCTCTGGAGAGCTTCTGGGCAAGGCCGAGGACCTGCTCGAAAGCAACATCCACCCATCTGTCATAATAAGCGGTTACCAGAAGGCCAGCTCTTGGGCGCTGGAAGAGCTAGAGAAGATATCGCTCAAGATAGACCCAAGCGACAAGGAAAAGTTGACGGAGATCGCGAAGACCTCGCTTTCAAGCAAGGTCGTCGCTGCAGGAAAGGGGTTGGACTACCTCAGCGGTCTGGCCGTAGACGCGGTCATGCACGTGGCAAAGAGCAAAGACGGGAAGTTTTACGTGGACCTGGACGACATAAAGGTGGAGAAGAAGAAGGGAGAATCCCTAGAGGACTCAACGCTGGTCAAGGGGATAGTTCTTGACAAGGAAGTGGTCCATCCCGGCATGCCGAAGATCGTGAAGGGCGCCAAGATAGCCATAGTCAACGCGGCCATGGAGATAGAAAAGCCTGAGACAACGGCAAAGATACAGATCACTTCTCCTGTTCAGCTCAAGTCATTCCTAGACGAGCAGACAAACATGCTAAGGGACATGGTCGAAAAGGTGAAGGCAACCGGCGCCAACGTCTTGATATGCCAGAAGGGCATCGATGACATCGCTCAACACTTCTTGGCAAAAGCAGGCATAATGGCGGTCAGAAGAGCCAAGGAAAGCGATATGGACAAACTTGCGAAGGCAACAAACGCAAGAGTGGTGACGAGCTTCAACGAGTTGACCAGCGAAGACCTGGGCTCAGCCGACCTAGTGGAGGAAAGGAAGGTCGGGACCGAGAAAATGGTCTTCATCGAGGGATGCGCGAATCCCAAGTCCGTGACTCTGCTGCTCAGAGGAGGAAGCGACATGCTTCTCGACGAGGCAGAGAGATCCATACACGACGCTCTCTTCGTGGTCAAGAACGTCTTGGAAGATGGACAGGTGATAGCTGGTGGAGGCGCCCCGGAAGTCGAGCTGAGCATTGCCCTGAAAGAGAGGGCGAAGAGCTTGGCTGGAAAGGAACAGCTTGCCGTCATGAAGTACGCCGACGCCTTTGAGGTGATACCAAGCGTGCTTGCTGAGACCGCCGGTCTCTCCCCGCTCGACGCTCTGGTCCGGCTCAAGTCAGCCCACATGGAAGGCAAGAAGAACTACGGCATAGACGTCCTGAAAGGCGAGATCGCCGACATGTTTGAGAGAAAGATCATCGATCCAACCAAGGTGAAGTCTCAGATAATAAAGTCTGCGACTGAAGCCGCCGTCATGATCCTCCGCATCGACGACGTGATCTCGGCCGCCGCACCGCCTCCACAGCCACCGAAGACGGGAGAGGGTGGCATGGGTGGAGAGGAGTACCGAACGCCCAAGAATAGGTCCTCCTTGGTTGACCAAGTACGAGCGCACCCGGGTGATAGGATCAAGGGCATTGCAGCTAAGTCTGGGTGCTCCTCCCCTTCTGCCCCCAGAGGAGATAGCTGGGATGAATGAGATAGAGATAGCCACGGAAGAGCTAAGGCGGGGAGTCCTACCCATGGTGATCTACAGGAAGAAGCCCAACGGTGAGACGGAGACGGTGTCTCTTTCTCAGCTGAACCAGATCTGATAACTTTTTTTGGGAACGCAAGCAACACCCATGGATCAGGAAAAGAAGCAACAAGCCAGGATAGCAGTCAACAAGGAGTTCCAGGTCCTAGAGGAGTACGACCTGGCAGACGGGTTGCGTTTTCTGGTCTCAGGTGAACCAGACTTCCCTCAACGCTTCGAGGCCCTCTATTCGGAGCTCTCGAAAGAGGACCTCTGGCCAAAGGCATGGACTTCTGGCAACCGGGCATACGTGGGAGTGGTAGAGGCGCCGACGAGGAGAGAAAGAAGAAGTTGGCCCTACCTGGCCCTGCTTCTCGCTACCATTGCGAGCGTACTCGCCAGCGGCTATGGGTTGGCAATCGAGTACTACTCAGCTATGGGGCTAAACCCTACCCCGTTGGACTTGGCTTCTGGAAGCTTCCAGTTCCTTCTCGGATTGCTGGGCATACTGGGAACCCACGAGCTCGGGCACAAGTGGGCTTCTGAAAGAGCACGCAGGAAAGCAAGTTGGCCTTACTTCATACCTGGTCCCCCCTTCCTACCAGGTTCTGCGCTCTTGGGCATAGGTACCTTTGGAGCCGTCATAATCTCGGAAGAGCCGCCTTTGACCAAAGACCAGCTCTTCGAGCTCGGGGCAAGTGGGCCCCTGGCCGGATTCGTTATGTCTCTGTTGGTCGGGCTAGCAGGAGTCCTGACCTCTCCCCCAGCGCCGTTGTTGACCGTTGAAAGAGCCACGACGACCTCATACGGCATCTTCTACTACCTGCCTCCTGTTCTCAGCTTGTTGTTTTACCTGAGGGGGCAGCAGGCGTCCTCCTCTGCCTTGAGCCCTCTTCTGGTAGCCAGCTGGATCGGTATGCTCGTCACGTTCTTGAACGTGCTTCCCGCCGCCCAACTGGACGGAGGTCATGTGTTCAGAAGTTTCCTGAGCCGCCGCGGGATGCTTGCAGTCACCCTTGCATCCATACTCATAATGGTATCCTTCGGTTTCTGGCTGATGGCCATAATAGTGGCCCTCATGGCAGCTTTTCCCGACCCTGGCCCTCTGAACGAGGTGACGCCTTTGAGTCAGAGAAAGTACTTTGTGCTTGCTGTACTGATAGCGGTGGGAGTCCTGACGGCCGTGGTTTTGCCACGATCCCAAGTCTGCGAGCCACCCGCCCCAAGGGGCTTCACGGTCCGACGAACGACGACTGAACGGATATGCCGCTCTCGCCCAGTTACAGATGCCGTGGGTCATGATGCCATTGAAACACCCAAGTAGACCGATCATCCCCACGAAGCTCCGGTTCCTTGACCTCCGTTGCAGCCAATGTGGCGTGGGAGTCGTTCAAGCACTCGAAGAAGAGAGCCCTACTGACGAAAGCCCATGTCTACAGCAGCTGCGATGGGGCATTCTTCCGTCGTACCCAAGGAGAATTCGTTCGAATCCTCCAGAAGAGACGAGCATACCATAGAGCCTCTGAGCTGCCTCCAGAACGTGCTTTTCGCTTCTGGCTCCAGCGCATATGACCTTACCCGAAGAAAAGACGACGAAAACCACGTCCTCATCCCTCATTATGAGGCCTGGAAACTGCTCGGGCTCATAAACGGTCTTTTCAAACTTCTTTCCCAGCTCTTCGAGCCTTATCCTTTGACTAAAGGAGATGCTTGCAACAACGTTGTGAATGACCAACTTTGGCTGCCCCTTCTGGACGACATGCGCCTTGGTCATCGCAAAGACGAGTCTTCTATAGGCCAGCTTGACCTCTTCTTCTCCCTTTGCACCGACAAGAACGACCTTACCCGAAGAAAAGACCAGGGCAGTGACCCTTGGCCGTGCGAACTTGATTATCACTGCCGGGAACCTCTTGGGATCGTAGCTCCAAACGCCGACAGAAGACGAAAGCTGATATAGGTCGATGGGCTGATTGAAGGAAACAGAAGCCACGACGTTCTCTATGGTGACCCAGTTCTGCATGGGCAGTCACTAGGCGTTCCTGCTTAAAAACTTCTCCAAATCATTGCTTTGCGGAGTCGTCAGGACGCCAGAGAAGTTTCGACGTCCTTGAGGCACCCGGATTTCCCAAGGCATTTTGCCTGCCCCGGCAGCTCGGGCCTGAGGGCTCAGAAGCAGACAAGCCAAAACAACTCAGCTTGCACAACCGAGAATTTGACCGCAGACGCAAGCGTTGCAAACTCAGCCTTCAACCTCTAGCTCTTGCCAAGAGGTACTGGCACGGCTTGAGGTTGCTCGCGCAAAACTGTTTCAGGAAAGATGAGAAAAGGAGCCGATTTGCGATTGGTGATGACAAACCACCTTCGACACAGAGTCGCCTAGAAGCAAAGGCCTTGGCCTCTGAAGTTTGGTGGTGTCTGATCCGAAGGCGGATCTGATAGGAGCAGAATCCAAGCTCAGCTCTTCTTCCCTCTTGCCAGTCAACCGATTGGGCGGGGTGCGCAGATGCTCTCAATGCAACCAGTCAGCCCGCCAACGTCAAATGGTGCGGAAGGGGGGATTTGAACCCCCGCGGCCAACGGCAACGGATCTCTCATGATGGCTCATCCTAAGTCCGCTCCCTTGGGCCATGCTCGGGCACTTCCGCAAGAACAAGCGACGGAAGAATATAAGTCTCAACTCAGCGCAGACAGAGAGCCTTCTTTTTTGCGCTCAATTAGGGCATCATATGCCAGCAACCCTACGAATAGAAGCAAGAGGGTCGCGTAAATCGGCGGTTGCCTGAGGAAGAGCAAGAAGCGACCCACATAAGGAATTATCATGATTACCTTTCCGATGACCCTGCTTTGAGGAATTCCAGTAGACGGCTCTAAGCTCTGGGCATAGCCCGGCCAAGTGACGTTATCGGGATACTGGGGCGGGTTCGCTATTCCCCAGGTGACAAAGGAAAGCTGCCCATTCACGTGATTAACGACTATCACCTGATGAACTATTGGGTCCTTGAACTCCGGGTTTGTGCTCCAGTATGCTATCACGTCTCCTGGCCTAATGCTTGAGGCAGCAATCGACTTGACAACAACTATCCATCCCGGCTCGATCTTGGGTTCCATGCTCCCAGTGGTCACGATCATCAGAGGCTCAGCATTTCCCATGTAGACCACCATGGCAGCGTAGAGCCCTCCTATCACTGCAGCCAGCAATGCAAGCTCCGCGATATCGCGCTTGAGGCCCATGAGATAAAAGAGAGCACGGCTATATGGGTTTCGCGCGTCACTAGAGGCCCATATCAGAGGTTGGATCCAATCTGCCTTTCCTGAGGATCCTGACAGTATCCCCAACTACCTCGACAACCGTTGAGGGCTGCCCATTTCTGGGACCGTCGTCGAGCACCGCATCTACCCTGCGGGCCACCTCTGGATCAAGGACTTGGACAGAGGTCGCCGGCGGGAGCCCCGAGCGATTCGCGCTCGTGCCAATCACACAGCCAGAGGGAGACAGTTGGGCAATCCTCATTGCAATCGAGTCCGCAGGTATCCTGAGGCCAACGGTAGGCGCGCCAAGCGCAGCGTGCTCGAGATGACCGTTTTTTCTCGGAATGACCAAGGTCAGTTGCCCTGGCCAATACCTCCTTGCTAGGGCATGGGCCAGCTCGCTGAACACGCCGACCTCAAACGCGGTCTCAAGTGACGAGACCAACACCGGGAAGGGCTTGGTACCTCTTTCCCCCTTTATCCTCTCAATCTGCCGGATAGATTCGTCGCTCTCTGCGTCGCATCCCAAGCCATATACGGTGTCCGTTGGGTACACGAGTATGCCTCCCGTCTCGAGTAGCCTCTTCACCACACCTTCCCAATCGTCACTCGCTCTGAGGAACATGTCTTTGTCTTGCACCTCCGGTTAAGGCAAGTCACCCCAAAAGGTTAAAAGCACCGCTTTTTATAAACCCGTGATAGCGCGTGTCTGAAACTCTCATCAGCGAAGAGGACAAAAAGACGCTTCGTGACATATTTCAGAAGAGACTTAAGAACACAGTTACCTTGGCCACCTTCGTTTCGCAGGACAACTGCGAGTACTGCAAAGAGGAAACCGAGCTGGTGAAGGAGTTGGCTGAAACGAGTGAGCTGATAAAGCCGCTTGTAGCCGACATCTCCAAAGAAGAAGCATATGCAAAGAAACTGAACGTAGATAAGGTCCCGGCCATAAGCATGATCGCAGGAGATAGGGATTTTCACGTCAGGTACTTTGGGCTCCCTGCCGGCCACGAATTCTCGGCCTTCATCGACGACGTGATCGACGTCTCGACTGGGTCATCTAGGCTTACTCCCGCCGGAAAAGCAAGGGTCAAGAAGATAGACAAGCCGGTACACATTGAAGTTTACGTGACACCCACGTGTCCGTACTGCCCCAGGGCAGTCAGGATGGCGCATCAGATGGCCATAGAAAACCCCCTTATCGTTGGAGACATGGTAGAAGCGATGGAATTCCCAGACCTAGCAGACAAATACCAGGTTATGTCTG
>JAGDXH010000053.1:0-1507 GCA_023256295.1 Thermoproteati archaeon
GCCCGGCTTGCCCCTTTCCTCCACGAGGCAGCAGCCACCCTTGCGAGAAAGGCGTCGAGTTGAATCTCGTCATCCCCGCCCTCAACGATTCTAAACTCGGCATCTCCCAGCGCCTCAAGCATCTGAGCCTTTAGCTCTTCTCCAACGCTCATGCGCATGATCGAATCATGAATCTGGCGAGCAACATCCAATCCGGAGAGGCCCTGAGAGGCCATCCAGTCCTTGAGACGGGATCTGGCCTTCAAGAACTCTCCTCCGACAGCGAGCCTCAGAGCATCCGATGCCCCCCCTGCCTCAACCTCCCCGACGACCTTTTTCACGTCATCTGCGGTGATGCTCTGTCCCGTGGCTGAAGACTGAAGCAAGTTGATGCCCTTTCTGAGATCTCCCTGCGAAAACTCGTATATGAGCTCAAGTGCCTGGGGCTGGGCCTGCTTTCCTTCAGAGCGCGCGATCTGCTCCAACCTCCCCACAAAAGCCTCTTTGGGTATGGTCCCAAATCTGAATATCGCGCAGCGCGACTGAATCGGCTCTATTATGCGGCTGGAGTAATTCCCTATCAATATGAAGCGAGAAGACGAAGAATAGAGCTCCATGGTCCTGCGCAACGCCTCTTGGGCATCTTCTGTCATGTTGTCGGCCTCATCTAGTATCATGACCTTGAAAGGCAACTTTCCCAGCGAAACTGACCTCGCGAATTCCTTTATCCTGTCCTGCACGACCTTTATCCCCCTTTCATCGCTGGCGTTCAGCTCGAGCGTGTTCTCAGCCACGGAGCCCGCGAACAACTCGTTGACCAGACAAAGAGCCGCAGTCGTCTTCCCAGTGCCGGGAGGCCCCACAAAAAGACAGTGAGGCATGTTACCCTCCTTGACGAACATCTGAAGCCTCTTCACCACGTCTTCCTGGTCGACCATGTCGGAAAGGACCTTTGGTCTGTACTTCTCAACCCATAGGGCTTCGCTCATGCCGGGTCCTCCTCCCCACGTAGTTTATCTTCCCTGGAGTAGGCTGGTAAAGGGTACCGTCGTGAATGAACGCATTCAGCAGCTTTTCGAACTCTCCCTCGTTCATACCCTTGCCGATCATGGCATCCTTTAGGCTTTCCACTTCCACGTCAGCACCGCCGCTCTCATCGAGAAGATCGTCTAGGGTTTTCAGGAAAAGTGCCGCACGGCTCTGCTGTGAGTAAGTCTTCCCGGTCGTGATGGGGCCTATGTCGGGAAGGCCAGTCTCTGGATCGATGCCCACCTGCTGGAGGTACATTCTGGTGAGCAAGATCGCTCTTTCGGCGTCTTCCTCGTCGGCAGCTTCGCTTAACCGAAGCCTGGCTTCTGCCTTGGTGAGTCTTATCAAACCCTCGAGCTGCCTCGGCGTTATGGCAACAGGAGAGTCGGCATCCTTGCTCTTCTCCCTCATCTGCAGAAAGAAAGTCTGAAGGACCTCCGCTGCCTTCTCGCTCAGGGTGGGCGAGACGTACCGCCTGGCATAACTTATGTACTTCCTC
>JAGDXH010000053.1:1549-2717 GCA_023256295.1 Thermoproteati archaeon
ATCGAGATCTGGTCTGTCCTTTATGATGTATATCAGATCAAATCTAGAAAGTATAGTCACCGGCAGATCCACGTTATCGTTCACAGTCCTGTCCTCCATGTAACGTCCCAGCTTAGGGTTAGCAGCGGCGATCACAGAGGCCCGCGTGTTGAGAGTTGCAACGATACCAGCCTTTGCTATTGACGTAACCTGCTGCTCCATGGCTTGATGTATGGCCACCCTCAAGCATGAACTCTCCCTTCTGATCTTTGACCACAGCTGCCGTCAAGCCAGCGGCGCTCGACCCCTTTCCTGAAGTGTACACCCCACGGGGGGCTAGACGGGCCGCGAACTGAAGCAACTGGCTTTTTCCAACACCAGGATCTCCTATGAGAAGGACGTGAATATCTCCCCTTATCCTCGTCCCATCCTTTCCGTAAACTGGCTGGGAACCAAACATCGAAAGCGCTATGGCCTCCTTTATGTATCCCATCCCGTATATCTGAGGAGCCATGGAAGAGATGATCTTCTCCCGGATATCCGGGGTGTTTGAGAGCTCTCTTATCCTCTTCACGTCTTCGTCATTTATCTGCACCTCCTCGAATCCCTTGTCGACCACCTCGAGAGAGTCCGCCAAGAAGTAGGTGTCAAGTATCCTGTCCTGCGTGTCATTGGGGTTTGGCTCGCCCTCAAGCACCCCGACCAAGTCAACCCTGTCTCCAGGCCTTGCCAGATCAACGAGGTCGTCAAACAGCTCGACGTCCACGTAAGTGGGAAGCTGACCCGGAGGCACCTCCTCTTGCTCCTCTTGAACCCTTATGCGCTGCCTGTCCACAAGCACGCTTTCCTTTATGAGAAACCTGAAGCGGGCAACGCCCGTCGAGTGACTGGGGCATGAGGGGTTCGGGCAAACCGTTGGGGGCCTCATCCGCCTGCCTTCCGTGATGTCAACGGTCGTCCCGCAACTCATGCACTGGAACACGGCTTTTTCAACGTAAGGGGAGACCCTAGACGCCCTGACGACCACGCCCTTGAACTCGACGAGCTTTCCCAGCACGTCGCTCCTGAGTTTCCTCATTGGAGTTATCTCTGGAAGTCCGCGGAACCTCACGTGGATCTTCTTGATCTGAGAGGCATAGTCGGGGTCCTCGACCTCCAGCAGCTTCAAGGCCGCCTGCTCCCGCTACTC
>JAGDXH010000053.1:2727-6791 GCA_023256295.1 Thermoproteati archaeon
GCTTATGACATCTGGGAAATCCACGCTCAAGCTCCTCTGTTTGAACGCCGCGACCTGCCTTATGCGCTCCCTGTACTTCTCCACCATCCTGCTCGGATCACGAGCGTCAGGCTCGGAAAACTGCCTTAGAAAAGCCGCGAAGGCTTCCCCAACGTCGAGCTGACCGGCTACTTGCGTCAAAGCACTTCACCGCCGGGCACCAAGCCCGAAAGCACGGAAGAAAGCATCTCCTGCCACTGATCTAACGACCGCCTGAGGTCCTCGTAAAGCATCCTCTCTTCTAAGGTCATCGCGGCGTAAAAAGCTTGATCCTGCCTGTTGCTGAGCGCCGCCTCTATGACCTTTCTCCTCCTGACGCTCAGCAGCTCGCTGAGCGACGCGCGAAGCTCCTTCCTCTCTCCTGAAGAAAGCCAAAGGGAAGCCCGCGCATATATGAGGGGATCAACCTTCTTGAGATTTTTTTGATCGTTTTGCTCGACCCAGGCTGCCGTAGAAAATTCCTTTACGTCCGGCTCCTTTTCCCTGACTTGCACCCCCTGGCCCATCTTGTTAGCTATCCAGCGAGGAATCCTCGAGGGCTTGCCTTCCTCCAAGAGCAACGAGTTCCCGTCCTCCAGTTGCACCTTTGAAGTAATGCTGGGAACCACCTCAACTTCCTCGCTCAGCAGCTTCGCCCAGCTAAGGGCCAAGGCCCCCATGTACCTGTTCTCCATACAGCCGTTTCAGCCAGTAGCATAAAAGAGGATTGCCGAAAATTTCGCCTTTCCCTGTCCTCGAAGAGATGGCAGGCTACAAGTCTTTGTCCAACCAAGTGAAGCCTCGGCTCCTCCTTGAAGCACCTGTCGAAGGCATAGGGACAACGAGGACTGAAGCGACAGCCTGGAGGAGGATTCAGGAGACTTGGTGCTTCCCCCTTCATGGGCTCAAGCCTCGCCGTGGGCTCAAGAGATGGGACGCTTTCCATGAGAAGCTTTGTGTAGGGATGGAAGGGATCCGTAAAAACCTCTTCGCTCAGGCCTGCCTCCACAACCTTTCCGGCATACATTATGTATATCCTGTCAGATATGTATCTGGCAACCATCATGTTGTGGGTGATAAAGAGGTAAGTGTACCCATACTGTTTCTTTAGCTGCACAAGAAGGTTAAGTACCTGAGATTGCACGCTGGCGTCCAAAGCCGACGTTGGCTCATCGAGGACAATGAATTCCGGATTGGCTGCCATGGCCCTCGCTACAGCCACCCTTTGCCTCTGTCCGCCATAAAGGTCCCTCGCCTTCCTGTAGTGGATGTCAGAGTAATTCAGTCCAACTGCTTCCAGTACCTCTTTAACCCTTCCAGCCCTATCGTCTCCGCCATACCTGGTGAGCGCCTCTTCGATTATCTGTCTGATGCTCATCCTTGGGTCGAGGCTCTCGTATGGGTTCTGAAAAACTATCTGAACCTTGTGTCTGACGGACTCCAAGGCATCCTCGTTGAGCTCCACTCCGCTGTAGAATATCTTGCCAGAGGTCGGCGTGTCAAGGGTTGCCAACATCCGACCAAGAGTTGTCTTACCAGAACCGCTTTCGCCCACCAGAGCAGTGGTTTCGTTCTTGTTTAGGACGACGTTCACGTCGTCGACCGCCTTGATGTAGCGCTGTTTTCTCCCAGCCAACTTTTCCAACAGGCCTAGCTTCTCGGCCGCAAAGTACCTTCTAAGCGACTCGGTTCTTACGAGCTCCACCATAGAGAAAACACCTCACGGTCCTTCCCTCGACGTCAAGAATTCCCGGCTCCTCCTTGAAGCACCTGTCGAAGGCATAGGGACACCTGTCGCTGAACTTGCATCCGACAGGAAGCGAAAAGAATGAGGGTGGCATCCCTGGGAGGGAATAGAGCTCCTTTTCCCTGTAGCTACCAGAAGGGAAGCTCTTCAGCAGCCCCTGGGTGTAAGGGTGCATGGGCTTTTGTATTATGTCCCGCTTGTCCCCAAACTCCATCAACCTGCCCGCATACAGTATGAGTACCTTGTCGGATACCACGTTGGCAACTGCCAGATCATGAGTTATGAAGATGAGTGTCATTCCGTACTGCTGTTGCAATTCCTTCAGCAAGGCTATGACCTGAGCCTGTATGCTGACGTCAAGCGCAGAGGTAGGCTCATCCGCGATTATTATCTTCGGTTCAAGCAGGAGTCCCATGGCTATAACCACCCTTTGAATCTGCCCCCCGGATAGCTGGTACGGATATTTGGTCATGATGATCGCAGGATCTGGAAGCTTGACGTCGTACAGCCTTTTCAGCACCTCTTTTGACGCAGATTCGTAGTCAAAGTGCTCCCCTCTCCTCTCCATCCTGATTTGAACCGCTTCAAGGAGTTGTAACCCGACTTTTTTCACGGGGTTCAGACTGCTGAAGGGATCTTGCATGACCATGAATATGCCGGTCCCGCGCACGTCCCTAAGCTTCTTCTGCGGCATGCTGACCAAGTCTTGGCCTTCGAACAGAATCGAGCCCTCAACGACCCCGGTGGGAGGAAGCAGACGAGTGATGGCAAAACCCATGGTCGATTTCCCAGAGCCGCTTTCCCCCACGACCGCCACGGTTTCTCCCTGATCAAAGTCTGCAGTCAGCCCATCCAGAACCTGGACCAGCCCCAGAGGCGTCTTGTAGTACACGGTGAGATCCCTTATGCTAAGAGAGGCTGTCAATCTACAACCCTCCCAGAGATCACGTCCTGAAAGCTGTCACCGAAAAGTATGAACCCTATCACCACAAGGAGTATGGTGAGGCTGGGGAAGAATGTGTACCACCAGGCAGACGGGAAAAAGCTCAGCCCGTTGGATGCCATTGAGCCCCACTCCGGATAGGGCGGCTGAATGCCAATGCCGAGGAAAGCCAGGGTGGAGTACGTCAGTATGACCGTGCCGAAGTCCAATGCCATGTAAGCGATTACTGGGTCCAGGGCATTCATGAATATGTGTCTGAACAAAACTTTAGCCTCGCTAACTCCGAACAGACGAGAGATCTCCACGAAGCCCCTGTACTTAAGCGTCAATGTCTGTCCTCTGAACAGCCGGGCGTATACGGGCCACCAGATCACAGTGAGGGCTATGAGGACGGAGCTGAACCCAGGCCCTATTAGCACGCTGAGGGCAATGGCCAGCACGAGCCCGGGGAAAGCCAAGAAGGCATCAGTGATCCTCATCAGTATCTCATCCATCCATCCACCGTAGTAGCCAGCCACGATCCCCAGGATTGAGCCGAGGGCCACTGCGCTTAGGACAACCACGAAGGCAGCAAACGCGTCTTTGGGAGCAGCATAGAGCAACCTGGAAAATATGTCCTGCCCTTCAAAGTTGGTCCCCATGGGATACCTCAAGGAAGGGGGCAAAAGACTGGTCGTCAGCGATGGAGATGAGATGGGGTTGTGGGGCAGTAGCAGCCAGCCAAGGGATGGATCTCTGGTGTAGCCCCCCAAGAGCTGCATGATGCCCTCTACTGTTGACCATGCCAAAAACATCGCTATTATGGCAATGCCCACCACGGCCTGCTTCTTGTGAAGTAAGTAGTACCAAGTGCTCAGGTTTTCTCCCTTTGCCGCGCGTACTGCGTCCACATCATCCCTGAATCCCAGCGCTTTCTTCAGGATGCTCAACGGCTTCAACCTTCTTCACCTCACTCAAGCCTAACCCGTGGGTCGACCACCGCGTAGAGCAAGTCGGCCACGAAGTTCGCCACGATGACGGATATCCCGATTATTATGGTGGTGGACAATATGGCCACGTAATCCAAGTTCGTGACAGACTGATACAGGAAGAAGCCCATACCCTTGTACAGAAAGACGTCCTCTATTACCACGGCACCCGCAACGGCGAACCCAAACTGTATGGCCGTCAACGTTATTATCGGGATCATGGCGTTCCTGAACACAGTCCCAAACAACACTCTCCTGTTGCTCATCCCCTTCATGTATGCCAGCTTGACGTAGTCCTTGTCAAACACCTCAACCGAGCTACTTCTCATCATCCTTGTGGTCAGACCGAAGCCGGCTATGGCTATTGAGAACACCGGCAAGACCATAT
>JAGDXH010000053.1:6822-7466 GCA_023256295.1 Thermoproteati archaeon
CGAGGTAGAGCGCCTTTATCACCCAGTCAGGCACGCCGCCCCTCCACATGGCGGCAAGCCCTCCCGTGAGCACGCCAAGGAAGACTTGCAAAACTGTAGCTATGAGGACGAACTCAAGGGTTATGGGGATGAACTTGTCGAGAAGCTGCATCTCCGGGACCCTGTACAGGCTGTCCATCCCGAAATTGCCCGTGAGGGCATTGTAAACATAAGACATGAACTGGACGTAAAGTGGCTGATCTAAGCCGTAACGAGCTATCACGGCATTCAGAGCTGCCGTGGTATAGTGAGCACCACCTATGTAAACCTTGGCCATCGCTTGAGGAGTAGGCAGAATAACATGGATAAGCACGAATACTATCAGGATAAGCAAGATCAAGGTGATGAACGCATTCACCACCCTTCTGATTAGAAAAAACAAAAAGTTGGATTCCACTGCTTTCACCGATGCTCAAGATGTGACGTTGTAAGTTGTGGTGTAGTTGGAGTAGTACATCGTGTTGTATCTGTACCCGACAAACGGGTTGTACGTGACCCCGTGCAGGTACGGCTGCTGGAACCAGTAAGTGTATCCTTCGGGCAGCCAGACGTAGGGGGCGCTGCTGTAGATTATGTTGTAGGCTTCGGCAACGCCCTGCTTCTGC
>JAGDXH010000036.1:0-4466 GCA_023256295.1 Thermoproteati archaeon
ATTATTATGCCAGCCCGGAAGCTTCCGTGTTCGGTATCTAGGTCGTATACGGGTACGCCCGAGCCTGGTGCAAACCACCGGCTTTCTTCGAACATGCCGTAAGTAGGCAGGTACAGCTTTCTGTAGGATTTCACTTGCTTTCCTTTCCAGATGCCTGAGGCGGCTTGTCCGTCGCGGAGGACCATGGCTGAGTTGTAAAGCGTGCCGGAACGATCCTCCTCTACGATTCCAAGCACGACGCTGATTCCTTTTGCCTCCTCCGCTAGTTCCTGCAGGTACTGGCTAGATTTTTCTGCCACGTCGTAAAATATCGCTTGGGACAGGTAACCGGCTGTGGCCAGCTCTGGAAAGACCACGATGTCTGCCTTCGAGTCCACGGCTGCCCTTGTCATGTTCATCAGTTTCGCGAAATTCCCTCTCACGTCTCCCATCTTTGGGGCCATCTGGCCCACTGCAACCCTTATCCTTTCGGCTTTCTTCACGGGAAAACATACGCTTGGCATTTAAAGTGTTTACGTTTGACGAGTCCCGGACAGGCGTCCCTTTGGGTGAGGAAAGGAAGCCGCGGCTGCTATAGTAACCTGCTTTGGTCATTTTTCTCTACCGTCCAAGGAGCGTCAAGAAGCTGCCTGATTGCCGCCGCCTTTTTCTCGCCTATCCCCGCCACGCTTGCCAGCTCTTTGGAGGAGGCCATCACAACTCCTTTCACAGAGCCGAAGCGATCCAGCAGCCTCTCGCCGAGCTGCGGTCCCACGCCTGGCAAGCCCTCTAGTACGAAAAGTTGCCTTTCCCTCTTTGACATGACCTTTGGTCTGGCTTGAGGCCTATAGCCGCCTTTGTTTTCGCGCTTAACCCACTGTCTCCTGAATAGTACTGTGAGGAGCTCTGCGGTTTGGTGCAGGCTGGGAGTAAAGAACAGGGCTATGCCTGAGTCCAGAGAAAGCGAGGCCATCGCTCCCCAGAACGACCTGGGGTTCTTCCTCCAGGACAGCTGCTGGCCAAGGTCACCCTCTATCACCATTATGGGTTTCTTGTAGGACTCCCTCAATCTTTTCGCTTGATCCAGCAGCCTCCCGTCGAAGAGGGATTTGACAAAATCCGTTGCAGTTTTCCTTTCAACTGCTTCGTCTTCTGAGACTGCGTAATCTGCGACGGTGAGGAATCTGGTGCACGTCTTGATTCCATTTTCCTCGAGTAGCCTGCGCATCTCATCTGGTTCCCGCGTGTCCATGACCAAGCAGGGTTCTCCTTCCGACAAGCCAGTAGGATCAGCCTAGTCCAGTTAACTTTAACTGGGGTAAGGAGGTGAATGACCGTTAGGGCGGGGTAGTTCACGCATATCGCCCGAGCTACCATGGTACGCTCTTGAGCTTCAGCAAGTAGGCAAGCAGGTTTGCCACCACGTGGATGGCAGGAGTTACGAGGAGGAGCGAGATCACGGCCAAGAGGCTGATGTTGTATCCGAAAAGCGTAGCCAGCGCCAGCCCACCGATCACGAAGTCAAGCTGGTCCAGCGGAAAAGCTGGGTCTCCCCTTTTCATGCCTGCCCTTCTTTTGGCAAAAGCGGCCAAGAGATCTCCGAGGAGTGCCCCGCAGGACAGCAAGAGGGCCATCGCAAAGCTCATGTAAGCGGGCTCGAGGAGCGAAGCAGCCCATCCCGCCATCGTCCCCATGGCAATCCCTCCAGCAAGCCCCTCCCAAGTCTTTCCATCTCCGAATACCCTTCTTCCATCCGGTGCCAGCCTTCCGAAGTCGATGGGCCGTCTTCCCCTTATGATGACTGGACTGCCGTTGGCTGCATAAAGCGGTATGGCCAGCAAGGCAGCTTGAACGAAAGGTTCCATCTAGGGTCCATCTGTGCCGTCTTTTCCTATTCTGAACTCAAGGGGTTCGCCGTCTAGAATGGCAATCCTCCTTCCGTCCGCTTGTCTGACCAAGTGGATCTTCCGGGTACACCAGTAATCGAGCGTGGCTTCTGCGACTGGTCTCTCTGAACCATCGGGTTTCGTCTGAACCTCTGCGGTGAGAAGAATGCCAAGGGAAGGGTCGGCGGCCCTGCAGAGAGATATCACTTGTGCCAACGCACGGCCAGCGCTCATCGGCTTCTTTCCGTCAGCAATTGCTGCTCTATAGGCGGATGTTGCGCTGTCCACGACGAGAAGGTCTGCCCGGGAGGCCAAAAGCAGCAAGGGTATTTCAAGCATCTCTAAAAGACTTTCAAACTTCGCGAAGTTGATTCTGTTCAGGTGTTCGGGAGAGTTCGTCGAGAGCTCTTCGAATCTGGCCAGGAAGCTTGCAGGACCGGAAAAAGCATAGAGTACCGAGTGGCCCTCCGAAGCGGCAAGAATCGCGCTCTCCATGGCAATCGTGCTCTTTCCGCTGGCTCCAGCGCCGTATATCAGGGTGCACTCTCCAGGAACTATGCGTTTTGCCACGAAGCCCAAGGCGCGGTCACCCTTCTCTCGGGCCGACCTCGCGGATTTGTCCATGGGGATGCAGTGCTAGCACTTTTATCTCTTTTTCTTTTGTGGAACTCGAACTCAAAAGCTATCTTTATACACGCGTCTGGTCAGCAGATTATGGTGGAGTTTCGTCAGGTGGTTTCTGCCCTTGAGGCGAGGGGCCGGCTGAAGAGGGTCCAGGCCGATCAGTTCCTCTCAAGCCTGGCATCAGAAGACGGAAGGATGGCAGTGATGGACTCCTCATATCCCGTGAGTCGCGTTGGAAACGTCGTCCTGAGTCGTGAGTTGCTGGCGGAGCTGCTGGGTACTCAGGGCACGGGAGGTCTTCACCTTCGCCTTGCGCACGCGGTCCGCAATCCGCTTCCTCTGAAGGAAGCTGAGCGGTCGGCAACCGAAGAAGAGGTCGAATCTGATGCGGGGTTCCTCCCTGTCCCGGAGTTTCATGGACGGACATATGTAACCTCCGGGATCATTGTTGCCTCTGACGGGGAGCACTTCAATGCTTCGTACCATCGGATGATGAAGCTCAGCGATGACAAGTTTGCAGTGAGGATCGTCCCTCGGCACCTCTACAAGATGCTGAGCCAAGCCCGGGAAAGAAGAGAGCCCCTCAAGGTGGCTGTTGTGCTGGGAGGTCCCCTGGAGTTTCTCATGGCCTCTGCCTCTTCACCGGAGTACGGGGTATTTGAGCTGGAAGTAGCCAACTCCTTGGCAGGAGGAGAGTTGACGTTCCGGCGGAGCCCGCTTTTCGGTCTTCCTTATCCTGCAGGTTCCGAGATATTGTTGGAGGGGACTCTTGACCCAATGGAGCTCGCCAGCGAGGGACCTTTCTTTGACTTGCTTAAGACCTATGACGCAGTGCGCGCGCAGCCCGTCTTGACGGTTCAGCGCGCCCATCATCGCCCGGGCCCGCTCTTTCACTACATCATGCCAGGAGGCATGGAACACCAGATCCTCATGGGTCTTCCCAGAGAGGCCAAGATCAGGGAGTTCGTGGGTAACGTTGTTCCTTCGGTCCGCGGCGTGTACCTCACGCCAGGCGGCGGAACGTGGCTTCACGCTGTCGTTAGCATCGAGAAGCAGAGGGATGGGGATGCGAAAAACGCCATGCTAGCGGCTTTTTCAGCCCACCCAAGCCTCAAGCACGTCGTTGTGGTTGACCCAGACGTGGAAGTCACAGACGGGAGACAAGTTGAATGGGCAATAGCGACCAGGTTTCGGGCAGACAAGGGGCTGTTGATCGTCCCTGGGGCCGCGGGATCAACGCTGGATCCCTCGGCTCTTTCGGACGGCGAGACGACGAAGATGGGTATAGACGCCACGTACCCAATCAGGGAAGCGGAAAAATACAAGAGGGTGGACTACCAGTCATGATCGACCCAGGTACTCCCGAGAAGGCGTTGTCCGTCTTGGGCGAGACCATGGGTGCCGAGGGCATGGTTCAGGTAAAGAACGCCCACGTATCTGGGGTCTCGTACATGAACCTTGGGAAGCATGGACTTGAGTTTCTCAGAGATCTGGCAAAAAGCGGGGTAAGGGTATCTGTGCCGACCAGCTCAAATCCCTGCGGGGTTGACGTCAAGAGCTGGAAGGAACAAGGCATAACACAGGAGTTTCTTGAGCATCAGCTAGAGGTCAACAAGTTGCTTGAGAGCATGGGGGTTTTTCCATCATATTCCTGTACGTTTCCATACGAAGGACCTTGGGCATCTGGCCTTTCGGTTGGTGACCACGTTGCTTGGGCCGAATCCTCAGCTGTTGTTTATGGAAACTCGGTGATGGGAATCCGTACCAACAGGGAAGGGGGGCCATCGGCTCTCTTCGCGGCCATCGCTGGCAAGACGCCAGCCTACGGCATGCATCTGGACCGGAATCGCAGGCCTGCGCTGTACGTCAAGATAGAAGAGCCTGTTCCAAGGGGGCCCCTTGAGTGGGGGTTGCTTGGTAAGTTTGTGGCAGAGAGGGGGCAGGCGCGCGTGGTCTACTTGGACGGCTTGGGTAGGG
>JAGDXH010000036.1:4651-7458 GCA_023256295.1 Thermoproteati archaeon
AGGCAGGCGGTGGATGACGCGGTGACTGGGAACGCGCCTAAGACCATGTTCCTCGGTTGCCCCCAGTATGGGGCGGAAGAGCTGGTCTACCTCGCCCGCCTCTTATCTCCAACAAAGCACGTCAAGGGGCGCCTCTACGTTTATGCCTCTGCACATGCCCTGTCGTCTCCGGACGGAAGCGAAGCCGCTCACAGGCTCAGGCAGATTGGGGTAAAGATCTTTCAAGGTACATGCCCTGTCTTTTCCCCCGCCCCAACTTTTTTGGATGGCGTGATGACCGATTCCGTTAAGTCGTGGTTTTACCTGCCTGGTTCCAAGGGGGTTAAGCCCAAACTCGAGCCCACGGTGGTTGCATTCATGCTTTCGATGGGGGAGCTGGATCGCAGTTGAAAGCGTTCAGGGGAAAGGTTGCGGTAGAAGGAATGGTCGATGGGATGGCCTTGGTATCTCGTTTTCCTCTGTCCTTTCTAGGGGGAGTGAACCCTGCTACGGGTCAAATAATTGACCACGAGAGCGACGTTTTTGGGGAATTCGTGACAGGGAAGATACTCATATACCCTACAGGAAAAGGGAGCACCGTGGGTTCCTACGTGATCTACGGTATGAAGAAGGTTGGAACTGCACCTGCGGCCATGGTCCTCGTCAAGCCAGACCCAGTCACGACGATCGGATGCGTGATATCTGTCATTCCCATGTTGCACTCCGTGGATGCAGCCGTGCTGTCCATAAAGCAGGGATCGCGGGTCAGGGTTTCAAAAGATGTGCTAGAAATCCTCAGTAATGAAGCTCGAAGCCTTCCTCCAGGGCTTTTTGCGCTGCTTGCGCCAATTTGTCTTTGTTGTTCTTGAACGTGTATATCCTCAATGCCTCATAGTATCCGGAGAGCTGGGCGCTTACCGAGGAGAGAGAAGAGAGAGGCAAGAGCTGCGCCGTCCTCTCGTCCCAGACCTCTATTTGCCTTCTCATCGACTGCGAAAGGGGTATCACTGGTAGGTAAGGGCTGTCCACGAATATCTCGCTTCTGTCAATGCCAGAAAGCTTTTCCAGGTCTAGCTCAAGCTCAAGGGTGCGCGAAACCATGGCTTCCTTGCCTCCCAATATGGGCTTTTCATAAGCCATCTTGAGTAAATCGCGCCTCAGAAGACCGTTCACCAACCTTGATCCGATGCTTTCAGGGCGCTCTTTTGCGGCTTGCTTGAGTGCTGCCATCAGCGAGTAATCGTCAAGGGCCAAGTAGTCTTCGACGTTGAAGGATGGCAATCCAATCTGATCCCAGAACTCATCTATGGATCTCTCTAGCATGAGATTTGCGGCCCTAACGGTTTTGTGGTAATAGACGGCCCTGAACATCTGGAACCTTGCTATCAGAAACGAGTCCAAAGAGTAGAGGGAATTCGTGCTGGCGAACACCCCTCCCTCCTTGACCACGAACGACCTGATCAGGCGTTGCCAGTCAAAGTGACCGTATTCCACACCTGCATGAAGGGAGTCCCTTAGCAGGAAGTCGATCTTGTCGGCATCCACCTGTCCTGCGACCAAGTCGCTTAGTAGTCTTCTTCTTCCCCTTGCCACCTCAGCTACCTCACGTGGCTCGCAGCCGGCCGCCTTTATGCCATCTGCCACCTCTGTCTGGGTTATCAGGCGCTCGGTTACTTCTTCATGGTTCATGTGGAGTCTTCTTCCCAAGGCATACTCAAAGGAGTGCGAGAAAGGGCCATGCCCTAGGTCGTGGAGCAATCCGGCAAACCTCACCAGCTGCAGGTCGTGCGGGTCGAGGCCGCGTTCCTGCAGGGATGTTGCCATTATGGTTGACACGTGCATTGCGCCGACGGAGTGCTCAAATCTGGTGTGCGTGGCGCCTGGGTAAGCGACTAAGGCCGTTGCTAGCTGCGCTATGCGATGCAGCCTTTGAACCGGATAGGTGTCGATTATCTTTTTGTCCGTCTCATCAAAAGTTATGTAGCCGTAGACCGGATCCCTTATTTCGTAGCTCAAGCTTCGCTCACGTTTTATACCGCCTTGGTATTTAGATGTTTCCAAGACCCGAAACGCTTTTTACTTCTTCCCTTGCTTGACTGGTCCTGCATGAAAGATGAAGAAAAGAGGGTAAGAACCGTACTTCATCCCTACGTTCAGTACCTTCTCACAAAGCTTCGCGACAGGAATACCGGCAGAGCGGACTTCCGGCAGACCATGAAGGCCCTTGGGACGTTCATGGCGTACGAGGTATTGGCCGAAACGAAGCCTGAGCGCGTCAAGGTTGTGACGCCACTTGGTCAGGAAGCGGAGGGGACGATGCTTCCAGTTCTTGAAGAGGCGGTATTGGTCTCGGTGCTTAGGGCATCCATGCCCATGCTGGAGGGAATGCTTGAGGTTTTTAGGTCATCCCAGGTCGGCTTTGTGGTTGCAAGAAGATATGAAGCCGAGAAGGGCTCCGTGGAAGACATCGATGCCCAGGTTCACTACGTTAACTTGCCTGATATTGAGGGGCGGACGCTCATCGTAGTAGATCCCATGCTGGCAACTGGTTCAACCTTGAAGAAGGTCCTTTCGAAGGTGCTGAGCTTCGGGCGGCCAAGCCGCATCTTAGTCGTGTCTGCCATAGCCACAAGTTACGGCATCTCAAGGGTTTTGGGTACGGTTCCTGACGCCACCTTGTACGTTGCGTCCATAGACGAAGGGCTGGATCAGAAGGGGTACATACTGCCGGGTTTGGGGGACGCAGGAGACAGGGCTTATAGCTAGGCTGAATGTGGGCCGAAGGAGACTTGAACTCCTGACCTCTGCCATGTCAAGGCAGCGTCCTA
>JAGDXH010000024.1:0-4829 GCA_023256295.1 Thermoproteati archaeon
ACATCCTCTCATCCCTGAAGGAATTGAGGTTCCTGATTCAACGACGCATAGGTAAGACAAGAATCCAACGCAAGAACTCCGCGACGCTGGACTCGCATCTGCATCTCCCAAGGCCGATTCGGTTCAAGAACGACTATTTTCAAGAAGATCTCCGTCGAGCGGTCGACGCCACCCCCACGAACGTGGTCTATTCGGGTTCACGAACGACTATTTTCAAGGAAACTGGTCCGCCGCCTTTCAGGGCTTCGACCAAATCGCGCCTGATGTCTCCTGCCGACTTGTCGCACCTGATAGCAAAGGTGTCGGGGCTCAGGAATTGGCTTTTCCTAGCTATGAGACCCCTACGGCCATCCAGGGTAAGCCCCCTGCTACCCCACCCGCTCACCTCGTCTTGGAAACCGCAGCAGGATATCACAAGCTTCACCCTCCACCCCGACCTTATGGCATCTGCAAATTCGGATGGTATATCTGCGGCAGAGACCTCTGAGCTGACCGCTAGTATGCAGTCACCTGCCCTTCCAAGCTCGCGATCCTTTGTCACCTCAAGGGTAGTCCTATGAGTAGCTCTGACGTTTGGATGCCCAAAGGCGTGAAACTCAAGGGCAAGCTCGCGCGACTTCTTCGCCCCCCTCACCGATTGAGCTTCTCTTCTACGGCCTTCAGCGAGATCAGCTCTTCCCGTTCCCTCTCTTCCAGAGAAGAAGCAATGAAACGAACGGTCCTCTCATATTGCGGTATGAATATCTTTTCCAGCGCGTTTACCCGCCGCTGCATTTTCCTGGCCTCCTTTGCAAGAGACACAGATGAGGCCTGCAGCTCTCCCTGCTTTGACAGAACTTGGACCAGCCTGACCCCCTGCCGGACCAGTTCCTCGACCTCTGGGCTCTCGCTCCCGGGAGGAAACACCTGCTTTCCAGTGTACCTCTGCCTGACGGATAGTGGGGTCAGCCTGACCCCCATGAGGCTTCTTTCCTGCACGTCTAGATCAAGTCTAACCCGGCCCGAAAGAGAAAGCTGGGGATAGGCTTTCCCTTCAACTGCTGCCAGGGCTGCTAGGAAGTCCCTAAGGCAACTGTTTGAAAGAACCACGGCCTCCTGGAGCCCCGCAATCTGGCGCTTTAACTCAACCATGAGGGCTTCCCGCTTCTCCTCTAGGAGCTCGCGGCCCTTTCTGAGGGAAGTGAGCTCGCGAGCCATGCGGAGCAAGTTGTACCTGGTGGGAGGTACGTTGAGCTCGTCCAACTCCTTTTGCCCTCGCATGCTCCTTTATTTCATCTGCAGTGACCCTTGTCAGCTCTTCCTCTGGAAGAAGCGACAGGGCCTCCCAGCCAAGGTCAAGGGACTTCTCAATGCTCCTGTCCTCATCTTGGCCCTGACCTATCACGTTCCTCTCGAAGAAATCGCCAAACGAGACGTAGGATCTATCCTTCTCTGAAAGTCCTTCCTCGCCAACCACGGTCATCAGGGATCTGACCTCCTTGGCACGAGCGTAGGACGCGTAAAGCTGGTTTGAGACGTCCATGTGATCCTCCCTAGTGTAACCCTTTCCCACGCCGTCCTTCATCAGACGAGACAGACTCAGAGAGATGTCTACTGGGGGGTAGATGCCCTTCATGTAAAGACCTCTGTCAAGAACTATTTGGCCTTCGGTTATGTAACCAGTCAGGTCAGGAATCGGGTGAGATATGTCGTCGTTTGGCATGGTCAGTATTGGCATCAAGGTCACACTTCCCTTCTTCCCTATCACCTTGCCAGCCCTTTCATAGAGGGAAGCCAAGTCAGTGTACATGTATCCCGGGTAACCCTTTCTGGCGGGTATCTCTCCCCTCGATGAACTCACCTCTCTCAGGGCATTGCAGTAGTTCGTCATGTCGGTCATTATCACAAGTACATGCATCTGCTCCTCGAAGGCCAAGTACTCGGCCATCGTCAACCCTACCCTCGGCGCGGTCAATCTCTCCACAGATGGCGAATCCGCTAAGTTCAGCACCATGGCGACGTTCGCAAGCGCCCCAGACCTTTCAAAGCTGTCTCTAAAGAACATCGCCTCATCGTGAGTTATCCCGATGGCCACAAACACAACGGCAAAGCCCTCAGAGGAACTCAACAGCTTTGCCTGCCGGACTATCTGAGCCGCAAGCAAATTGTGAGGCAGCCCAGCCCCGCTGAAAATCGGCAGCTTTTGACCCCTCACCAAGCTATCCATTGCATCTATGGCTGTCACGCCAGTCTCTATGAACTCACTCGGATATTCCCTAGAGGTTGGGTTTATTGGCGAACCGTTCACATCCTGACTTTCCTTGGAGTATGGAGCCGGTTTTGCATCAGCGGGTTGGCCTAACCCGTCAAATATCCTTCCAAGCACCTCTTGGGACAGGCCCACTTCTAGACCTCTGCCCAAGAACTTGACTTTCGTGCGCCCTATGGATAGCCCGCTTGTCCCCTTGAAGACTTCAACAACAGCCACATCCTTGGACACCTCTAGCACCCTACCCAAGCTCTCTCCCTCCGGAGAGGCAACCGTGACGAGCTCGTCGTATCCTGCGCCTGTTACTCCGCTCACGAAGACGAGGGGGCCGCTTATCTGATTGACAGAGGCATATTCCACCGGGACGCTCGCCCGAGAGGGCTTCTTACCTATCACTCCGCACCACCCAACATAGAAAGCGGACCCGATGAAGCTTTTTTGACGAGATCCTCCAATGCAGGTTGGGAAGAGATCGTGAATCTCGCCCTCATGATCTCCTGAACCACCGGGAGCGATTCCAGCTTCGAGACAGGCAGCTTTTTTTCGACCACTTTCTGCGATTGCCTGTAGAACTCAATTATAGCCTTCAACAACAAGTACTGAGATTTCGGCGGCCAATATGTGTCGATGTCGTTGAAAGCACTTTGTTGAAGGAAGCCCTCCCTGAGCATCCTCGCAACCAAGAGCACCAGCTTTTGCATCTCGGGAAGAGCATCTGCCCCGACCAGACGAACCAAGCTCTCCAGCTCGCTCTCCTCCTGCAGGATCCTCAACGTCTCGTTTACCAGTTCCTCCCAGTCTTCCGCCACGTTTTTCTTCCACCAACCAGAGACGACGGACCTGTACTGAGAGTAGCTGGTCAGCCAATTGATGGAAGGGAAGTGCCTTCTGTCGGCTAGGTCCTTGTCGAGAGCCCAGAAAACCTGCACGAATCTCAGGCTATTTTGGGTGACCGGTTCGGAGAAATCTCCGCCCATGGGAGACACTGCTCCAACGACCGTCACCGAGCCCTCCTTTCCCGAAAGCGTCTTGACTCTACCCGCCCGCTCGTAGAACTCCGCCAACCTGCTGGCCAAATACGGAGGATAACCCTCCTCTCCAGGCATCTCCTCGAGCCGACCAGAGATCTCTCTAAGAGCCTCAGCCCATCTAGAGGTGGAATCAGCCATCATGGCCACGCTGTAGCCCATATCCCTGAAGTACTCCGCGATGGTTATACCCGTGTATATGCTTGCTTCTCTGGCCGCCACCGGCATGTTGCTGGTGTTAGCTATGAGGACCGTCCTCATCATCAGCGGCTTCCCGCTCTTGGGGTCCTTGAGCTTTGGGAAGTCGCGGAGCACTTCGGTCATCTCGTTCCCCCTCTCGCCGCAACCCACGTACACGATCACCTCGGCGTCAGCCCACTTGGCTAGCTGATGCTGAACCACCGTCTTTCCCGTACCAAATCCGCCTGGCACTATGGCGGACCCTCCCTTTGCGATTGGGAAGAGCGCATCCACGATGCGCTGACCAGTGATGAGCGGAACTTCGGGCACAAGCTTCTCCAAGTAAGGCCTGGGCCTCCTGACGGGCCAAAGCTGGAACATCGAAATCGAAACCTCGCCTCCGCCAGAACGCACCTTTGCCACAGTTTGATCGACGGTCAAATCCCCCTCTTGGGCCACCCATGTTACCTCCCCAGACACATCTGGCTGCACCGAGATCCTGTGCTCGAGGAGGTCGGTCTCCTGTACCTTTCCGATCACCTCGCCGCCCCTCACCGACTGCCCGACCTGGACCAAGGGCAAAAAGTGCCACTTCTTCTTCCTGTCAAGCGGAGAGGCCTCCACTCCCCTCCTGATGTAAAATCCTTCTGCCTCTCTGAGGACAGAGAGGGGGCGCTGTATCCCGTCGTATATGGTACCAAGAAGACCGGGTCCCAACTCGAGGGACAAGGGCCTCCCCGTTGCCCTTATCTCGTCTCCTGGGCGGAGACCATAGGTATCTTCATAGACTTGAATGAACGCATGATCTCCCAATATCCTTATCACCTCGCCTACCAGACCAGCCTCACCCACCCGCACGACCTCGTGCATGGAGACCCCCTTCATGTCTTCGCCCTCCACCAACGTGCCTGCTACCCTGTAGATCTTCAACTGGACCCCCCGAAAAGAGCCTTCTCGATGTCGCTTCTCCGAGCAAATTCGATTGCCTTGAGCCTCTCCTCCAAGCTCAGATTCACAGTGGCGGCCCCGTCCTTCTTGCTCACCACGACTCCCCCAGCGATGTCGACCAACTCCAGGTCCGCTCCAAGGCCGAGCTCCCTGCACAAACTCTCGACCAACCTCGCGTCTTCCTTGCGGCACATCACCAGAAGACCCGCTTGACCAAGCGCTCCTGAGGCCGCCAACAGACTTTTTCTCACGTAGACCGGATATCTGGGCGAAGTCGGAAAGCGAAGGAGCTCCTGCCCGATCCTTTGCTCAAGTTGCTTTCTGACCTCCTCTCTTGCCGCCAAGACCTCATCTTGCGCGCTCATCTTGGCCTTGGCTACTCTGGACTTGTACTCTGCATCAGCAAGCGCAGAGAGACGAGACTC
>JAGDXH010000024.1:4857-5248 GCA_023256295.1 Thermoproteati archaeon
GAGTTCGCGTCAGCCAAGGCCTCGTCTATCTCTCTCTCATAAGAGGCAAGCGCGTCAGATACTATCTTCCTGCATATGCCTTCCACGGGCTCGGACAAGCTTCAACCCCAAGATTTGCTGCAACGCCGAGTTAAACGCCGAGAGGTCCACTTGGTTGAGACCAAGGGAAACTATGGGTACGCCTGAGGTCTGAGAGGCAAGCACGATCTCATCCTTCAGCTCCTCCGACCATTGCTGACCGACGACGACAAGAGCGTACTGACCGGACCGTAAGAACCTTCCAAGAGCGTCGAGGGCAGCCTCCCGGCTCTTCGGGCTCACGGCATCCATGCCAGCCAAGGCAAGCCCCTTGGCCATGTCCTCTGAACCAAGAAAGCCCACGAGCAACCTG
>JAGDXH010000024.1:5258-5977 GCA_023256295.1 Thermoproteati archaeon
GCACTTTTGCCATCAAGACATTTAAGCTCAACGCATAGGCATTTACGCGCTTGCAGCTCCCCTCTGTGTTCGAAGAGGAGAGAAGAGCCATGGCCCAGGCACTGTGGGAGGGCGGCTACGTGAGGAGCGAGGCCGTCCTCAAGGCCATGCAGGTGGTGCCTAGGCACATCTTCTTGCCGAGGGTCTATTGGCCTCAGGCATACCAGGATAAACCTCTCCCGACGGCATTTGGGCAGACCACATCGGCACCTTCGATGATAGCAATAACGTGCGAGCTCCTGCTCCCCTTCAAACTCTTGTACGAGGTCGGCGGAGGCACGGGATATCTAGCTGCGGTGTGCGCGCAGGCCAGCGGCTCAGGAGAGGTTCTAACCACCGAGATAATCCCAGCGTTGGCCGTAGAAGCCAGCAGGAATTTTGACGAGCTTGGCCTGTCAGGAAGAGTTCACGTTCTGGCAACCGACGGTGCTTCTGCCGTCCCGCTGCACGTCAAGCCAGACGCGGTTGTCGTCTCTGCGGCAGCTCCAGACATACCTGAGCCGCTTCTGAAGGCCCTAGCCGAAGGAGGCAAGATGGTCATACCTGTCGGAAGGGAAGTTCAAGAGCTAACTTTGGTAAGAAAGGAGGGTGGGCGTTTCACCACAATCCCCCTGCTCCCATGCGTTTACGTCCCTCTACTGGGCGTCGAAGGAACAAGGTTTTAACCCAGAGGCAAGACT
>JAGDXH010000024.1:5987-7380 GCA_023256295.1 Thermoproteati archaeon
ACTGCACAGGATGTCTTACAGGAAGGTTCAGAGGACCGCAAAGGGAAGCTACCTACTCTCTCTGCCCAAGTCGTGGGCCACTTCCTATGGCGTCGAGAAGAACCAGGCCCTTCTGGTGGTCCAAAATCAAGACGGTTCCCTCTCCATATACCCTCCCAAGCTGAGGTCCAAAGCCGTCGAGATAAGGATCAAGATGGGATCTGCCATCGAGAAGGAAATCACTTGGGCCTACCTACTGGGCGCCGACTCTCTTGAGATAACTTCGGATGTCCCCATGGCGAAGGAAGACGTGGAGAAGGTCAAAGCAGCCGTAAACAAACTCCCTGGTTTCGAGATCATGGAAGAAGAAAGCAGAAGAATGCTGGTCAGCAGTCTCATGGAAGCTGGTCCAGGCTCCGCTGAAAAGTTACTGCAGAAGATGCTTCTAATAACCAAAGCCATGGAGCTCGACTCAGTCCAAGCAGCGGTCACTGGAAACGCGGAAGCAGCCAGAGATTTGACCTACCGTGATGATGAGGTGGACAGGTTGTACTTCATGCTTGTTAGGCTGACGAGAGGCGCGATAGTAAACCCGTCACTGGGCGAAAAGGCTGGGCTCTCGCCCCTCAGGGCTCTTGACGTGAGGCAAGCCGCAGAAATCCTTGAAAACCTTGCGGATCTCGCCGTCAAGCTCGCCGAGCTTACCGAAAAACAGGGAAACTCCTTGAAATCGGCCCTGATGTCAGCTCAAAACTCTGAGGCGACGTTGCGCGCGATCGATGAGCTCGTGCAGGTACAGGAGTCTGGCATATCGGCCTTTTCCTCGCAGGATTTTCAAACCACGCTAGCGCTCACGGAAAGAACATCCTCGGTTTCTTCCATGTTAGAGGGCATAAAGGCCGAGGAAACTTGCGATGTACCTAGCATAGCTGAACTCCGCTCGGTGATCTCACAGATGATCGGGAGAACACGGGATCTGCTTGACCTTGTGCCTCCAAGGCCCAACCCGCCCGAGACCAAGGTTGAACGAACCCGCTGTTCGACTTATCCTTGCGAGACAAGACCCCTTGCGTATTGTAGACGATCTCTCTGGAGGCCTCAAGAAACCAGGTGAGGTCGGCTCAGGGTTTCCTTCCAGGGCAAACTGAGGCGCCCAATAACTGAGCGCAAATGGCCGCTTTCAGAGGTGATGGATCCCTCCGTTTGGGTCAGCTTGGCATCCTTCAGGGCACCCTTCGTTGGCCTCAGAACACCTGCTTAGCTCCCAACCTTATCAGGGGATCCATGAAGTTCTCCATGGGAATGCATGGATGCTGGGCCAACGAGAAAATAGCTTTTTAAGCTGCAAGGCAGGACGGCTTGGGCCCGTAGCTCAGCATGGTTAGAGCGCCGGACTCATAATCCGGTGGCCCGG
>JAGDXH010000039.1:0-4835 GCA_023256295.1 Thermoproteati archaeon
GGGACTCGAACCCAGAAAGTCGGCTCCACAGGCCGACGTGTTGCCCTTACACCATCGCGGCCAAGGACAAAGTGCCGGGGGAAAAAAGGGTTGCGCTGCGATCACTTTCAGATGGCGGGGAGAAAAGCTCAATGGTTTGGATGCCATTCCTTCCACAGGAAAGACCACTGTTTCTTATGTATGATCTCGTGATTCTGCAAAAACCGTGTTGCTTTTTCGCGCACTTTCAGGCGATTAGATTTATTCCCTCGGACGAAGCGTTGCATCGTGAGTTACCCCATACCGAACGACAGCTACTTCGCGTCTGACTTCGGCGGCAATGGACTGGTAACGCATCCGGAGGTGTTCAGCCTTTCCTATACCCCTCAGATCCTTCCCGGTAGGGAAGCTCATCTGGCTGAGTTGAAAAGGCGGTGGCTGGCGCTTCAAGGAGACGGCTTTTCGGGGAGACCATACAGGGTCATCCTTTCCGGCAAGAGTGGCGTGGGCAAAACCGCGTTGGCGGTCAGGTTTTCGAGAGACTTGATGGTTGGATCTTATTTTGGTAGCTTCAGAAGGGTAGTACCGGTGTTTGTGGACGTGATAAACGCTAGGACCGACTACGCGTTCTTGAAGACCGTCTGGAACGGAGTCAAGTTTTTTGGCGAGAACAGGTTCATCAACTTCAAAAACATGCAGGCTGAGCTCGTTAGGTACCTCAACGGTACCTCAACCTCTGTTCTCCTCAGAGTAGAGCATGGGGAAGCTCTTATGAGCTCAAGGAGATCTGGGGACCTGGAGGGGGCGCTGCTGGACATCTTTGGCTCGCAAGAAGTGTTGCGTCGCGTGGGGGTAATACTCACGACCAATTCTCCCCTTCTTTCATCCGACGTTTCAGCGCCACAGATGGAGCTGCAGCGCTACGGCAAGGATCAGATGGTGAACATAGTGGGGCAGAGGCTTTCAGAAGGGCTTGTGGAGAATGGTTACGACGAACCCGTGGTCGATCTCGTTGCCGAGTCCGCGGAGGGAAACGCCACTAAGGCAATTGGGGCTCTCAACGCACTGACCAATGAGGCAATCAGGAAGAGGCCTGACAGGATAACGCTCGCCTTCGCCGAGGAAGTCCTCGGGCGCAACAGCTCTTCTTACTTCTCCTTCCTAAACGACATGAGCAAGCACGAAAGGATTTTCTTGCTTGCGCTCGCTAGGACGCTGAAGGCCAAGGGCGAAAAAATGGCCTCTACAAGCGAGGTTGAGAACGCCTACAAGGCTCTCTGCAGCAGGTACGGAGAACTCCCAAAGAAGCACACCACCTTCTGGACCATGATGAATTCGCTTTCTGGGTTGGGGGTTATAGGTGCGACGAAAAGCGGAAAGGGCATGAGGGGCAAGACCACAATAATCTCGCTGAAGGACGTCAACCCAGAGGACATGGCAAGCGAAATCGAGAGGATGATGCACTCCTGAGGCGCGCCAGGCGTAAAAGGCGGTCCATCTAGGGTTTGGTTTGGAAGCCGCCATAAATCCGCTGGTCAAAAAGCTCTTCGAGAGCAGGTTTGGCTCCCCTTCTCTTCCCCAAGAGCTCGCGATGCCCCACGTGTTGGCTGGAGAAAATGTCCTGCTGATAGCGCCAACGGGTACCGGAAAGACCGAGGCCGCCCTGATACCCATACTCTCTCGCATCGTTGATCGGGGAAGGGTGGCTGGAATGAAGGCCCTTTACATAACTCCTCTCAGGGCCCTCAACCGCGACATGATGGACAGGATTTCGTGGTGGTCTGCGAGGCTGGACATAAAGGTCGCTGTAAGACATGGTGATACGGCAACCGCGGAAAGGGTTGGGCAAAGCAAGATGCCACCCGACATACTGATCACTACTCCCGAGACGCTTCAAGCGATACTGACGGGCAAGTTGCTCATGAAGGGACTTCAGTCCCTGAGCTGGGTCATCGTGGATGAGGTCCATGAGCTGACATCCACAAAGCGGGGGGCGCAGCTGGCCGTTGCCCTCGAGAGATTGAGAGAGCAGATCGGTCACGACTTTCAGGTGATCGGTCTTTCAGCTACAGTTGGAAGCCCTGAAGAGGTGGGCAAGTTTTTGTCCGGAGGCAGGCAGATAACGGTACTTAGAGCCGACTTGGACAAGAGATATCAAGTGTCCGTGCTCTACCCAAGCGCCGGTCCTGAAGATGAGGCCTTGGCGAAGAAACTTTACACGGTGCCCGAGGTCGCAGCCAGACTCAGGGCAATGAAGCAAGCCATGGAAGGTACGTCCACTGTGCTTTTGTTTACAAACACGCGGTCTGTTGCTGAGGCCTTGACCAACAGGTTTCACATGTGGGATCAGGAGTTTGCCGTTGGGATTCACCATGGGTCCTTGGCGCGTTCTACCAGGCTAGGCGTCGAGAAGGCCATGAAGGAGGGATCCCTGAGGGGAGTGATATGTACCTCTTCCTTGGAGCTTGGAATCGACGTCGGCAGCGTGGATCTGGTCATACAGTACAACAGCCCTAGGCAGGTCACGCGGCTGGTCCAGAGGGTCGGGAGAGCAGAGCACAGCATAGGAGGAGAAAGCAAAGGGATCATAGTCACCATGGATGGCGACGACACGCTCGAGGCGCTTGCCATAACCAGGAGACTCATGGGCGGAGAGCTTGAACCAGTCAAAGTGCTCTCATCTCCCTTGGACGTTGCCATGCATCAGCTGGCAGGTCTTGTGATCGCCAGACGCAAGCTCACCCTAGATGAGGCCCTTCGGTTGCTGAGAAGGGCGTATCCTTTCAGAGACCTGAATCAAGGGAAACTGAGGCAGCTGGCTGAGTACATGTCAGAGAGGCGGCCAAGGCTCCTTTTCATGGGATCTGACGGGACGATATCCAAGCCGATCGGCAAGAAGGCCCTCTATACCTACTACTTTGACAATCTTTCCATGATCCCTGAGGAGAAGCAGTACTTGGTCCTGGAAGAAGTGGAAGGCAGGCAGGAGCCAGTCGGGGTCCTTGACGAGGCATTTGTGAGCGAGAACGGCGTGCCCGGGACGAAGTTCGTCATGACTGGAAGCGTGTGGGAGATAAGGCAGGTATACGAAGGCAAGGTCTTCGTGAAGAAGGCAAAGGATCCCTTGGGGGCTATCCCCAGTTGGGAGGGGGAAGAAATACCAGTACCCATGGATGTAGCTCAGGAGGTTGGTCGCATGCGGCGCTTCGCAGAAGAAGCGCTGCGCTCTGGCAAGAAGGTTGAGGATGTAGCCCGCGAGTTGGGAAAGACCTATCCTTGGGCATCATATGCCGACCTTTGCCGCGCCCTTTCCGACGTGGAGGTCATGGCGTCGAGGGGCCTTCCTGTCCCCTCGGACAAGCGGCTCTTTGTGGAGGTTTGGCAGAACTACGTGACCGTTCACACGCACGCTGGTCTGCTCGAGAACAGGTGCCTTTCGCGCGCCTTTTCTGAGCTCATTTCAAGGAGAACCAGGTCATCTCTGCAGGTTTCTCAGGACGCCTACAGGTGGACCACGAGGTTTCCTGAGGGTCTTTTCACGCCTCAAGAAGAGCTCGAGCTGGCACTCTCGGCTCTCAAGGACATGAGAGGCATGGGCACGTCAAGCTTCTCTGAACTTGTGGAAGAAGCCGTTCTCCCGACAGGTCTCTACAAGAGGAGGTTGGTCAATGCTGGGCGGAAGATGGGGGCGATTTCCAAGGATGCAGACCTCACGTCCGTTGGACTAGACCAGTTGGCGGCAAGGTTGAAAGGAACTGTGGTTGACAAACAGGCCAGGAGAGACGTGTTTACGTTCGACGTGAACCTTGAGGGTGCTGTATCATTTCTTGAGGAGGACAGAGAGATAGCAGGAAGAGTTTTGGAGGAACCATCTCCGCTTGCTCTTTCAATGTTGGAGAGCGGGATGAAGAAGCAGGACGTGATGGCAGCGGACAGGATCAAGTTGCTTCTTGAGGCCAGCGTCAGGCAGAGGCTGTATCACGAGCCGGTGGTGGTCGCATGCACTGCATGCGGGCAGTATGTAGAGCAGACCACGCCCCTCGGCTTGGATGATCACCCTACTTGCCCGGTCTGTGGTTCTTCAAGACTGGGGGTTACGCGCCAAGACCAAGAAAGGGTCTGGAGAGCTGTTGCTTCCCACGGCTCCGTGGAGCCCCGGCTTTATTCCGAGTTGATGAGTAGTGCAGAGCTCGTCAGTACCTACGGTCGGAGGGCTGCGCTTGCGTTAGCCGGTCACGGGGTGAGGGTGTCTGAGGCCAGAGACATGCTTGCCCGTGCTAAGGACGAAGATGAGCTTGTGCAGCTGATCATGGAGGCTGAGAAGAGGAATCTGGCCCGGAGGTTCTCTCAGAGCTCAGGGAGATCAGCCGGGAGCTGAGTTCTTTGAGATCAATCTCGGCCGAAGTTCTCCATCCGAGCTCAAGGGATCCTGAGGGTCCGGCCTTCAGGTATCCGTCGTCTATGAACCTCTGGAGAAGCAGCCGAGCTCTTGTTCTACTGAGCTTTGAGGCAAGAACCTCCTCTATTTTCTGTTGGGGGCTCTTCCCTCCGTGGGCTGCAACGAACGCCACTGCCGTCGCAAGGGCTGCAACGGCGTCTACCCTGTATCCCGCCAAGGCCGGCTCTATGCCTTTTGGGGGCCTCCCTCTTATGGTCACCAAAAACCTTGGAGTCCCACCATCGTCCACCTCCTTCACCTCAAGTCCAAGTTCGGAGAGCTTCTCCGAAAGGGCGGCAAGCACGGCCCGGTAATCTTCTCCCAGCACTCTCTTGAGTTCCCATTCCCTCACCCCTGGGTTCCTGTGTCTTTTCAGCAAGAGAAGCTGGGCAGCCAGGGCAACTCTCTCCATCATGCG
>JAGDXH010000039.1:4901-7269 GCA_023256295.1 Thermoproteati archaeon
CACTAGCCCGTAGGTTATGGCGAAGCTCAAAGCGTAGGCACGCCTGATCGGGTCTCCTTCTTTGATGAAGTTCGAGTAGTCCACAACCCCTCTGGCGCGCAGCTCCGAGACGAGAGAGCTCACCTCAGTCGTGAAATCCTGGGTGGTGGCTATGCTCGTTGTCTCGACCTTGAACTCGCGGGCTGTCCACCTCTTCCTTTTGGATGGGGGTTTCCAAGTCGTAAGAGAGTAGAGAAGGGCCTCCGTCGTGAGCTGAGGCAGCTCCGCGCAGGGTGACGCCGAATCCCAGAGCGCATGCGCCAGTCCATCGAGGCTCGCGTTCTCTATGGCTTTTTCTACGACGTAGGGGGTGAGCGCGGCGGAAGAAGCCAAGAAGTCAACCTGCCTACCTTGCTCTCCCACTATGCCGGACACGGCGTTTATGGCCTGTGCATCAGGCACCAG
Source organism: Thermoproteati archaeon (assembly GCA_023256295.1). GTDB lineage: Archaea > Thermoproteota > Thermoprotei_A > Marsarchaeales > UBA168 > UBA168. The sequence continues at coordinate 5,346 of JAGDXH010000039.1, forward strand.
CTCGCTTAACGTCTTTCTGTCTGGTAACGACCTGTTCAAGTTGATAAGCATCTCTGGAACATCGACCGAGAAGGGGTCGACTTCCCCAGACTGCACCTTCTGCCATGCGTCAACTATCCTCTTCACGCTTTCCATGCCGCTCGCCTTGCCTCCATTACCTTGGATCTTCCCTCGACCTTCTGGACGAGGAGTAGGTGAACGTCATCCGGTAGCTTGGGCAATGGACCCGGCGTTATGTATATGTACTGGACGTCTTTCTTCTTTGACAGTTCCTTTATGAGGACTCCTGCTATCACCTCTTTGTTCGCAGGATCCATGTGCACGTCAAACTCATCCACCGCTCTGATGGGAGAAAGGACGTGCTGCTGAAGGGAGATCAGAAAGGCCATGATCGTGACCGATCTCTCACCCCCGCTGTGCGTGAAGGGGTTTAACTTGACCGGAGAAGTTCCTCTGAAGCCGGCATAAAGCTCAAGCCCTGCCTGGCTTGGGTCCGCTCCCTCCTTGAGACCCACGAGCCTCAGATAACCGGATCCGCCCACGCTTGAAAGTACCTCCTTGTACCCGGCGTTGACAAGTTCGACAAGATCGCGAAGGGCTCCTGCCCACCTCTTCTCCCTGTCTGAAATCTCGCTCAGGACTGCTTGTCTGTTTCTCTCGGCTGTTTCTGCTTTCTTCAAGAGTTCTGCGAGTTCTTCAGAAAGCCTCTGGTACGCCTGCTCGGTGCTCTCGTTGACGTCTGAAAGAGCTTCAACCGCAGCCTTGGCTTGGGCAAGCTCTGCCCTTATGTCTTCTTCGCCACGGATGTCTGGCGGCCTTTCGTAGGCAGAAGCCTTTGAGCGAAGCTCTTGGAGCTCAGCCTCTGCCTTGTTCATCCTTGACTTGATGTCAGACAGAGACAGCCTGAGCTGTTTCTCGGCTTCCTCGGTTCTGCCCATCCCCACGGCCGTTTCTATCAGGGTATCTAGAAGCTCTTCGGTCTTCGGTCCGGCAAGAAGAGCTTCCCTCAACATCTTGACCTCTTTCGAGTAGGATTGGAGCTTCGCCTCGAGTTCTTCAGCTTGAGCTTGGATCTTTTTGGCTCTTTCCTCAAGCGCCGACCTGCTGTCAACGGCATCCTGAAGGGTCCTCCATGCCAGCTCGCCCTCGAGCTGCCTCAGCCTTTGCTGCAACCCGATCTTTTTCTGGTACCTTTCGTGCAGGGTTGACCAATAATCCAGGTTTTTCTTTCCGGCCTCCACCTCCTCTGTGGTCGGTCCCCTTATTTCCTCGAGCCTCTTTCTGGCTTCGAGCAGGCTGGATCTGAGAGGAGATACGCCGACGGCATCTTCAAAGAGCTCCAGTATTTGCTGAGGCGAAAGGGAGCTGAAACGCTCTATCATGTTCTGCTGCATTATGATCAGGCTGTCGTTGGGGTTGATGCCGAAGCGCGCCAGGACAGAGTTGAGCTCAACCTTACTGATGGCCCTTCCTCCTGCCTCAAACCAGTATGAGCCATCGCTCTTGACGTAACGCGTCACTATGTAGTCATCGACCTGAGGAAATGGTACGGGCCTCTTCCCGTTTCTTGGGGAGTTGTCAAATACTATGCTGACGCGAGCTGCATCTTCCCCCCGCCTGACAAGCTCTGCCAGTTTCTTTGCTCTTTCGGTATAAGTCTGCCCCAGGGCAACGGAGAGGCCTATGAGGATGGAAGATTTTCCAGACCCGTTGGGGCCGGTTATGACGTTTAGCCCTGGCCTGAGGGGAACGCGTGCGTACTCGTAGGACATGAAGTCCTCCAGTATGATCTCCTTGACGAGCATTTCTGGGGCTCTTTGCTCCAATGCAGGATCTAGGAGTTGGGTCATTTAACTCTGACGGGGCTTTAGGGGGCGGGAGTCTCCTTTCATGAGGGAGGAGATGGATAACCCCCGATGCTGGT
>JAGDXH010000054.1:0-960 GCA_023256295.1 Thermoproteati archaeon
TGGCGCCTACGAAGCGCGCAGCGTGGGACCCAGGAAGAGCAGCCAGAAAGAGCAGCAGGATCAGCCCGCCCCACCTAGCCATGGGGCAGGGCTTCCTCCTCTTTTAAGCCTTGCCGGCTGGTTCGCTCTCGGCGCACGGGCCAGGTCCAGATACTCTCCTGTCCAGCACTATGACGCCCTTGCGCCCCCTTTCAAAGCACAGCCCAAGCTTCGCCAGGTAATCTGCCAGCTTCTTCAAGCTTTCCAAAAAGTCCTTCACAGAGGGGTCAGCCAGACCATACATTATCGACTTTCCAAGGTAGTGGTTCTCCACCAGATTCGCGTCGCGAAGTATCTTCAGGTGATGCGATATCAGCGACTGCGGCTTGCCCGTGCGCTCCACTATGTGGCCCACATCGAGCTCTCCGTCTTCCAGCAGAAACAGTATCTGAAGCCTGGTCCTATCGGAGAGTGCAAAACATATGTCAGAGCAATCGGCACGCTGCTCGCTCATATGAAAATACTTTGACGCGATAAAAGCCTTTTCCCGGTAAAAAATCAGGCCGGGATTATCTCCTTCTTTATCACCGCTCTGAAGTTCTTGTTGCACGAAGGGCAGTGAAATATGCCGTTCGTGAGCTTGACCCTCTTTCCGCCCATGGGCTTCCCGATCATGACCCATGTTTTCGTTGGATGCTTTACCTCCGTTCCGTCGTATGGGCACTTTGCCATCTTGCATCAAGCCTCACGTGCTCCTCTCATAATGAAGCATGCGCCGAAATTAATTCCATGTGGAGCGCATGAAGCCAAAAACATGTGAGTCTCAGAGGGTCTGTTCGGGTCTCCCAACAAGACCCCCTCAAGAGGCTGAATAGCGTTCTGAAAGTATTGAAAACCATGTCGTCGACAGCGTTTCAGCTGTGCTGAAATGATTGAACTTCGTCACGTGAGCCAAGCAGGCCATAACACTTTCACAGATAT
>JAGDXH010000054.1:970-7208 GCA_023256295.1 Thermoproteati archaeon
ACACCTGAGCTTAAGCACATGAAGAGCAGCGCTCTGCTCGTAGTGAAGCCGCGCTTCGACTGGGGGGAGGCAACCATGGAGGACGTGCTGGAGTGCGCCTTTCCCAGGAAGCCGCAACAGCTGTCGCTCGTCGCCGGCATGATACTGAACGCGGTGGCCAAGGAAGGAGAGATGCCCGTTTCTGGATGGAGAGACTTCTTGAAAGAGCACCCAGGGATAAGTCAGGCAAGCTACTACTCCGCCGTGAGGCAGCTGGTGGGCCTCGGCTTGCTGGGGCGTGAGAGAGGCGTGTACTACCTCTCGGACAGGTTTTCAGAGACCCTGAGGAGGATGGCGGCGATCTGGGACTCCAGGATGGGAAAGCTGGCCAGTCACACGCTTTTCTTCGAAGAAATCTCCTACTCGGAAACCAACGGGCAAAGGAGCAAGCCAGGAAGCAGAAAAGCTGCTGGGCGGCAGAGAAGAGCCTTTTAAGCCTCCTACGCTTGCGGACATGCCCAACTTTCAGGTGACGCCATGGGAAGTCTCAGGTCGCGTGGACTATGACAAGTTGGTGGAGCAGTTCGGCACTCAGAAGATATCTCCAGAGCTTGCAGCCAGGCTGGAGAAGCTGGCAGGAGAAAGCCACGTCATGCTGAGGAGGAAGATATTTTTCTCTCACAGAGACCTTGACTTGGTCCTCGAGGACTACGAGATCGGGAAGGGATTCTTCCTTTACACGGGAAGGGCCCCTTCTCTTGGAATGCACATAGGTCACCTGGTCCCGTTCATGTTCACATCTTGGCTTCAGAGGAGGTTCGGAGTCAACGTCTACATAGAGATAACCGACGACGAGAAGTTCATGAGGAATCAAAGGTACACGCAGGAACAAGTGGAGCGGTGGTCTCGGGAGAACATACTTGACATCCTCGCCGTCGGTTTTGATCCAGACCGCACGTTTGTGTTTCAGGATACCGAGTACATAGGAAACATGTATCCCTTGGCCACGAGGGTGGCGAAGCACCTAACATTCTCGGCCGTGAAGGACACGTTTGGGCTAACCGCGTCCAGCAACATAGGAATTGTGTTTTACCCCGCGCTTCAAATTGTCCCCACGATGTTCGAAAGGAAGCGGTGCCTCATACCTGCAGGGATTGACCAGGACCCTTACTGGAGGCTGCAGCGGGACATGGCAGAGGGGCTGGGCTTCCTTAAGGCAGCTCAGATACACAGCAAGTTCCTGCCCTCCCTCACGGGCCCGGAGGGAAAGATGAGTTCCTCAAAGCCGGAGTCAGCCATATACCTTCAAGATGACGAGTACACGGTCAGAAAGAAGATCATGAAATATGCCTTCAGCGGCGGTCAGCCGACCGTGGATCTACAGAGGAAGCTAGGAGGAAACCCAGACGTGGACGTGGCCTTCCAATGGCTGTACTACTTCTTTGAGCCAGACGATCAAAGGATCAAGCAGCTGGAAGAAGACTACCGGGCAGGCCGCATGCTCTCGGGAGAGATGAAGCAGATCCTGGTAGAAAAGCTCGTAGAATTCCTAAAAGAGCACTCCCAAAAGAGAAGGGCAGCGGAACAAGAGGTCGACAGGTTCAAGCGGGAAGGAAAACTCGCCTCACGCATGTGGGAGACAATCCACAGGTGAGCTCAGCTCACGCTTATCTTTCTGGGTTTCTGACGCCGTGTCTCCTCGGAACCCACCCTCTGAAGTTCCTCCTCAAGCACGTCGCGAACTGCCAGCAGCACCTCCCTTCTGGCTCTCTTCAAGTGCTCGTTACGCCTACCCCTCAGGAAGAGCAAAAAGAGCGGCAGAGCCAAGGCAGGATCAAAGGGGCAAAGACCTTCAAAAAGTCTCTCGGCGTCCGGTCCAGCCGCAGGCCTCTCCTCAGCCTTTGCGGGCGAGTCAGCTCTCTTGGTCATGGGCTTTGCTGCGGTCAACTTATACGCCTAGCGAAGCACTCGCGAGAAGACGACCTCGAGGTAGCCTTCCTTAAGGGACGCGGACTTCGCAACCTTTCCGGAAAGCACGGAAGGAAGCGCGATGGACCTCTCGTAGCGTCCAACTGGCATCTTGACACTCACGTTCAGATCGTCCCCATCTTGCTCCAGATCGACGTCTCCCTTGGTCGTGAACGGGACCTGAACCTTCAACAGGTAACCTTCTTTTGTGCGCTCCACGTAAAAGGACCTTCCCTTGAAGAAGACCCTGGTCGGATCCTGTTCGCCATAGATCTCCTTGCCCATTTCCCTCAAGTTATCAAGCCCGACCATCTCTGTGCCGAAAAACCTGACCCTCTTGACTGGAATCGGGTAGAAAGAGGTCTCAACTTCCGAGGCGTACTGAGACTGTATGGCATTCCACTTTTCGAGATAAGGGCCGGCTCCCTGCGGGAAGAAGCGATTTATCACGACCATATCCACGTTGAATCCAAAAAGGCTCATGAAGGTATAGTTCCTGCGAGCCTGAAGCACGGAAAGCTTCTCGGGGTTGACCATCAGCCTGATGCTGGAAATCGAGGCATCCCTCATGAGAGAACCAGCCTTCTTCAACCTGTTCACCATGGATTCCGCCTGCTCGTAGACCCCTTCGTCGGGAACAGGGAAAGGAAGCATCGCTTCCATGGGCTTCAGGAGCTTCATGACGCTCTTCTGGACCTTGATGAGGTTGAAACCCAACTTGCCCATCAGTTCAGGGACAGCAAGAAACCTGAGCGCTTGACCAGTGGGCGCAGAGTCAAGCACAACAAAGTCCCATTTTCCACTCTCCTCTTCCAGCTTCAACACGCCGAGAAGCTCATCTATCCCAGGCATCTGAGCAAGTTCGGCAGCCAGCTCCTCATCCACCTTCGTGGCCAGGAAGGCACTCATGTAATCCCTGATCTCCCCCCAGTTCTTTTCGAGCTCATGCCTGGAATCCACCTCCATCACGTAGAAGTTCTGGGCCATCCTTGTGGGCTCGCTGCCCACCTCCATGCCGAGCGCGTCTGGTATCGAGTGAGCCGCATCGCCAGATATCACCAGCGTCTTGTGACCGAGCTCAGAGGCAACTACTCCGGTCGCAAGCGCGGCAGAAGTTTTCCCTGTGCCGCCCTTTCCCATGAACATCACTGTTCTCATGATCATCTTCAAGGGCCGGTCAGCTATATCGTTACCGCTTTTGCCTACTGACAGGCTGAAGCGCGTCGGTCGACGGCAATTGGGTCATGCTTTCAAATGATTGCCCGAACTTCAAGTCCTCTGAACGGCTGCTCGTCGCTGCGATTTTGGGACGTTTCGGAGGGAACCCCGGCGACGCGCCATCGCGTACTTCGTGACAACGAGTAGCGCCAGCAAAACCCCAACGATGGCAACTGATATGTAGATGGAGTTGGATAGGATGTAGTTGGAGACGGATACGGGGCCTATGGGCCAAGACCCAGCAGGGGGAAGCGCCTTACCTGCCAAGATTGCCCCAGGGAAGTAAAGTCTGAGGTAGAAGTTACCAGTCTGAGACAGGGTCACCGAAAGAGAGATGGTCCCGTTCGGAAGGGTCTTGACGTCCTGCAGCAGCGAGTAGCTCTTGCCCTGACCAACCTGAAGCTGAAGGGTCTGATTCCCAAACCCCTCCCCGTTGAGCAAGGCATATCCAACCACCTGCACCTGCCCTCCCTGGTATATGGTGCTGGGCCATGCGGTCACGGCAAGGGGACTGTGGTAGCAAGAGTATCCCAATGCCCTGAGGGTCGATATGGATAAGTTCGGGTCAAACGGAAGAGGCGAGGACAGCTCGAGACCCAGGTACGAAGCCTGCGTCGGGACGATGATCGAGGAGGCCGGCTGGGCCAAACCAGAGAAAAGAGCCTGGCAGAGATAGGCCCTGGGAATCAGGTCTGACAGTGCCTGTCTGAACTCAAGGGCGTACGCGCTCTCTGAGCTTGGGTTGATGGAAGAGTACGGGATCGAGCTGCCTGTTCCCCAAATCGGGTTGCTTGGGTTGAGCACCATGTACAGCAATATGTCGGGCTTTCCTACCTTCCAGGAGTAACCTGGGGGCAGAGCCTGACCATAGGCAGGGTACAGCCAGAGACTGGAAGAGAGGGCTTGTACCGTTCCAGCGCGAAGCAAGGAGAGAGCTTGCGAGGGGGTCACTTGGGCGTACCTCACCACGAGGTACCGGAGCCCAGGAGTCCCGTTCCAATAACCCGAGTACCTGCGCAGGATGAACTGGCTCCCCTTCCTCTGCACGAGCTCGTAAGGACCAGTGCCCACGGGTCCTCCAGATGGCCCGCCCGTGGAAAACACGGATGAGGGCAAGTTAAACAACTCCCTCGGGGACACGTACTGAAGCGGGTACACGTAGACCTGACTCAGGAACTGGGGATAGAACAGGCGATATGGAGAAGGAAGCACGAACTCGACGCTTGTGGGCGAGGTTGCCACAACCTCGCCCTGGACGGGCAAACCGGTGGAGTTTGAGAACCAAACCGTGCCGTTGAGCAGCTTGAACTCGACCTGGTCTCCCAGCACGAACCTGAAGAAGGGTCCCGCCTGAGAGCCAGATGCCTCGTTTAACGCGGCCATGACCGATGCGACCACGTCGTCGCTGTCCATGGGTTGCCCGTTCTGAAAGGTGACGTTGGGCTGCAAGGTGACGTTCCAAACGGTATAGCTGGGGTTCGCAACCGCAGACCGAGCCAAGCAGTACGCATAGCCTGTCCCTCTTGGCACCACCAAGGGTTGAAATATGGAGTCAGTCACCAGCCCTCCAGAGCCGTAAAGGGGAAGGAGAGAGCCAGGCGCAGGGCCCATGCTGAGCACGGTGAGGTTGCTCACACCGGACCACGCGGATGTCTCTTGGTAGGGGGAAGACGGGTTCAAACCCTTCAGGGAGACTGGAACCACCCAAAGCGGGTCCACATAGAGAAGCGGGATCTGGTAGAGCTGCGAGGTCACGGTCTTGACCCAGCCTGAAAGGTAAGTGGCATTTCCAGTCCTCTCATAGGCGGCGGCGAGTAATCCAGCATCAGTGGCGTTGAAATAGGGGTAGGCTGAGCTCATGGGGTTCGGCAACGCGCTCATCTGCGTCGCAACGACGTATGCGTCGTAGCCTCCTTGCGAGAAGTTCGGATGCGAGTAGGCTGGGGACTGAGGGGGATAATAAGCCATGGTATAGAAGGCGGCCCAAGGGACCGCCTGCACCCTCACGCCCATGCCATCTGAGGCAATGGAAGCGCCGAGATATCCAAGCACGTAAGAGTAGCCGGAGGTTGGGGACACGAGCACCATGGACGTCGAGTTCAGCGGTCTTGAGGCGAACGCGGCCCTTCCCTGCAATCCCGCCAGGCTTCCAAAGCAAAGGGCCAAGACTACTGCCGCCAGCATGAAGCGAAGAAGCTTCATGCGGGGGCTTGCCAGTAGCTGATAAGCTTTCGGCCACGCAAAGCCCGCGCGGGCTAGCAGTTTTCTTTGGGTAGCAGATGGGCTTCAGGCCACTGTGTCCGACCCTTCGACTCCTCACCAGCCTTTCCATCTTCTCGCCGACGGATGGAGGACTGAAACCAGCAAGTATGGAAGTTATCTCGTCTGGAGTTATGTAGACGACCGGTATGTCGTTCCCCACCTTGGCGTTCGTCACCAGGAATGGTCTTATGTCCTTGTACACCTTGCCGTTCAGCTCGATCCCTTCCACCTTGGAAGCTTTCATGACGTTTATGTCTTCGTCCAGGTAAATGTCCTGATCTGAGACCTTCACGTCTCCCAAGAACAGCGTGTTCTCAGTCGCAAATACCAGATCCAAAACCGAAGACAGCGACTGTATCTTCTTCCCCTTGTCGCTGAAGTACGATATCAGTCCCCTCTCTTTGAGTTCGGGCAGGACCTGCCACCTCATGTATCTCTCCACGGCACGAGAAAGCTCCCCGTTGTCTCCAGTCACGCTGGTAAGGGCCTCGAGCATGCACGAAGGGTTTCCTCTGCATGACTCGAAGGCATCGTGGAACTTCCTCAGGGCATCGCGTATGTCTGACATCCCGCCCTTCTGAATCGCAGCAGCCACAAGCTCCCCGTTCAGTCCGGGTACGTCGCGAGCATAGGACATGACTATGTCCACCAGATCCTCTTGCTTTGGATAGCCGAGCTGCCTGAACACGGACGCCCTGTAGAACCTGTCCTTGAGGGCCTTGTCCTTTATGGCCGCCCACCTGTCAGGAACGAATGTGGTTATCAGGAGAAGTCCAGATGGCTGCCTGTTGTACAAAGACTTCAGCTCGCG
>JAGDXH010000037.1:0-3739 GCA_023256295.1 Thermoproteati archaeon
CTCACGAAACAGTAGCAGCCATCAAGATTTCATGAGCATTATTCAACAAAGCATCGCATGCAAAATGCTTATATATCACCTATATAAACATTTTAGTGGTGTTCTCGTAATTGGAGCCTTCTGAAAAAGAGACAAAATTGAGGTTAAAGAACGCCGTTTGCCCCGTTTGCGGAAGTACTAACATAATCTTCGATCCAGAGAAGGGAGAAACCATATGCGCCGATTGTGGGACAGTCATAAGCGACAAAGCCATGGACAGCGGTCAAGAGTGGAGAGCTTTCACAAAAGAGGAAAAAGACCAGAGGAGCAGGGTGGGTGAGCCAACCATACCTGGCATGGGAGCAGCCCAGCTGTCGACCACCATAGATACAAGGGACATCTACAACCTCGGAGGAAAGATGGGAGTGAGGAAGAGGATAGAGCTCCAGAGGATCAAGAAGTGGCAAGTCAGGTCACGGCTGCAGGGAAGCCATGATAGAAACCTGATACAGGCACTAAACGAGCTTGACAGAATAGTTTCCCAACTGGGTCTGCCCACGCCCATAAGAAATGAAGCTGCCGTTATATACAGTCGGGCTGCTAGCTCTGGCATGGTAAGGGGAAGGAGCATAGAGTCCGTGATAGCTGCAGCAATATACGCTGCATGCAGAAAGCTGAGAAACCCAGTCTCTCTGGATGAGATAAGCACCTACACGCAAGCCAGCAGGAAAGACATAGCTCGTTGCTACCGGCTTCTTCTCAGAGAAAACAGCGTGGACGTGCCCGTCCCTGACGCAGTGGACTACGTGGCAAAGATAGCCAGCCCACTTCACCTGAACGCAGAGACCCAGAGAAAGGCCGCAGAGGTGATAAAGAAAGCCCAAGAGACAGGCATCACTGCCGGCAAGGATCCTGCGGGGCTGGCGGCCGCTGGCATCTACATAGCCAGCCTACTGACAAAGACGAGAAGGACGCAGAAAGAAATAGCCATGGCAGCCCAGGTCACCGAAGTAACCGTCAGGAACCGCTACAAGGAAATGCTTTCACGGCTCGACCTAAAAGAGCTAGAGGGAGAGCAGCCTCGCCGAAGCACTGACATCCTCTCTTCCCTGAAGGTCGGAGCCTTCTTGCTCATTTTTCGGTAAAAAACTATGATTTTTGTAGGCTAGAAAACCCTCGCTGCTGAGCCACAACTATGTTTGACTCTTCATAACCCTCTGCAACAAGGATGTCTTTGACCTTCTGAGCGTGACTTCCCTGAAGAGTTATCAGACCGTCCTTGTAGGTCCCACCGCAAGCCAGCTTTGTCTTAAGAATACTTGCCATCCTCCTGGCCTCAACTGGGTCACTGAAACCGCTGACGACCGTTATGTCCTTGCGGTACTTGCTTTTTTCGGTGCGCACCTCTATCTTTTGCTGCTCCTTGAGAAGGTCTTCCCATATCCCTATCTCGTCCGTGGCTCCCAGCACCTTAGAGCCCTCGTCCAGATCTGCTTTCAAACCCAAGCAATGTACCATAGACTTAATAAGGATATCTTCTAAGGACACATGTCGGAACCTCAATATCCGCTGTACCAATGTGTCAAGTGCGGCTATGTGCTCACAGAGGAAGACTGGAGGGCTTCCGGTCTCCTCGTATCCAAGCTCAAGTGCCCAAGGTGCGGCGGGCGTGTTTTCCTAAAGCTCACTTACAAGTCTTCTAGGATAGAGCAGGTACTCTGAGCTCTATGGAAGCCTAGAGGCGTAGAACTCAAGAACCAGCTTGGCCGCCAGGGCAGCCGTTATCCAAGAAGGATCTCTGGCTGGACAGAGCTCCATGACATCCATGCCCGCGACTCTGTAGTTTCTTAGCGCATCCATGAGCTTCAGCACGTCAGACGGAGATATCCCGAGCGGCTCAGGCGTACCGACGCCGGGCGCAAAAGAGGGATCAAAGCCATCTAGATCGACGGATAGATATACCACATCGCCGTCTGACAAGAAATCCCTTAGAATCCCAGCGAAGTTCGCGCTTGCGACTGCTCTTGCCCGAACCATGCTCACGTTCTTTTCTGCGCAATAGGCAATTTCCTCTGAGCTGAAGGCCCTGACGCCGACGAGCAAAGCCTTTCCGCCCTTCTCAACCCAGCGCCTGGTAGAGGTGGCATGAGACAATTCATTGCCAAGAAATTCCTTGCGGCAATCCGCGTGCGCGTCCACCACGATCAAGGCATCTGCCCCGGTCGCCTCCGCAGCGTATGGGGTAAACGTATGTTCTCCCCCAACCATGATGGGAGTCTTCCCAAGGCCCCTTATCCAACTCACCACGGAAGAAACCATGTCACCCGTCAATGCAGCATCTCCGTGACTTACAGCGACGTCGCCTGCATCGTAGATGCCTGCCTTTTCGAGATCCTTGGAGAAGAACTCGGACCAAAGCTCCATGCCTTGAACGATAGCTCTGACTGCTCTGGGACCCTCGCGCGCGCCTGACGCGGCAGAAGTGCCTGAGTCAAAGGGGACTCCGAAGAAGACAAAAGGGGAATCCTCCAGAGAGGCAGCATTCCCTGGGAACTCGTACTGAAGCCTACTCAAATTAACGTTGTCTTCCACGAGGCAAGACCGCTTTTGACTTTAATTTGTTTCGGTAGGGGTTTTCCTGGCCTCTTGACCCTTGAGCTTCCTGACCAAGACGACGACGCCACAGGCCAAGACAATGGCAACGATCACTTTGGCAGCGAACACGTACTCAGATCCTGGAAAGGTTGGTATAACCACCATGGCATTGTGACGTCAGAGCCGTATTTCAGCTTTTCTTGCCTTTCTGCGAGCCCCACAGCATACCCATGGAAAGCTCGGAGCGCACCCGCTGATCCCGTCTTCTAAAGAAGGTCCTCAGAGGATGTCCTCGGCGCCTTGCTCTTGGATCAGTTAGGACGAACCCCCTCACGCCTGCACCGCAATCGCAGAAAGATGCGAGCGATCGCCCCAATCGCCTAGCTTTTATGCCATTTCCGCACTTGAACTATGGTTACAGAGGAAGAGGTACTCAAAGCCATAGAGGACGTGGTGGATCCGGAGACTCAGATCACCGTGATGGAAATGAACTTGATAGACGGCATTGAGCTGAAGCCAGATGGGATCGTGAAGGTGAAGTTCCATGCCACCACCCCGCTTTGCCCTCCTCAGTATGCTTATTCCATGGCCTTGGACATGAAAGATAGGATATCGTCCATGGAGGGCGTCAAGAAGGCCGTAGTGGTCCTGATTGATCACTATCTATCCCCAGAGATCAACCAAGCAGTCAATGGGCCCGACTGGAAGCCCGAGGGACCCGACGAGGCAGGCCCCACCGAAGGACAAGAGGGTGAGGGGACCAATGCCCGAAGATCTAGAGGGTCAGCTGAAAGAGCTCAGGAGGAGAAGGGATGAGCTGGCCAGAGAGCTCGAGTCTTTGAACTCAAAGAAGGAGCTCACCCCCCACGAAGTAGAACGCAAGAAGATCTTGGAACGCGAGGCCGTGGAGATCATGGACCGCATAGTGCAGCTCGAATTCCTTTCGGGGGAAAGGCGATCTCATGCCCCACGCAGATGCTTGATCTCAACCCGTGAACAGAGATCGGCAGCGAGAGCTGACTACCGCTCGCTGGCAGGCCTTTGCCTAGGAGCACTCTGATCCGTTCCGGATCGACCACCACCAGCCGGCATCCGGTACCCAGTCCAGTTCTCATACGGCATGATGAACTACCCCACGTCTGAACGACGTGGGCTTCTCGCTTCC
>JAGDXH010000037.1:3749-6756 GCA_023256295.1 Thermoproteati archaeon
TCAAGCCCAAGTACGTTCCTAGCCGCGCCGACGTCCCCATCAGGGACAAGCCCGCACTTTGGGCACCGGACGAAGCGGTGATTCATGAAGTGGACTGCGGTTTCGGAGCGAGGGTAGCCCTTGCGCACGCATTTAAAAAATCGTAGGCACGAATTCACGGGATCAACAATCGATGGGGCCTCTAGCTTCCCAAAACCTCTTCAAGTGCTGAAAGAGAATCACGGCAGCTGAAACTGGCATCGTCGCGCCGCCAGTCTCTCGTTTCAATTCAAGAGAGCTCGCTGGGGGATCCGATGAAAAAGGGTATTTGGTTCCCGTTCCTGTCAAAGAACGCCAAGTTCATCTTGCCTGCATACGGATAAGCCGCGATCCCCATCACCCTACCGTAGTACTGCAACAGGTCTTGCAGGGATGGATATAGGGCGCCACTCGGATGGCTGTGTATCGTACCAACAATAGAGGGAGAGTAAGGAAGCGACCAAACAGCGTATGACGCAAAGCTCCTCCCAGCCCTCTGGAAGGGAGGAGACAAAACTTCTTCTATGAAAAGGTACCCGCTAACCTTCTTTCCTCTTGCCAAAAGTATTATCTCATTCGGGTACATGCCCTTGGCATATTCCATTATGCCCTCCAATGTCTCATTCTGAAGTAGCAAACCCTTTAATGGGCTGGGCACAGGGTAGCCTGCTTTGGATAGATAAGGGTATTCAAGGCCGCCATCCGAGGAAGCGCAACCATGACGCTCATGATCCCAAAGGGGGTTTAATTCAGGACAAGCCAGAAAAAGGGGAAGCGATCAGGCGAACCATGACGGTCTCCATGTCGGTGAGGATACTGGAAATCCATGCCGAAAGGCTGGTTGAAGGAGAGCTCAACAAGGTACAGATGCAGACGCAGCTGAACGCGCCCAGCGGACCGCTCGAGAGGAGGAGCCCCAGCCTTCTGGTGATGCCATTCGTCTTCAGCGTAAACTTCATGCCAGCGAGCGGCACGTTGACCTTTCATGGACAGATCGCGATCACAGGAGAGGCCGAACACCTAGAAAGGATATCGAAGGAGATAGAGGAGAAGAAGCTCTACATGCCGGCTCTACAGCTTGCCTTCAACCACAGTGTCGCCACCTCCGTACTGGTCTGCAGAGAGTTGGGACTTCCGTTCCCGCTGGGTATCCCTCAACTCAGCGTCAACGAGGAGGCGCTCGATAAAAGACAACAGGCTCCGGTAGTCAGGCGACGCTCAAGGAAGAGGGTAGGCGATTCCCTGCCTCTTCCAGTAAAGCAACACTTGGGATTGCATGAAGGAGATCGCCTCCCTGTTGAGCGGCTCGAACAGGTGAGCGTACCTCTTCTGAAGCCTCAAGTAATCCTCTATGGGCCGCAGGCGATTTGGCAGGTAGGTGTGTATGACTTTTCCATCTAGGTACTTCTTGAGTGGCCAAACTCCAGTCTCCACAGCCATGCGGGCAACTTCCAAGGACTGCGATGGATCGAAGCCCATGCCTGTGGGGCAGGAGGCAAAGCCTATGAACATCTTCGGCCCACTCCTTGCCTCGGCCTCCTCAACTTTCTTCATCAGGTCAAGCGGATGGGACGGAGATACCGTGGCAAGGTAAGCTGGCTCATGCGCCTTCCAAATCTCAAACAAGTCCTTCTTCTTCCTGGTCGCTCCGACTGGGTTTCTTTCCGACGCTGGCGTGGTGGTAGTCCATGACCCGTATGGAGTTGCGCCACTCAGCTGATATCCAGTATTCGCATAGGCCTCGTTGTCGTAGCAGAGGTAATAAAAGTCGAGATCTCTGTCCATGGCTGCGGACGTAGCCTGAAGCCCTATGTCATAGGCGCCTCCGTCACCGGTCAAGACCAGCACGTTTACTCCTTCATCCCTCGCTTTCCCTTGGCTTATAAGCGAGTCCAAGGCGTCTCTTATTCCTTGAGCGCCAGCTGGAGCGGAGGCGAAAGCCGTGTAGAGCCATCCAGACTTTAAGTTCGAGTAGGGGTACGTCTGAAGCAGGGTCATGCAGCCGGCCGCGTTGACGATAAAGGTTTTAGGGCCGAGAACCTTCAGCATCAGCCTTATCATGAGCTGCGCCCCACAGCCGGGGCACATCGAGGACCCTGGACGCAGGTACTCTTCGAGGGGCGTGTCGCGGATGGTCTTTATGGAGCGATCGCTTGGCAACGGCATCGCCTCTTAATGCTGTGCGCCTTTGCTCATCTAGAGTTCTTTGGTCCTTATCCGTCCAAAGCATGACTGGTCCACGGCGCGTTAGGTCAGGGTTGATTAGCTCTCTTATCATTAATTCGAATTCTTCTAGAGTTGGTTCCTTGCCTCCCAGACCCCCTATGAATGAAGCAAGGCGGGGCGCGTCTGATGCCCCGTAAAGCGAGCCCGCCACCTCGGCGTAGAGGGCACCTCCGTAACCAGGGGAGATGTCTTGATCGAAGACGGCAGCTCCCGTTTTTCCCCTCAATATGTTCAAGAGTTCATTTCTTGGGAAGGGCCTCAAGACCCATGGCCTTATCAGGCCCACTTTAATTCCCTTTTCCCTAATGGATTTTATCGCCCTTTTGGCCATTGTTGCAAAGGAGCTCGTCATGACGATGACGTAATCTGCGTCCTCTGCCATGTATTCATCGACCAAAGCGCGTTTTATGCCAAAGTCCTTTTCGTAATTGCTTATGGCCCTCTTTAGCTCATCAAGAGCACTGACCTGGGCTAAGTGCATCTGGTATTTGAAGTAGGAGTAGACAGAGGGATCGAGGACCGTTGGGCCCATGGACGGCATGTTGTCAGCGGAAATCACCGGAATTGGATAAGGTGGAATGAAATCCCCTAACTCATCAGGTATCATGACCTTCTCCCTCGTGAAGGATAGGTAAAAACCATCTATGTTGACCATTGATGGAAGCATCACCTTGCGGCTCTCGGAAACGCGGTATGCTATAAGTACGGAGTCAAGGGCCTCTTGACAGGTCTCAGCGTAAAACTGGAGGAAGCCAGAATCCCT
>JAGDXH010000063.1:0-1870 GCA_023256295.1 Thermoproteati archaeon
ATGGAGTCGGTTACTTTCCCTTTGGAGGCAAGAAGGCGTCCGGCCTGGGCCGCGAGGGCATAGGATACAGCATTGACGAGATGACGCATCTCAAGACGATAGTGTTTAACCTTGACCCAGCTGGACTAGGCAAGAGGAGAGCCTCAGGATCCCCGCGAGGCGGGTTGGGTCACCTTTATATATGAGAGTTCATTTAGCGCAAAATAGAATGGCTTCAAGGGATCCGATGGTCAAGTACGAGGGGAAGTTTGTAGTGATGAACAACGGAAAGGTCTTGGCTTCTTCCAACACCCTTAAGGAAGCCTACGAGAAGTCTCGCAGGCTAGAAGGCATGGAAGTCTTCTTAAGCTACGTTCCACACAGGGACGTTCTCATACTTTGGGGAAAGAACTCCAATGCAGGAGCGGGAAAACGAGCTGATTTTTCCCTACCAAGAGGAGCTCTCTGGAGTCCTTGGAAGGGCCCTTAGACCCAGGGTGCCACTTCAGCTCAAGACGGGGAACGGAACGTGGACGACCATCTCCGTTTACGTAGACTCAGGAGCAGACATCACGCTCCTTCCCAGGTCAGCCGCAGACATATTGGGTCTGCGCCTCAAGTCGGGCAACGAGGTCATTATGGCTGGCCTGTCGGGCGAACTGGTAAGGTCTTACATACACCAAGTTGAAGCCAAAGTTGGGAACCTTCCAAGCTTTACCATGAAGGTTGGAATAGCCGAAAAAGAATCCCAAGTCCCGGTTCTTGGAAGAGAGGGGTTTTTTGACAGGTTCAGGGTGACTTTTGATCCCTCATCAAAGAGCACGAAGCTATCACCCTTGATCTGAGAGCTCGCAAATGGTTTTAAGCAAGGGAGAAATGAAGCTATGGCAACGTTGCTTCAGGTTCCTCAGCTTGAGCTGCCCATAATTACCGTCCTGTACGCCGCGCTCATCGTCGTGCTCTGTGCCATAGTCATATGGATAGTCCACCGCAGCCTTTCCAAAGCGTCAAAAAAGATACCTTCCAACATAGTCAGGGACGCCGAGATAGGGGCCGATCTGCTCGTCATAATCATAGGGATGGCCGCCATTTACTCCGTGCTGGGGGTGGGATTCAACGTCTTCGTCGTGCTGGTCTTGCTCATCCTACTTGGGTTGCTGGTAGCAACCCGCGATCTCTTGCCAGCTTATGCGGCCACATACGCTCTCAGAAGCCTGAACGCCCTGAAACCAAACGACTGGATAAGCGTCGGGGGGACCTCTGGGACCGTCCTTCAAGTGGGAGACATATTCACCGTGGTCCAAGGGGATGATGGGATGATCCACTACTTCAACAACCAATATCTGGTGAACCATGAGTTCTCTGTTTATTCCCCTCTTTCCATGGTCAGGTGTCAAGTCGAGCTGACTGTGCCAAGCAGGAAGGTGACTCCCGAGCTGCTGGACTCGGTCAGGAAGGCAGCAGGCGAGATAGCCAAGGCATCAGGTATACCCCAAGAACCAACTGTTGAGATCGGGCACGCTGGCGAAACGGACGCACAGCTTGTCATTACCGTGCCTGTCACTGGCCCGAAGAGGATAGCACCCACCCGCACCCAGGTGCTACTGAGACTGCTCGAGATACTACAAGGAACTCAGTAGGCCTTGGCCACGTAGGCAAGCTGCTTTGCGGGGGCTCCGCAGACGACGCACTTCGCAGGCTCTTGGATGTCTCTGACGAGCCTGATGGTCGCCCCAGTGCGCTGGTAAAGCCTGTCCTCGCAATCCCTTGAACCGCACCATGCCATCACGGCAAATCCCGCCCGCTTCTTGACGACCTCATCGACCTCATCGAGGCTGGAGACTCTGTACGTCATGGAATCCAGGCGCAGCTTGGCCTGCTCGTCAAGGGT
>JAGDXH010000063.1:1880-2526 GCA_023256295.1 Thermoproteati archaeon
TCCAGGGTCGTCGCAGTCACCTGGACTGCTTCTGCGCGCTTCACCGTCTGCTTTTGCCCGATATCGCGCCTGGCAAGCACCACGGTACCCTGCTCCACGTCCCTCGGGCCGACCTCTATCCTAAGGGGCACTCCCTTCATCTCCCACTCGTTGTACTTGTACCCAGGCGTCTTGTCCTGTCTGTCGTCCACGATGATCCTGAGCCCAGCTGCCTTCAGCTCCTCAGCCAAGGTGCGCGCCTCGGGAGTCGGATCAGGCTTCCCCTTGTAGATGACGGGGATCACGGCCACCTGAACGGGAGACACCCTGGGAGGGATCACCATGCCCTTGTCGTCCCCATGGCACATTATCATGGCTCCTATGACTCTCCAAGAGAAGCCCCAAGAGGTCTGCCATACATGTCTGCTCTCACCACTTTCGTCGACGAAGCTTATCTCAAAGGGTACAGAGAAGTTCTGGCCGAGGTAGTGGGAAGTGGCCATCTGTATGGCCTTCCCATCAGGCATCATGGCCTCCAGGGTGTACGTACGAACTGCTCCCTTGAACTTCTCCTTATCGCTCTTGTAACCCTTGAGCACTGGGACAGCGATGGTCTCTCTGAGCAGACGCTCGTACATTTCTATCGCCCTTTCGGTCTGCTCCACGG
>JAGDXH010000063.1:2536-6334 GCA_023256295.1 Thermoproteati archaeon
TGTATAAGAGACAGGTCGCATGCGCAGTGTGGGCCTCCTGCCAGAGGAACTCCTTGGTGCGCAAGAAAGGCCTTGTCGCCGATGTCTCCCACCTCACGACGCTGTTCCATTGGTTCAGCTTGAGAGGCAAGTCGTTGGGCCCATGTATCCAGCGGGAAAACATCGTGTACATTATGGTCTCACTGGTTGGCCTTATCGCCAACCTCTCATCCAGCTTCTGATCTCCCGCTTCCGTGACCCAAGCGACCTCGGGAGTGAAGCCGCTGAAGTGCTCTGCTTCCTTCCTGAGAAGTCCTTCGGGTATCAGAAGAGGGAAATAGGAATTTTTGACTCCTTCCCTATCGAGCTCCACCTCAGCGGCTTTCCTGATGGAATCCCAAACGAACATCGCAGGAGGCATGAGCACTATGAAGCCGCCCACTGGGCTGAAGTCCACGAAGCCAGTGCGTATGAGTACCTGCGAGTACCACTCTGAGAGATCCTCCTTTCCTGCCTCAATCCCTCTTGCCCTGGCCCTTGATTCTCCGCTCATAGGCAGGCGTGGTCAGGAGATATAGGCTTTGCCCAGCGCAGTACCTCGTAGCACATAGATGACATCTTCCCATGATTCACTCCCCCCTCGGGTTCGCAGATAAGCTGCCCCACTCTGACGGAAAGGGGTTCTAGCTGGAAATATGACCGACTTCAGCGAGTGGCTACTTTCCTGCGTGCGGTTCGCGCAAAGGCCAGCCCACAAACCGCAGCAGGCCGATGCAAAACCCAACCCCGAGCAAAGCTTAATACTCAAAGGCCAGGCTTTCTCATGGATTATGACGTCATAATAGTCGGAGGAGGACCAGCAGGCCTTTCTGCATCCGTTTACGCAAGGCGTGCAAACCTTAGAACTGCCGTGATAGAGAAGCTGACCTTTGGCGGGATAATCACAACAACCGACCTCATAGAAAACTACCTTGGCTTCCCGGCCATAAGCGGAGCAGACTTCGGGAAGGCCATTCAGGAACACGCCATGAAGTACGAGCCCGACATGATACAAGCGGAGGTCAAAAGAGTCAGCCAAGTCGAGGGAGGCTTTTCTGTGGAGACAGATTCGGGAACCTTCACCTCCAAGACCGTCATAGTTGCATCGGGAGCTGCCCCCAGAAAGTTAAACGTCCCAGGAGAGGCAGAGCTGTTCGGCAGAGGCGTTTCGACATGCGCTACCTGCGACGGCCCATTTTTCGCGAAGAAGGACGTCGCGGTGGTCGGAGGTGGTGACTCTGCTCTCAGCGAAGGCATATATCTCTCAAGGCTTGTCAACAAGATATACCTGATTCACCGCAGAGATCAACTGAGGGCCGAGCCCATACTGCAGCAGAGATTCACTGGACTTCCAAACGTGGAGTTCGTCTGGAACTCGGTTGTGACCCGCATAGAAGGAGAGAAGCACGTGACCGGGATACTGGTCAAGAACGTGAAGACCGGAGAAGAAAGGAAGATAGACGTCTCCGCTGTTTTTGTGTACGTAGGGGAAGTCCCTCAGACCGACTTCGTTGACGTGAAGAAAGATGATCACGGGTACATAATCACCGACGAGAACATGCAATCCTCAGTGCCGGGCATATTCGCCGCAGGTGACTGCAGGCACTCCCTTTCCAAGCAGGCCATAATCAGCGCCGGGGAGGGGGCCCTGGCCGCCATAGCAGCCCAAATGTTGCTTGAAAAGAGGTTGATACCGCAGCAAAACGCGTAAATTCGACCAAGCCTTCATCTTGCCATGTCATCTGCGGATCTGTTCAGGAAATACGAACTGCCTGCACTCCCTTACAAGATAGACGCCCTTGAACCACACATAAGTTCGCAGGTCATAGACGTCCACTACAACGGCCACCACAAGGGGTATGTGACGAACGCCAACGCCACGCTCGACCGTATATCAAAGGTGGCAAAGGGCGACGTCGCTAGTTATGACATTCAGGGCCTCATAAGGAACCTGATCTTCAACGTGAATGGGCACAAGCTTCACTCGCTTTACTGGCAAAACATGGCCCCCTCTGGAAAAGGTGGCGGAAGGCCCGGAGGAAAGTTGGGGGACATGATAGAAAGGCAGTACACCAGCTTCGACAGATTCAAGCAACTCTTCTCCGAAGCGATGAGATCGCTTCCTGGAACCGGTTGGACTGTGCTCTACTACGACGCTGAGACGGGGAACCTGGAGTTCACGACGTTCGAAAACCATTTCATGAACCACATAGCTGAGCTGCCGGTGATCCTGATAGTCGACGAGTTTGAGCACGCCTACTATCTCCAGTACAAGAACAACAGGAATGCCTATCTAGACGCTTGGTGGAACGTGGTCAACTGGGAAGATGCGGAACGGAGGTTGCAGAAGCATCTTTAAGTGAAAATTTAAATATTTTTTTCAGCGTTTTTAACTTCTTTGGGAAGTGCCTCCGCCTTCTCCAGATACTGCGAAAGGGCCTTCTTCAGCTCATCCTTCCTGGTCGTGTAGAGCTTCGCGGCATGAGGTATGACAGCTGATTTGCTTTTTTCAACCTCAATTCTCAGGCAGTTGTCCCCAACCTCTTCAAGCTTCTTGATTGGGAACTTGAGTATTATGGTCATGCCGTTGTTATCAAACACTATGCCCTGAGGGGTCACAACGTACGAGGAAGGCGTAGAGGCAGGCACGGTTTGGCTGAGCAACTTGTACTTTCTTTGGAAGTAGAAGGACACCAACACGCTTCCGGCCACTCCCACGGCATAAGAATACCAGCTATGATAGAGTGGGGACTTCGCGAACCCCAACGATGTGGAGGCGACGTCGGTTCCGTACATCCCTCCAAGGAAAACGGCAAGAGTGAGGAGCATCATGTAAAGCGACCGCTTCATCATGGCTTCCTGTTCGTTGTCAACCTTTCCACCCATGGCTTTCTTGACGTCGTCTGCCATAGCCTTGAATATCACCGGCCCTCTCTTCTTGCTGGACGCAGCGAGCTTCGTGTTCTCGGCAAGAAGAGGTTGTCCCTTCGCAGCCACGTAAATGGAATAGCCGAAAAAGCCCACGAAGTAGACTATCATGACTGGAAGTAGCAGGCTCGTCAGGTTGAACGCGAAGAGAGCTATGAAGAGCACAGGGATACCTATCATCATGGCGTAGCGGACAAGGGTTCCTGTTTCCAAGCTTAATCACCGAGTTCGTACGTTAAAAGGATGACGCATCGCAGAGATATCCAGATCAGTATGGACACAATGAGTCCGTATATGGCCAAGGCCTCTCCGAGCGTGACTATTATGAAGCCCCTTGTGAAGCTCTCCGGTTTTTCCACGCTGGCGCTTATGGTAGAAGACCCGGCGCTCGCTATGGCTATTCCCGCCCCAAGAGCGGCCAGACCGACAGCCAAGCCCATGCCTATGGCCATCAGCCCCTTGTCAGATCCAGAACCGACCTGAAGAGCCACAGCCTGCGAGGAGGCCGAGGGCAAGAGAGGAGCCAAGCAAACAACGGTCGCCATGACACCGATAAGAAACGACATGCGAGCGATGGACCGAGCCTCCTTCTTCATGTCGGAGGCTATCCGTTTCAGCTTCTCTTCGGCGGCAACGCGCGCCTTAGCCAACTTTTCCTCAGGAGACTCCGCCAAGGACATCTCAGCTTGTAGATTTGTAGACTAATATGGGTATCGGTGAGAAGTCTACAAGCCGTGCCGTCACCTGTCCAGCTGCCAGCCTCTCGAGGCTCCTCATGGAACGAGAAGCCACGACGAGGAGATCATACTCCCCAGAGACCGCCACGTCGACCAAAGTCCTCACAACGTCACC
>JAGDXH010000018.1:0-3699 GCA_023256295.1 Thermoproteati archaeon
CCGTCCCCGGCGCCGCGCTTGGATAGAGCCAGTGTTGGTTTCCAGTCGCAAACATGAGACCCAGCGTGATGGAAGAGATGGAACCCGACCGCCTTGGAGCGAAAGAGTTAAAGGGACCGACATGAAAATCACGTCAGATGGCGAACTCACCCAACGGCCTCTTTGCGGCTCGCAAGCTTGTAAGAAACAGACGGCACTTCATGTGGAGTAAAGAGAGGATCCAAAGGAGACTCACAGGTCTTAGAGAAAAGACTGACCCACTTGGGGGTTCTCCACAGGCCAGGGGTATAGTGCTTGAGAAAGTTGGTGTTGAATCGAGGCAACCAAACTCGGCTGTCAGAAAGTGCGTTAGGGTACAGCTGATCAAGAACGGCAAGCAGATAACGGCCTTCACTCCTTGGGACGGAAGCCTGAACGTCATTGACGAGCACGATGAGGTCGTGGTAGAGGGAATAGGAGGTTCTGGGGGAAGATCCATGGGTGACCTTCCGGGCGTGAGATGGCGCGTGTCGAAGGTAAACGGCGTTGACCTTTGGCAGCTTCTCATAGGAAAGAAGAAGAAACCCGTGAGGTGATCCAAGTGTCCGAATCTCAGACGAAGAGCGAACAGGCAAACCCCACTCCAGAGATAAGAGTCCCAAACATATTCGGTCGCTGGACAACCATAGGCATCGACGTCAAGAACAAAGGTCTGGCCAGATATTTGAACCTCAGCCCCACATATATACCCCACAGCTATGGCAGGCACTCCTCCTCAAAGTTCGGCAAGGAAAACGTGAACGTGGTTGAAAGACTGGTCAACGACATGATGAGGCACGGAAGGATGGGGGGGCGGAAGGAAATAGCCATGTCAATAGTTTATCAAGCGTTCAGCATAATTGAGGCCAAAAGCGGCAAGAATCCAGTGGAGGTCCTCGTAAGAGCCATCGAGAACTCCGCCATACTCGAGGGAACAACGAGAATCATACACGGAGGCATAAGATACAGAGTTGCCGTCGACGTTTCACCCATGCGCCAACTCGATCTGGCACTTCGGAACTTAACGGAGGGAGCCAGACAAGCGGCGAAGGGAAGCCCGAAACCAATAGATGAGTGCTTGGCCGACGAGATACTTGCCGCCGCTGCAAACGATCCAAAGAGCTTTGCCATAAACGCGAAGAGAGGAGAAGAGCAAATAGCCATGGCCGCTAGGTAGGCGCGACCTACCAACAATGAGTGAAATGCCCCACCCATGCGCGCGGGGCTTCCCGCTTCACTCGGGGCCTACAGCGGCTACGACTGTCTTGGCCCTGCTGTCTAGGGGTCCGCCTACGTTACCCGGGCAAAGCCCATTGTACAACATATCCATAACCTGTATAGCTCACAAGCTTATCGCACTTCACTGAGGGGTTATCGATCATCTCCCTCACGGAAGGAAACTTCCGTCCCCCAAGCCCCCGATAAGGATTAAAGCGTGCCCGTGACCTCGGTCATGGACGAGCAGTCTCCTTTTGCTACCTTCAGAGCAGACGTTGAAGATTACCTTCGCTCAGCAGGTTTGGGAAGTTTCACAAGCTTGCTGGAGATCCCTCCTTCGGCAACGTATGGTCATCTAGCTCTACCTCTTTTCTCCGTCACGCTCCCGAGCTCCCTGCCAGTTGTTCCCCAAGAAAGCTTGATAGCTGGGGTTAGGATCGCCGGGCATTATCTCAACTTCACTGCCAAGACGCCCGAGCTGGCACTCATGTCTTACAGGAGAGCTCTGGAGAGAGGGGGGAGGTATGCATGCTTGCCCCAAGAGAGAGGAAGAGTCATAGTCGAGCACACCTCTGCCAATCCGCTGCACCCGATGCACGTCGGGCACGCCAGAAACGCCTTCTTGGGGGACAGCATAGCACGGCTCAAGGCCGCTAGAGGCAACAAAGTCGAGACTCATTTCTACGTGGATGACATGGGACTTCAGGTCATGATCGCTGCACTCGGGTTTGAGAGAGCTCCTCCCATGCCACCCGGTGAGAAACCAGATCACTGGGTCGGCTTCGTCTACGCCGTATCGAACATAATGTACGAACTAGCCCAGCTGGATCACATGATAAATGAGGAACCCGAAAAATACTCTGAGCTCGTGTCAAGGAGGGATAACCTGATGGGATACGCCCAAGCTCTCCGGGAGAAGCACCAAAGGGAATTCGACTTGCTCTCCTCAGCGCTGAGGGGCTTGGACAAAGATGCATGGGAAAAGGAACTAGGCCAGACCCTCAGAGGCATGGAGGGCGGAGATGACCGCTTCAAGAAGAGGGTCGAGGCAGTTGTTAAACTCGCGCTAGAGGGGTTCCGCCAAACTCTCGATGAGGCTGGGGTCAGCTTCGACAGCTGGGACTTTGAAAGCGCCATGGCAAATCCAGAAGAACTCAAGGCCCTGCTCGCTGCAGCCTCCGCCTCGCCTTTTGCCGTGACCTACAAGGGGACACTTGCCCTGAACTGCGATGCAGTGGCAAAGCTGCCGAATGTGACCGCGGAGCTGGGAAACTTGGGCTTGAAGGAGATACCTCCCATGGTCCTGATAAGAAGCGACGGCACATCGCTTTACGAAACACGCGACATAATCTACTCGATGAAAAAGCTTCAGCTCGCCGACGAGGTTTACAACGTCGTCGGCGCCGAGCAAACGCTCGCTCAGCTTCAGGTGAAGCTGGCTCTGTTCGCAATTGGGCATCCAAAGGCATCTCACCTTCACCACGTGGCATATGAAGAGGTGAGGCTGCCTGGAAGAAAGATGGCAGGACGCTATGGGTCCTACGTGACCCTAGACGAGCTGATACAGACAGCTGTGACCATGGCCTCTCAAGAGATCAGGAAGAGAAACCCAGAAATAGACCGCGAGTCGCTTGAGAAATCTGCACGTTCCATAGGCATAGGCGCCGTGAAGTACTCTCTGCTTTCGGTCAGCGCTCAAAAGGCAGTGGAGTTCAACGTGACCAGAGCGCTGGACTTTGATCAAAACTCGGCACCCTTCATGCAGTACGCTGCCGTAAGGGCAAAAAGCGTCTTAAGGACAGCAGAAGAAAGGGGGATATGCATCCCGAGCGACCCAAGGACAAACCAACTCCTGCATCCCCTTGAGGAAGAGCTCGTGCTCCTCTGCTCACGCCTTCCTGACGTGGCCTCCTATGCTGCAGATTCACTCCACGTGGAATCCTTGGCATCGCATCTGATGACCATCGCCGACAGATTCAACTCCTACTACGCCTCGGTCCCCATCATCGGAGCGCCAGATGCAGAACTTCGGGGTGCTCGGCTGGCCCTGTGCAAGCTCGTTGAGATCTCGCTGGAGTCAGGCCTCTCCCTCATGGGAATTCAAGTCCCAAGTGAGATGCGACGCAAGCTTCCCAAAAACGCTGGGCATGAGTCTTCTGAGTGAGCAGGTCAGCGAAGCCTACCCAAAATGTTAAAAGGCTGTTCCTGAACGACATGCCGGCGTCTCCTAGTGGCCGATGGAGGTGGCCTGGAGAGCTATGCCCAACCAGCCACTGGCCCGAAAGGGCCTCGTGGGTTCAAATCCCACCGCCGGCGCCTAGTCTAACAACGGGGTGGAACTTTCAAACGCCAACCTTATCTTTCGCTTTATGCTGACGTCCTTCACGCCAAAGTACCTGTTCAGGATCAACTTGAGCTTGTTTGCCGTCCTACCTCCGCTCCCTATGGCCAAGCCGCGATCCT
>JAGDXH010000018.1:3709-16660 GCA_023256295.1 Thermoproteati archaeon
TGTCTCCTTCTTGACGGACCGAAACGACCCGAACGGGAGCCAGCACGTTCTTCGTTAGTCCTTCGAAAAACGGAGAGTATTCAACAACCTCAACGCTCTTTCCAAGCATGCTGGCAGCCCTCTTCACGTTGGCACCAGCCTTTCCAATGGCCAGCGCCACGTCCTCTGGGTTCACCAAGAAGATGATCCTGTTGTTCTCCTGATCGATCACGCAATCCCTCGCGGGTCTGCCCGTGGCAGAGTAGAATATGGACATAGCCCGAAGCTCCTGTGGCGTGATCTTTATTTCCTTCTTGTCGTTTTCCATTTTCAACCCTTCGCTGAGGAAAGGCTCTTCTTGGCAGGGACAGACTCCCCGCCCAGCTCAAGCTCCATCGTCATCAATGCCCACGTGACCCGAACTTTTAAGTGTTGCTGGCTGGCTCCTCGGCCTTTCCTTGCTTGGAGTTTGCCAACTTGGATGGGAGGCGCATGCGCAGATCGACCATTCCCGTGCCCATTGGGACTGGTTGTCCAACTATGATGCTTTCAGAGACCCCTTTGATCTCGTCCTCTTCTCCCCCAATGGCAGCATTGAGCAGATGGCGAACTGTCATCTCAAAGGCCGCCCTAGCAAGAGGGCTGACCTTCTCCCCCACGACACCGTGCCGACCAATCTGCTTCACCATACCAGAGTAAGTCATGGCGTCAGCCAAAAGTTCCACGTGCCTGGCGTCGACCTCTAAGCCTGCCTCAGCCAAAGTCGAGTTCACCTCAGAGATTATGGCGTTCCGGGCAGCCTCGATCCCAAGCACCTCATATATCTGGTTGATGTCGTTGGTCACCGTCCTGGTGGGGTCGACGCCTTCCACCTCCATGACCTTGGCCAAATCAGATCCTTTGGTTATGAGTAAGTAGGAGTAACTCCCGTCTGAATTGCGGGTTCTGGATATAAACACCCTTTCTATGCCTGGGATCCCTTTGACATGGATATCCATCAACTTGTCTCTGAAAGCTACCAGCCCGTTGTAGTCCTCAACGGGAGCCCCAACCGTGAGCGAGTTGGCCTCGGAGTCAGCCTTAACGTGTACACCCTTCAGCCTCTTGACGACTGCAAGGAGCTCCTCCAGGGAAACGTTCCGATCTTGAAGCATCTCGTTGTCAAGGTAAAGCACCACAGAAAGGGTGGTCCCATCAAGTTCTACGCTCTCAACGAGGTCTGAGAGCTTCGTCTCCTCGATTGCAGCAGCGATAGACATCGCCTTGCCTCTTTCAGTGGAGTACGGTTCCTCCAGGTAAACTCTCATCATTGGCGTCCTGGGAGCCTTGCTCGCGTCGACAATCTCTATGAGTCTGGGCAGACCAAGGGTAACGTCCAGTTCCCTGACCCCAGCGTAGTGAAACGTGCGGAGCGTCATCTGAGTACCGGGCTCTCCTATGGACTGGGCAGCAACTACCCCTACGGCTTCGCCGGGCTCCACCTGCACCCTCTGGTATTCCTGCACCAAAAGTTCGGCCGCCTTGACTAGCTTTGCACCAGAAAGATGAGCCTCGCGTGCCTTCTGCTCAAAGTTTTGGATTATGAGCTCTGGTAAACCAGCCTGCCTAAGCTTGGTCAGAAACGACTCCACGCTTTCCTGCCCATCGGTCCGAGCATCTTGTCCTTTTGAAGCACGTGATGGCATCTCGATCCTCCTCCTTCATCACCATATCTATTATCCTGTCGATGTCAAGAGCGACTCCATGATTGCTCTTTGCAGGGTCTACCCCGTCCTCCCCGTAACGAAGTTCGATGAGCTCGCCGTTTGCTCCGCGAACGCTCCCGTCATACTCCACGTGCAAGTCTTCCAAAGCATGTATGAGCCTTCTCTGCATGTACCCGCTCTGAGAAGTCCTGACCGCGGTGTCAACAAGCCCCTCCCGCCCTGTCACCGCGTGGAAGAAGAACTCAATTGGGTCAAGCCCCTCGTAGAAGCTGCTTTCCACGAACCCTCTTCCCTTCGCCGATATGTCACCGTGATCGAACACCGGAAGAGTGCGGTCTGAGTAACCCCTGACTATCCTTCCTCCTCTCGAGGATTGCTGACCGACTATGGCCGATATCTGCGTCAAGTTCAGCACAGATCCCCTCGCCCCCGTGAGGGCCATAACGTAGGAGTGACTCTCGTGATCCATGTTCTCGGCCGCAAGCTCTCCGACGTCATCCCTCAACTTGGTGAGCTTGCTCATTATGGTGTCTTCTATTTCCTCCTCTGGAGTCTTGCCCGGCTCAGCCATGATCTCCCCGCGCTTGTACGCAGCTATCGCCTGATCGATTTCAGCCAAGGCAGACCCTATCCTCTTCTTTATCTCTTCCCTCACAGATGGTGGTATCTCCAAGTCCCTCAAGCCGACTGTGAAGCCGTTTTCCTCGCTGAACCTCAGCATCACCTTGAAGGCTTTGTCCATGAAATCTCTTCCAGCGTCCGCACCAGCTTCCTTTATTATGAAGTGCAAGAGCGAGTTTGGCACGCTTGCTCCTATGGTCTTCTTGTCAAGTACTCCCATGAGAAGCTCTCCATCTTTGACCACCACGAACCCGTCGGACGGGCACTCATCAAGGGTGCAGCCTCCGCACCCAGTGCAAGAGTTTGCCCTGCCTTGGAAGTTTATCCCTCCAGGTATGAACAGGCTGATCAACTGCTTCCCAGTCCAAAGCTCCTTTGGACTTGTTATGGCTGGAGGGGGCAGCGGCCCCGTGTAACCGCCAGCATACAGCAGGTCCATGGCCTCCTCGCGCTCCAGCAACACGCTCTTCCTCGTGAGCATGAAGCCCCCGGATATGAAATCCTGCAAGGCGCCCATGACCGGACCCCCAAACCTAGGAGATAAGAGGTGATTCTGAACCAGCAGCATCTCCTTGGCCTCCGCTTCGGCCTCCTTTCCTTGAGGGACATGGAGGTTCATCTCGTCGCCATCAAAGTCTGCATTGTATGGAGGGCAGACAGCGGGATTGAGCCTGAATGTCCTGTAAGGCAAGACGCGAACCACGTGCCCCATTATGGAGGGCCTGTGAAGAGAAGGCTGCCTGTTGAACAGCACCACATCGCCATCCCGCAGATGTCTTTCTACCACGAAGCCGACCCCGATCTCCTCAGCTATCTCGTTGGTATCTTTGGCGTACCTCAGGTCGACCATCATGCCATTGGGCCTCACTATGTAATTGGCACCAGGGTAGTTCTTAGGCCCTCTCCGCACGAGCTCCTTCATCTCCTGCAAGTTCAGGTTCGTGACGGGCTCAGGGACGGTCAGGACCTTGGCGATCTCCTGGGGAACGCCAACCTCATTTATGCCTATCCAAGGATCTGGTGAGATCACTGAACGAGCCGAAAAATCCACCCTCTTTCCCAGCAAATTACCCCTGAAACGCCCTTCCTTTCCCTTCAGGCGTTGCGCAAGCGTCCTAAGCGGTCTGCCGCTCCTGTGTCTAGAGGACGGCGCACCCTGGGTCTCGTTGTCAAAGTAAGTGGTGACGTGATATTGCAAGAGCTCCCAAACGTCATCTATGACGGACTGCGGGGCCCCGCTCGATATGTGTTCGTGCAGCTTTTCGTTGGCCCTCAGTATGTCAACGAGCTTGTGAGTCAGATCGTCCTCAGACCGCAGCCCCGTTTCTAGGGTGATGGCTGGCCTCATGGATATCGGAGGGACCGGAAGATAGGTGAGTATTGCCCACTCTGGTCTTGCGGTCTCAGGGTCCCATCCCAGCAGCCTTGCCTCTTCATCCTTGATCTTTTCCAACCGGATCCTGATCTCCGTGGGAGGGATCCTGAGCAAGGCAGAGCCCTCCCCCTTGCCCCCGGAGGACTCAAAGTAAGTGGTAGGCCTTTCAAACTCGATGGGATTATTTATCGTCCCACAGTGCGGACACTTCGTCACCTGCGACGCCTTCTTGACTATGGCCTTGCTGAGAGCTTTGGCCAGGTTGGGGTTACGGCCCTCAAGCTCTCTCATCTGCCTCGTGTACTCTTCAATCTCCTGTTCCGGCAACTTGATCCTACCGCACTCCTTGCACACCGAAGAGAGAGTCTCATAGACCTTCTTTGCCAGACCGGGATGCACCACTGGTCTTTCCAGCTTTATGTGCCCAAAGTGGCCAGGGCATTTCCCGGCCCTAGCTCCGCAAGTCTCGCATCTTTGACTGGGTTCGACGGTTCCCAACCTTCTGTCCATTAGTCCACCCGGTACGGGCAGACCATCTTGATCGTAAGTCTCTGGGCTGTTTATCTCAACCACCGACTGCCTGAGGATCTTCTCGGGAGACAGCAAGCCGAAACCTATGCCTCTGACGACCTTTCTGTCAGCCACGCTCATACGGGCTCACCTGGTTTGATCTTGACGTCGATGCCCATTGAAATCATCTCTTGAGTCAATAGCTTGAAGGCATACGGCATGCTGACCAACACGGGCTTGACCTTGTCGCCGCATATGGGGCACACCACCTTGTTCTTCTTGTAGTCGAAGTACGCCATGGCCCCGTCGTTTTGACAAATTATGACGTCTGTCTTATCCGAGGATTCAAGTAACCTGTCCAGCAGAAGGGACGAAGCCCCGTGCGCCACAAGCACGTCGCGCTCCATTTCACCAAATCTAAGGCCTCCCTCGCGGGCACGTCCCTCAGTTGGCTGGCGAGTCAGTATCTGAACCATACCTCTAGCACGCGCGTGCATCTTGTCCGCAACCATGTGGTGCAACCTCTGATAGTAAGCCAATCCTATGAACACCTTTGCCTTCAAAGTCTTGCCAGTACGCCCATCGTACATGACCTCTTCCCCAGACGGGAGGAAACCAAGTCTCTTCAATTGGTCCTCGAGATCCCTAAGCCCTTCTCCCTCGAAGGGTGTTCCGTCGGTCCTTTTTCCTCTCATGGCCGCGACCTTACCTCCCAGCATTTCCATGAGGTGCCCGACGGTCATCCTGGAGGGTATGGCATGTGGATTCATTATGAGATCAGGAACGATGCCAGAACTCGTGTATGGCATGTCCTCCTGTGGGACTAGAAGGCCGACAACCCCTTTCTGCCCATGCCTGGAGGCGAACTTGTCACCCAACTCTGGTACCCTGTAGTCTCTGACCACGACCCTGACCAACTGTCTTCCGTCCAGGTTAAGAGTGACGTATACGCGGTCCACGATCCCTGACTCTCCATGCTTGAGCAAGACGGATGAGTCGTTTTTCACGACCTCGCCTCCCGTCAGCTCACGGAACTCTTCTACGAAGCGCGATGGGCTCGTCTTGCCTATTATGACGTCTCCCCCCTCCACGTCCATGTCGGGAAAGACTATGCCGTCAGCAGGATCCAGCTTAAGGTACTGGGAAGCCCCATGATAACCCCTGACCGTCTCTTCAGGTATCCTTATCTCATCTTCTTGCCCTCCGGGATACTTCCTTTCCTCGGTTTCGTAAAGCCTGAACGTGGAAGAACGGCCCAACCCCCTTTCAACAGATGCCTTGTTCAGGATGACCGCATCTTCGATGTTGTATCCCTCGTAGGAGAGGAGCGCCACAACG
Organism: Thermoproteati archaeon; assembly: GCA_023256295.1. GTDB lineage: Archaea > Thermoproteota > Thermoprotei_A > Marsarchaeales > UBA168 > UBA168. The sequence continues at coordinate 9,239 of JAGDXH010000018.1, forward strand.
AAGTTCTGGCCCGTGGGCCTCCGATCCAACCCAACCACACCCTCAGTCTTTGTGGTCACAAGTGGAAGCTGTGGGTAGTGCAGGACGTGAGAACGGGTATCCAGTCTCTTCTGAAAATTCATGGTTGGCACACCTATCGCCTGCTTGGCCATCGCAGTCTGGTACGAGTTCCTTGGGCTCTGGTTGTGGTTTGAGTATGGGATCAAGCTCGCCACTATGCCAAGAAGTGCAACGGGATCAAGCTCGCTGTGGGTGTACTTGCCCGGGCTGGCGGCCGCCTGAGCAAGGGAGAGCGCTACCATTGCGTTCTCTTCCTCCTCTGCGCTCACGTACTCCACGATGCCTCTTCTCACTAGCTCAGACCAGGGCATCCTGCCGTCCTGAAGCTCTGCCGCTTCCTGGCTAGTCAGGCGAGGACGCCCGTCGGGTCCCAGCACGAAGAGAGGCCTGATTATCCTGCCCCCATCAGTGAAAATGTACACCTCAGAGAATCCCTCGCCTTTCACGTAAGAGGCGCTGATGTCATAGGGCAGCGACCCTCTTCTCTTCCTCTCTCTAATGGCCAGCGCAAGAGCTTCTGGATCCGAATGGTAGCCAACCAGTATCCCGTTGACAAAGACCTTGGCGCCAGCCTTCTGTGCAAGGCCATTTTTCAGTACAGATGGATCCCTGTAATCCAAGAAATCTACCTTTTCCTCTGCGAGTGCCTTCAGGACAGGCAGAGGGTCCCGGTCAACCGATGTGATCGCGGATATGGCCAAGTTCTTGACGAGGCCGCAGTTTGGCCCTTCTGGAGACTCGTTGGGGCACATCCTGCCCCACTGCGTGCCGTGAAGATCCCTGGCCTCAAAGTGAGACTGACTCCGAGACAGAGGAGATATCACCCTTCTCAAATGGGAGAGCGTTGAGAGGTAGTTCGTGCGATCCAGAAGTTGGCTAACTCCAGTCTTGTTCCCAACCCAGTTCCCAGTAGCTATGGCGTGCTGGAAGCGCTGAGTTATCAGGTCGGCTCTGACCAAGCTGTTCAAGTTGGGGTACTTCTTCATCCTGCTGAACGACCTGGAGACTTGATACTGGAAGTCCTTGACGAAGGCAGCGAAGGCTACTGCAAAGAGTTGAGACAAAAGATCTCCAGCCAGCCTCAATCTCTTGTTAGCATAGTGATCCTTGTCGTCTGCCTTCCTCATGCCTTTTGAAAACTGAATCAGCTTCTCCGCCATGATGGCCAAGTGCACGGCCTTCCTCAACCTGTCGTCCTGAGAAGTCCCGAGATGTGGCAAGAACCTCGTGTCCACTTGCTCTTCAGCCCTCCTTATCCTGATGTCCTTGGGCTGACCGACGGCCAACCTACCCCCTATGTAATCGAGAGCAGCCTCCCTGGAGGTGATCTGCATGGCGTCTTGAAGCGGCACAAGGAGAGCGGTCTGTATGTCCTCTTGGCCGCTCACCATCTGGACTATCTGTTGGTCCTTCTCAACGCCCAAGGCCTTCATCAGGACCGCGAAAGGTATCCTGACGGGAAAAGCGGTCGACTCCACGCTCAGCTTGCCATCCTTCGATAACAACAAAGAGACAGGACTGCGAACCCCGTTGTAGTAGGAGAAGACCTTGGCTATGTACTGCGCGGGAACTGTGCTCGGGGCCAAGTCAACCAAAATCTTGTTTGAGACAAGATCCTCCTGTGAGACTATGACCCTTTCTGACCCAGCGATGATGAAGTATCCTCCCGGATCCTCGGGGTCCTCTCCCATGGAGATCAGCTCCTCGAGACTTTTCCCAGTCAGTGAACAAAGGCTAGACCTGAGCATCACTGGAAGCCTGCCTATGTAGACCGTGTCCTTCGTTATGGGGATGCCCTCGGACTGGCATGTCTTGGTGCCAGGGGAGGCAGACGGGCCCATGGCAGCGGCAAACTTGTCTGGAACCGGTTTCCTTTCCTCGCTTGTCCTTCTCGAGACGTCGCGGATTTCCACTTCCAACATCAAGGGAAGGGAGTAATCCATGTTTCTGATTCTGGACTGCACTGGATCCAGTTGAGGTATTATCGTCCGGTCAGCCTCTATGAGATGCGGATCCTTGTCGACGAAGACCTTGCCAAAGCAGATCTTCAGGTTCTTTCCGGGAACGTCAACTCCATCCTTGTAGTAATCTATGACCTGCTGCATCAGGCTTTGTACAAATGACTCGTAAGAGTCCAGGTGCTGGCGGACCAGGCCTTTCTCCTTTATGAAAGACTGAACGGCAGCCCAACCCAAATTTTGGCTGGCTTCCAACGGTTACACCACAACCCTATAAGCCAAAGACTGGCCAGCTGTGGGGCTTTTCCTTATCAGTTTTATCACGTCCCCTTTTTTTGCCTTCACGTACTTCGCCATGGGATCCCTAGCGCTTATCTTGGGTAGGTCATCGAGCGTGACCCCCAACTCCTTTAGGACCCGTTCCGCTTCCTCCTTTTGCAGGAGGACATGTGTGGAAACCAATACATGCTTAGATACATCCAATCTTGTCAAGTCGAAGACCCATAATGCCCAATAGGCAAGCTAACTAAAGGCAGACCCTAATAAATTTTTCCATTCATAGAGAATTGCTGCGTTTGAGACAGCAGATGGCTAGATCTCGCGCGCTTGTCTCTGCTGTAGAACCGCGCAAAAGGCTTAATAGAAAGGCGCGCCTTTTGTTTTTGATGGTAGTTTTGCCCCTTTTGTCTTTAGAATCGTTCGGCCAGAGGTGTGACCTAGGATGAAGTTTTGCCCAAAGTGTGGCTCTGTACTCATCCCGGTAAAGGAGAAGGGACACGTCTATCTTGTCTGCAAGAAGTGCGGCTACAAGGAGCTAGCCGCAGATGAGACTTACGTCGAGAAGACCAAGGTAGAGAGGAAGAAGAAGATAAAGGAGTTCACCGGCGAACCGCCTAAGGAAAGCGAGGAAGAAAGGGAATACGTGCTCGAGTCATTCAGCTCGGGCGAGCTGGATCAGGAGGCGGAAGAGGAAGAGGAGGAAGAGGAGGAAGAGGAGGAAGACGCTTACCGAAGAAGGGAAAGAGCATGAGGTTAGCGACGGTCGATACCTCGCTGTGCAACTCCAAGGTATGCGGCATACCGTGCGTTACTTTCTGCCCAGTGAATAGAATTGGCAGAAAGACCGTCTGGATAGGTCCTGACGAAAAAGCAAAGATAGAGGAGAAGAACTGCATAGGCTGTGGCATATGCGTGCACAAGTGCCCCTTCGATGCCATAAGCATCGTGAACATGGCTGACGCGTTGGACAAGATGCTGATCCACCGTTACGGTCAGAACGCGTTTGCGCTCTATGGCCTACCTGAGATCAAGCTTGGATACGTAACCGGCATAGTTGGAAGAAACGGAGCTGGAAAGAGCACATCGCTCAACATCCTGTCTGGAAGGCTGACCCCTAACTTCGGTGGAGAGAAAAGGGACATCTATTCCTTCTTCAAAGGTTCAGAGCTAAGGGCGTACTTCGAGGGGCTGGGCTCTGGCTCAATCAGGGTGTCCACCAAACCACAACTGGTTGAAGAAAGCACCGTTTCGGGGACAAGCTTGAAATCGCTGCTTGAGGAAAAAGAGATCGACAAGGAAAAGGCGCATGGCCTGATCGAGAAGCTCGGCTTGGGCTACCTCGCAGACAGAAGCTTGGAGCAACTGAGCGGAGGTGAACTGCAGCTCGTCCTGCTGGCGCACACCCTGTCAAAGGATGCAGATGTCTACATCATAGACGAGCCTTCGAGCTATCTTGACGTCTATCAGAGGATGCAGGCTGCAAAAGCCATCAGGGAGACCGCGTCAATCGGAAAAACTGTTGCTGTGGTCGAGCATGACCTGATCGTGCTGGACTACCTGTCAGACTACGTGTCGGTAGTATATGGAGTTCCAGGGACATTTGGACTTGCAAGCAAAGCTTATGGAACTCGCAATGGCATAAACAACTTCCTGAGAGGTTACCTTCCAGAAGAGAACATGAAGCTGAGGGAGGGAAGCATTGACTTCTTCGACGTGACGTTGGAAAAACCAGAGACGGGGCCCCCCTCGCTGAGCTGGGGGGGCATGAGCAAAGTTTTGGGTAGTTTCCGGCTCGAGGTCGAAGAGGGAACGGCCAGACAGTCCAGCGTGGTTGCGCTGCTAGGAAGAAACGGCACTGGAAAAACCACTTTTGTCAGAATGCTTGCGGGCATTGTGAAGCCGGACGCAGGAGAGACCCCCATCGGCATGAGGGTATCCTACAAACCACAGATGCTGCACCCGATTCCCGGTACTGTAAGAGATGTCATGCGTGAAGTCGAACAGACGAAAAGCTCCTCTGAAGTATACGAAGAAGACGTTTACCAAGCCCTTGGAATCGAGAGGCTTCTCAACCGCGAACTGTCCTCGCTCAGCGGCGGAGAGCTTCAGAAAGTTGCCGTGGCGCTTTGCCTGGGAAGGGACGCGGAGGTATTTCTTTTGGACGAGCCAAGCGCTTTCCTCGACGTTGAAGAAAGGCTTAGGGTAGGTAAGGCGGTTAGGAGGTTGGTGGCCGCCAGAAAGGCTACCGCGTTCGTGGTTGACCATGACCTACTTCTACTCACCTACATCTCGGATTCCTTGATAAAATTCGACGGGGAAAGCGGCAAGTGGGGAAGAGCTAGACATCCATCCAAGGTACTCGATGGCGTCAACGCGTTCCTCAAAGAGGTCGGGATAACCATGAGGAGAGATCCAGATACAGGACGCCCAAGAGTCAACAAAGATGGAAGTGTGCTTGACAGACAGCAAAAGTCAAGCGGGGCCTACTTCATGGTGTCGGCCGAAAGAGGTGATCGCGTTGAGGGTTAGTCCCGAGTGTGCGCCCTGCCTCCTGAACAGAGCAGTTAGCGCACTAGAACTTTCAGGCACCGATGATGAGACTAAGATGGCCGCGACCATGAAAGCCTTAAGCAATTTGAGAGCCGGCTTCAAGCCCACCGCAGTCCCAGCAGTCCTAGAGGTGAAGGACATGGAGATGATAAAGCGCTTGACCGGAAACAGCGATCCCTATCGTCAGCTGAAGCTCAACGCTACCTTGACAGCCAAAGAGATTTCAGCCAAGATACCCCAAGCTAGGTCGGCGCCCGACCAAGAGTTCAAGAGGTTGGCTCTCATGGCAACGGCTGCCAACGGCATGGAGTTTGACGTCAGGGGGTACAGTTTTGACGCCAACGACTTGATCAAACCTTCCCCATTTGAGATAGACCAGACGGACCGGTTCTGGCAGGCCGTGAAATCTGGGAGAAGCGTGACCTACATAATGGACAACGCAGGAGAGCACGTCTTCGACGCCATTCTTGTGAACTTTTTGGCCAAGTACACCAAGGTAACTGTGCTGGTCAAGACGATCCCACTACTCAACGACGTGACTCTCCAAGATCTGGAGGGCATGAGGTGGCATGAAAACGTGAGGCTTCTCGGGTTTACTCCGCGTGCAATAGGTGCATTGCCCGAAGACCTGCCAGAGGGGACAAAACTGGTACTGGCCAAGGGCATGGCGAACTTTGAGACTCTCACGGAGGAACATCCGGGGATAGACGTATATCATGCCCTAAAGGTCAAGTGTTTGCCCGTAAGTAGGGCCGTGGGGGCAAGGTTGCTCAGCAATGTGTTCGTGACTTCATAGATGACCTGGATACACTTAAATAAGTTCCCGCCGAACGTAGTCGGGCTCGTAGCTCAGCACGGTAGAGCGACGGACTCTTAGCACATTGGAGAGATCCGTTGGCCGTGGGTTCAAATCCCGCCGAGCCCGCTCCTACAGCCTCTTTAGCTGAAATCTATGCAGCAGTTTGTCGGTCAACGTCGCAAATCTCCTAGAGTGGACCTCTTGAGAGGTCAAAGGCTCTCACCACATCGGAGGTACCTAGAGCAAGGAAGGTCAAACCATGCTTGCCGATCCGCTTTTTCTCGTTCTGCCGCGGCAGAGGTGTCAGCTCTCTTAGCACTCGCATCAGGGTGTTGTTGCCAAACACTGATGAGAACGAATCGACTGCTTCGCGAGACACCAAGTAGATGTCCAACCGCTGCACACTCTTCGCACAGAGACGAGATAGGGCTACCCTGAAGGCTTGAGCGCAAACATCAATCGGGTAACCATATGCCCCAGAAGAGATGGCCGGAGAAGCAACCACTTTGGCGCCCAGGCTGTCTGCCCTTTTCAATGCTACCAGCACGGAGCGCGCAAGCTGGTCCTCGGCGTCTGGGTCTCCGTCATAGATTGGTCCTACCGTGTGGACCACGAACCTGGCCTTTAGCCTTCCTGCCGTCGTGACGGCGACGTCCTTGCCAGGACTCAAGATGCCGTGCTCCTTGACGTATTTCCTGCTTTCTTGCTGAATCTCGGGACCTCCTGCCTGGACCAGCCTAAGCGCAACCCCTCCGCCGTGCTCCAAGTACGGGTTGGCTGCGTTTATTATGACATCTGCATCTGCATCGGCTATGTCACCCAAGATCAACCTAACCGTCACCTCATTGCAACCCATGAGAGCAGGAGGTGATCGACGATAAGCTTTTCCAGACAGGCTACGAACCAAATAAAGATCCATGCGCGCCTTGATGATACAGGGTACATCTTCTGGGTCTGGCAAAACCACGGTGGTGGCTGCCCTGTGCCATGCCCTTTCACGTCGCGGCTTTTCCGTAGCTCCGTTCAAGACAGAGAACATATCCCTCAACTCTTACGTGGCCAGAAGGGGAGGCCCAAAAGACGTCGGGGGCGAAATGGCCGTCGCGCAAGCTTTCCAAGCTATGCTGGCCGGAGAGGAGCCTTCAACCGACATGAACCCAATACTGATCAAACCCAGAGCCGGGATGATGGCTTCCGTGATCATAAACGGAGCGTGGGTAGGAGACTTCGCGGTCGGCTCTTCGCCTGCCTTCTCAAGGCAGACCGGACTGCAACTGGCCCGCGACGCCATCGAGAGACTCGGCCATCACGATCTGTTGATAGCAGAGGGCATGGGTTCGCCTGCCGAGATCAACCTTTATGACCGGGACATAGCCAACATGAGAACCGCAGAGCTGCTGAAGTCTCCGGTCGTGTTGGTAGGTGACATAGAGAGAGGAGGGGTTTTTGCATCGCTTTATGGGACTTATCGCCTGCTGCCACCTAGGTGGAGGCGCTTGGTCAAGGGCTTCATAATAAACAAGATGGGAGGAGATCCATCTCTGTTGGGCGAAGCCCCTGGCAAACTGGAGGCTGCTACAGGAGTCCCGGTGCTTGGAGTCATCCCCTATGTGCCCGAACTGGAACTAAATCTTGAGGACTCACTGCAGGTCAAGGGATTTGGTAAAGGCCCAGTTGATGTAGTCGTCATAGAGTACCCGGGAGCCTCCATCTTGACGGACATCGAGCCTCTCCGCTTCGATCCGTCCGTTTCCGTCCGCTTCGTCCAAAGCCGTG
>JAGDXH010000018.1:16670-17877 GCA_023256295.1 Thermoproteati archaeon
TGGGGTCCCCGGACGTGATCGTGTTGCCGGGCTCAAAGTCTGTTCGTTCTGATCTAGCTTGGATGCGCAAGCTTGACTTGACTGAGGAGCTGATAAAGGCCGCAGGGAGGGGCTCAACCATAGTTGGGATATGCGGCGGAGCACAGATGCTCGGCAAAACCCTCGATGATCCCATGGGTCTCGAGGGAGAGAGGCCTGGAGAGGATGCCGGGCTTGGTCTTCTCAACGCCGTGACTCGCTTCAGCAACGACAAAGTCGTCAGGAGGGTCACAGCAGTCGATCCAAATGGCGAGGAGATCGAAGCGTTTGAGATCCACAAGGGAAGAACGAGCTGGGAGGATGGTTGCAGGCCTCTCTTCCAGACTGAGGACGGACCTGAAGGCTGCGTCAAAGGCAGGATCTACGCCTCACTTCTTCATCATGCCTTGTTCTACGATCCAAACACCAGAGCCATGATCTTAGGACACGCGCTTCGCTCGAAGGGAGCAGAGGAAAGGAAACCGCGGCAAGATACCTCGCTGCTGATAGAAAAATTTGGTACAAACGCCGAAAGGGTATTGCTGAAGTCAGTTGACATTGATCGCATCCTCTCGATGGTCGAAAGAGGGCTTGAGGGCAGCTCAGGCTAGCGAAGGAAGAGAGCCAGTATGATGACGTCCAGTGAGGTTATGAGGATTCCATACTTCAAGAACCGCCAAAAGTCCAGAGGACTCTTCGTTCCCTCTCTCTCCGACTCCTCCAATATGATCAAGTTGCTGGCTGCGCCCATCAGCGTCAGGTTGCCTGCGACGGTGCTCCCGGCGGCCAAGGCAGCCCAGCTTCCCACCATGCTTGAGGTAAAACCCAAACTCTTCATCACTGGGATGTAAAGGGCCACCATTGGGACGTTGCTGACCAGTTGGCTGAGCAGTACGGACACGGAGAGTATGTAGAGGCTACCTCCGTCTGGCCGAGGGACAGGCAAGTAACCCGCTATGAGACCGACCAAGCCAGAAGACCACATGGCCTGCGTGACGACGAACAGTCCAGCAAACATGACCAATACGCCCCAGTCAAGGTCTTGGATGAGATCTCTTTCTCTTCCTCCGAAAGAAAGCAACACCAAAGCCCCGCACAGCGAAACGGTGCTTATGTCCACAGGAACCGTCGCGCCTGTCAACTGAAGGTAATTGACAGCCACCAACCCATCCATCGTGACGGCCAAGGA
>JAGDXH010000018.1:17887-19775 GCA_023256295.1 Thermoproteati archaeon
GAAAGCAAGGTCACGGCCGCCAGGCGCCTGTCCGTGGACCTTTTCAAAGTCTCCACCGTCCGAGACGGCACCTCCTTGCTTCCATCCAAGCGATAGGCCAAGAGGACGAACAGAAGGCCCACGATAACGTTGAGGGATGTGGGAACCGCCAACGCGCTGAAGAAAGAGATGACGGGGGCTCTGACCCCGCTCTCCACAGCGACAAGGAGGTTCTGCGGGTTACCCATCGGCGTCATCTCGCTTCCGGAAGTCACAGCCACTGCAAGGGCCAACAAGAATGGAAAGTCCGTTTTCCCTTTCTTTTGAGCCAAGTGGATGGCCAGCGGTGTCCCCACTATGGCCAGAGGATCGTTCATGAGAACAGTCGAGGCCGCCGCCATCAAGAGGTAAAACGCAGCCAACGTTCTCCACCCTCTGAGGGAAGACAGTCTTTGTCCGAACGCCGTGAGCAATCCAGAGAGCTTGAGCCCGGAAGAAAGCACGAACATAGAGAACAAAAATGTGATCACCTGCAGGTCGACGGAGGCATACGCCTGAACTGGAGAGAGCAGACCCAGCAGCACGCTGGCCGTCGCGCCCACAAGGAAGAACATCCACACGGGTTTCTTTATCCGCAGCACGTTTCTCAGCGCCACACCTCCAAACACAAACAAGAACAAAAGCAGCGATTCAAGCTGGGGAAGGCTCACCGGAATGAGCACCTCGCTTTTTCATGCGCCAAGAGCAGAGACCTAGGATAGGAATCCCCGACAAGCTTGACCGCGGAGTTCAAGCTGACCGCATGTCCAGCCGACACAAAGAAACGGTTTCCGGACGGAGTCCTGCCCTTCACCAGGCGGCCGACGACTTCACCTCCGTCGATCACGTCCTGCCCGACCACTTGGCCCAAGAGCAGGCTCTTTGCCACCCCGATCGTCGGAATTCCAAGAGCGTAGCCCAAGGAGCTAGCGAAGCCAAAGCGACGGGGATGCATGAAGCCGTCCCCATCCACAAGCAAAACAGCATCATTGGACGTGAAGAAAGTCTGAACGTCCTCCCCGAAGGATGATGCAAGGGAGTAAAGCGCTGAGGTGACAGGGCCAGCCTCTCTCAGATGAAGATAGGTGGGCACGTAAGGCGAGGTAACCTCGCAAACCGAAGTAGCCACCTTCAAGTCGTTTCCCCTGAGGAACACCGCAGAGGCGCAAGCTCTCTCATAGCCAACCTCTTCTCCTCCATAAAAGACGTCGACGGCAACCTGAGATGAAAAAGACCATTCATGAACAAGCGTACGCTCCTCCTCACCCAGTTTGCGCTGTTCTTCTGCCACCTTCTTGAGCGGAGCGGGGGGATGCGCATAATCCCACCCGTACACGCCCAAGTCGACCCCCGATTCTCCCACGTCAACTCCTTCACTTTTGAGCCGAAGGCATTTGTTCTCGACGCCAAAGGCGTACCCACCGAGCCCGCCGTCGGCCATGACCACCCTGTGGCAAGGGATGTCTGGAGCTCTGGGGTTCCTTGAAAGGGCTTTTCCCACTGCCCTTGCAGCCGCTTGGTCGCCCAGTGCCCGCGCGATGCGTCCGTAGGTCGTGACCCTTCCCTTGGGAATCATGGAGACCAAGCACCAGATGCAATCATAGAGATCTCCGCCAACACTAAAAGGGGCCGGTCCAGCCTTGCTGCAGGGCTCGCCGCAAGCTGTTTCAGTCAATCATGGCCCACTTGACCATTCCCCACGCGTAGGGCAGCAGCGCGCGGAGGGAAGAAAACGTTGAGGTCTCCGCGTGCAGGTAAAGGGGGCAGTTTAGCCTACAAGCAGCCATGCGCTCCCTTCCCTTTTTGGCGTTCTCTGCCGACATCAGAACACTCAGGGGAGTCTCTGCCAAGTTACCGATCTTCTCACCTA
>JAGDXH010000018.1:19785-23959 GCA_023256295.1 Thermoproteati archaeon
GGTTCAACGGATATGGAAAGCGACCTACACCTCCTTTCCCTGACGAGCGTTTCTATGACGGCGGGCCCGTTGTTCAACGTGTCACCATACTTACGCTTCAAGTCGTACAGGACCTGATAGAGCTTCTTAGGGTCAGGCCGAAGATCTGGAAGACCTGGATAGTACACCACTGGCATGGCCAAGATCTTGGCACCAGCCTCATGTGCTTTCTTGACCTTGTACTCCAGCTTCTCCAAGTTGTTCTTGGTCACCACAGTTTGGACGTTCACCTTGTACTTCTTCCGAAGCTCCTTCAGCCGATCCAGCAAGTACACGTTGCGATGCTCCTCATCTATCGAAAGGTGCAGGAAGTCGAAGTACTCTGCGTACTCGTCCATGGGAACCTTGTCTAGCAGCAACCCGTTAGTAGTGAGCATCACGTAAAATGACCTCTCCTTGGCAAATTTGAGGAGATCTTTGAGATCAGGCCTCAGCGTTGGCTCTCCTCCCTCAAAGCTCAGCACGGTGACGCTTCCCTTGGATATGTTGTCAATTATCCTCTTCAGGACATCTGTACCGACTTCCGGGACCTTGTTCATCCAGTAGTCGCAGAAGTCGCACCGATCGTTGCAGTTCTCGCTCACCTTGAGGGTCGCATAAAGGGGATGGTCGTTGTCGCCGAAGTAGTCGCGAGCAAAGCCCGACACCAACCTCAGGTTTCTGTCCACAGGTGCGGCCTCGGGTTCCACTTATACATTTTTTGCTCAAGGGGCGAGCGCGCTACCTTTATCTGCTTCCACCATGAAAATCATGAAATGTCATTTGGTCTTGACGTCCCGTTTGTCCCGACACCAGAGCCGGTTGTCAGGAGGATGCTTGAGCTAGCCGACGTTAAGAGGGGAACGGTGGTCTACGATCTTGGCGCAGGGGATGGTCGCATCCTGATAATTGCAGCGAAGGACTTTGGAGCAACGGCCGTGGGAGTTGAGGCTCACCCCGGTCGTGCTGCTCTCATCGAAAAGAGGATCGCTGAGGAGGGACTTGCAGACAAGATCACGCTGATAAGGGACGACTTCTTCAAGGTAGATGTCTCGAAGGCAGACGTGTTGGCTCTGTACCTTCTTACCAGCGTTGATCAGAAGCTGGAACCAAAGCTTGAGAAAGAGCTCAAGCCCGGGGCAAAGATCGTCAGCCACGACTTTCCTTTTCCCGGCTGGGTTCCTGAGAGGGTTGAGAGGGTTCGCGACACACCATTTGAGCATCAGATCTACGTCTACGTCATGCCACCCAAGAGACAGCAGGGCTGGCAGGCATGAGCGAGTCCCTGAAGGAAGCCGTCAAAAAGGTCTCAAAGAAGCTTGAGCAGCTTCATATGCCTTTCGTAAGCTGGATCGAGGTACAAGAGCTCAGCCTGACACTTGCCTTTTCCTCCGGCCCTTTTGCGGTCTTCCACGCAGGAGTGACGTATGCACCCGTCGACGGAGTCAACAACTGGTCCAAGGTGCTGATCCCGTCCAGCTTTTACGGGCTGAAAGCGAGGACCAAGAAAATACCAAGGCCAGTGTTCCTGATAAACCATCGCGTGACTACGCCCGGGGTCCCAAAGGGCGTGTACTGCTGGCCAAGGGACGAAGAGCTCGTGAAGCGTCTCTTCGACTACGCTCCCCTCGAAGAGGCCATAGCAGACCTGCCGGAAGTGGCAGTCCTACCTAGGCTTGAAGATCCTGAGTGGCTTGAGCTGAGACCGCTGTTGCCGCCTGACGGCATGACCTTGGTCCGGATGGCGTGGCTTGGGGCTTGCCTAAACCTCGCGTTCGACGGAGCCCTTAACCAAAGGGACGAGGAAAAAATAGTCCCGCTGGTAGAAGCGGTGAAAAAAGTCGGCGAACGAAAGGTTATCAGGTTGAAAAAGGAATCGAAGCCTGCTCTACTATGTAGCTCTTCACGGGTATGGCATCCCCGCGACTAGTTATCCGGTACAAGGTACGTTTCTGCTTGTAGGTGAAGCCCGTCGGGACATGCTCTAGCCATCCCTTCTCGACCAGCTCCACTTCCTTGAACGAAAGCTCGGTCAAAGCGTCTTAGAGTTAAGCATGCCGATTTAAGCGTATTTCTAAATCCACTCAACCGACGAGACGTCTTCATCCTTTGTGACAAGGACCACGTGGTCGGCAGAACTCTCAAGCTCTTTTTCATGGGACACCAGAATGACCTGCTTTGCATCGAGACCTTCAATCAAATCCTTGAACTTGGAAAGCTGCTCAGAGCTGAACCCGTCAGTGGGCTCATCCAAGATGATCACCTCTAGCTTGAGTCCAGCTACCTCACGCGCCATCTCGTTCAGAGCCAGTCTGTAAGCCAAGGCAACCGAAGACCTCTCGCCCCCGCTGGGGCCTTCGTCAAGGTCCATCTCTATGCCAGAGTGCTCGATTATAGGGGAGAACTCCTCGTCCAAGCTGACCTTCTTCATCGGATCCTCTACCATCAAGGAGAACATGTGAGAGAAGCGCTCCTCAAACTCCAGCCTCATCTTCGCCACGACGGTTTGCTCGATCAGCGAGACGAGTTGGAGAAATGCCCCCTGAAGCCAAGAGACGATCTCATCCAAGCGGTCAGACTCCTCCTTTGCCTTGGTCATGTCTGCAACTTCTTCTCCAAGAGACTGGACTCTGGACTGAAGGTCCTGCTTCTTCTGCAACAGAGAAGCCCTTCTCTTTTCGAGCTCGCCCAGCTTTTCCTGCGAGGCCTTCCAAACTTCCTCTGCCCGCTTTAGCTCTGGCTGTTTGTCCGAGAGAGAGGAGGAGAGTCCCTCCTTCTTGGATGACAGCTCTGACGACCTTGCGGCTAGCTGACTCACGACCAAGCGGTCATCTTCCATCTGCTGGCGCAAGACCTCGATCTGCTTCGCGATGGATGACACCTGACTGATCGCGCTCTCCTTCTGGGCGGCCAGCCTCTCCAGTTCGATAGAAAGGTTGCGCTTTCTCTTGAGCTCCACGATCGTGTCGCGCGAAAACTCCTCGAGCCTTTCAAGAAAGCTGATCGCATGCGATAGTCTCTGCCGAGCGGGAAGTCCCTCTGTCTCTGCCTGGTCCTCCGGAGGCAACATGAGACGCTTCCACATCTTGGCCTGTTTTCCTCTGCCAGAAAGACTCAACAAATAGCCTGAGACGTCTTCTTCCGCTTGAGAGAGTTGCCTCTCCAGTTCCGCCTTCCTTCTGCTCAGTTCCTCGGCCTTTCTGGCCAAGACAAGTTCTTGCTACAAAGACCGAGACCTCTCTTCCAGCTCCTTGGCGTTTCTCTCAAGCCTCTCCAGCTCCCCAAGGCTACTCTCGATCAGACTTTGGGACAACTCCGGTGAGGCCTCCCGCATGCAGAGCGGACATCTTCCAAGCTTCTGCATCTCCCTGTAGCGGACGACCTGGCCTTCAAGGAACTCGTGCTTTGCCTTGACGGATGCAAGCTCACGAGATGCCCGATCCAGATCAGCCTCCACATCTTCGGGATGCCTGTGTTGTTCCACAGCGAGCGAGCCCAGCTCGGTTAGGATATCGTCCATGGCCTGCTCTTTGACGCGCAGCCACCGAAGAGCCTCTTTGAGGTCATCCAGCACGCTTTCTTCCTTGTTTATCTCTTCGTCTATCTTTTCAGGAGGCTCATGCGCCGGAACCTCGGCACGAGATAGCTCAAGCTTTTCCTCCATCAACTTGCTCAGCTCTTCGATCCTCGTGCTGGTTTGAATGGTTCTCGCTTTCCTCGAATCCAGATCTGACTGCAGCCGACGCAGTTCCTCATCAAGCGATGAGATGGAGCTCGTGATAGAGGCCACCGCGTGCAACAACGACTCGTAAGTACTTCTGGCTTTTTGCTCCTCCAGCTTGGCCACCTCGATCCCCATTTCGAGCTCAGCAAGTTCTGGTTCAAGTTCAGACAGATCCCTGCGGTCCCTTTCCAGCTCCTTCATCTTGTCAGGAAGCGGCTCGCAGAATCCCTTCAGGTGCTTCGACTGGGTCTGAAGGTAAATCGAGAGGTCCTGAGCGTTTTCGCGAACCCTCCTGTATCTCTCTATGTCGAAGGCCGACTCGATCGCCTTCACCCGCACTTCTCTGTCCGAGAGGATCGCCTTGAGTTTTTCTTGAGATATGTAAAAGGCAAGCTCCCATATGGGAACTCTCCTTGCCCTCTCCGAGGGCTT
>JAGDXH010000018.1:23969-26272 GCA_023256295.1 Thermoproteati archaeon
GGTGAACACCATCTCGTTCAGCTGCGTTGCCGACAAGAGCTGAACTTCACCATCTTGCACCCAATACTCCTTGTCGCTTCTGACCGTCCCCCCAACAGACCTCAGCACCCTCCGAGCGCCATAGCGATGCTCCCCAAGCTCAAACTCCACGAACACGCTGCCTTCTCTCTGCCCGTAGCGAAGCAAAGAAGACAGGTTGCCAGAGCCAAAAAGCGCGAACTGCAAGCCCTTGAGGATAGAGCTCTTACCACTCCCCACGTCACCCTCGATCAGCGTGACCCCGTTTTTTAACTCAAGAGAAGTCGAGGTGTGACTCCTTATGTTCTTCAGCTCGACCTTGCGCAGCAGCAGCTTTGCTCTCCCCCTTGTCCAGGTGGTCCAGGTGCCTGCGCAGGATGTCCTCGGTCTCAGCCAACACCCTCTTCGTGTAGTCGGATTTGGTCTCTCCTTCAAGCTGCGTCTGAGAAAGCGCGTCAAACAGAGACTTGAGCAAAGAAGGCTCCAACGGGGACTTTGCCTTCTTCAAGATCTCGGCCTCCAGTTCGGACATGCTCCCGGCATGCACCAGCTCGGGAGAGACCAAGGAGCTGGGCCCCTTCAGGTCTCCTCTGCTGAACATGACGTCCAAGGCTCCCGCCTTGGTATAAGAATCACGGAGGTAGGGAAAGGATATGTCCGAGACCCTGCCAGATGAAAGCGTCCCCTTGAGTACTATAACCACGACTTTGCCGGAGAAGTCGCCTCTCGGCTCAAGGTTTCCCATCAGCTCGGCAGGCGTTTTCCCGTCTGCATTGCCCTCGACGAAGACCACGTCCACGGGTCTCTCCGTGACCTCCTGCACTTCCATGCTCTTTCCCAAGGACACCAGGTAAAACCCTCCTCCCACCTCTCTGTAGCGCCTGAGGTCCTCTATGCCCCAGCCTGCGAACAGCGGGCCAGGATAGGCAAACGTACCATATCCCTCAACATCCCGTTTCTGCCTCTGGTGGATGTGTCCTCCAGCGTAGTAAGAGAATCCCTTGGGAAACAGAGAGATCGGTACAAAATCCATGTTCGATACCCCTGCCATCCCCTCAACGGCACCATGGAAAAGAAACACCTTCAACCCTTCCTGGCGCTCCAGGAAGTCCCTGTCAAGAGCCTCGTAGTACTCCTTTTCCCTGCCTTCCCTGAGCCCTGGCATCCCGAAGAGCCTCACCCCCTTGGGGCCCTGAACGGGGTTCAACCTCAGCGTGCCTTCCTGAGAAACGGGGGCATAGACCTGCCTCATGAGACCAGCGTCCTCAAGAACCTCAACCATAGACGAATGCGTCGGGGAGTTATCATGGCTGCCGTGGATCTCGTAAAACGGTATGCCTGCGTCCCGTAATCTCCTCAGCTCCTTGGCGGCCTCCCTGGCAACGGAGAGGGGAGGGACGTTGCTGTCAAAGAAGTCTCCGCAGAAGGCCACAAAGTCGACCCTCTCCCCAATGGCCGTCGACGTCATGTCATGCAAGGCTTGGAGCTCCCCCTTCTTCATGAATATCCTGTCCTGGGAACCAAGGTGGGCGTCAGCCGCGTGCAGGAACTGAACTGTTTCCAATGGACAAGTGCCTCGCGGCTTCGGCTTTAACCGCTTCGGTCGCCCTGCGAAGGTCGTTGGCCGAAAGTCGCCTGTCGCGGCAACGAAGTCGTCGAAGAGCGGGACCTTGACTGGGATGGCCATCTTCATGAAAGAGCTGCTGATGATGGCCTCCCCCACGTCAAGGGAGGCGATCTCTGCCTCTTCGCCCGCAAGGTCCTGAGGAGAGGAGTTCACGAGCGCTTGTCTTTCGCTGAGCGCTTCGTTTCCCCTTATCACCTTGGTGTTCATGTTTGCCATCAGCTCCTTCTGTATGAGCGAAGGCAGTTGGGTAACGGCCAGGATGCCGACCTTGAACTTCCTACCTTCTCTTGCCACGGTCTCTATGACGTTGGGCTCAACCCCTTCTCCCAAGACCCTGGCGGCCTCCTCGATCACCACTGCAACTGGAGGCAGGTCATCCAAGTTACCCTTGTGCATCGCAAACCGGTGCCTCTTGAGAACCTCATACGCCACCACGTTTGCCAAAAGGAGCTCTGCTCCCTCTCCAAGCGTCGACGTGTCGAGCACGACTATCTTCGCCTGGTCGATGAGATCGCACATCCTTGAGACGACGTCCTCGCCGGAGTAGACAAAGACGTCGCCTTCCTCAGGCCTTAGGAGCAAGGATAGCTTCCTTCTGAGCACCTTCAGCGTCGCCTCGCGGACGTCCTTGAGATTTGACCAGCTTGCTTCTTCATTG
>JAGDXH010000018.1:26282-26687 GCA_023256295.1 Thermoproteati archaeon
AGCTTGATCAACCAGTTGGCCCCAAAGGCCTTGTAGAGCGCTTCAAGACCCTCCTGCTGCGGCTCGGTGAGCTCAAGTACTCCCGAAAAGTGGTCAGGCACAAGAGAGCCAAGCCCAACAGTCAACCTGTAGGCACCAGCGGGCAGGTTGCGGGATGATGAGAACAGCACTACCTTGTCGCCGAGGAGCCTGAGCCCTCTCCCGTGGATCCCCCAGTACTCGCCGTGCGGATCTATCAAAAGGGCGCCAGCTGAACCTTCCTTCCCGATGGAGTACAGCATCACCTTAACCAAGTTGCTCTTTCCCTTGCCCGTGCTGGCAGCGACGAGCACGTGATGCGTCAGGAGCGCCTCGGTCGGAAGCATCACGTCCTTTTGTAGGACCTTGCTGCCGCTCCTGAGCTTG
>JAGDXH010000018.1:26875-41392 GCA_023256295.1 Thermoproteati archaeon
GGGGCAGCGTCGAGCCGTAAAGCAGGTTGTAAACCTTGATGATGATATTCCTTTTGCCCTCTTCGTAAACCAAGAGCTGGCCCATCTCCAGATTCCTGTCGCTGTCCTTCCTGATGATGATCCCCTGAAAGTCCCCACCTGAGACCACTCCTACCTCTCTCTTCTCGCTCACGGTTAGCGAAGGAAGGGGGTTTTAAGATCTTTCGTGCGAGCATGAACGGGTCTAGAAGCCTCCGTTCAAGCGACTCAAGCGATCGTGAACTGTCATGGCCAGCTCGCCAGATGCCAAGATGCGACGGGCTGAGTCGGGCAAGGATGTCAGCACGTAGCCCCTGAGCCTCTTGACCTCTGGCTGTCCGACCCTCGCCCTTCTGTCTGCCTCTAGAAGTCCGTGCGGGTAGCCGGGCATGTGAGGATCCCGAGAGTCGGCAACGAGCGCCTTGATCAGGTCAAGGTGCAGTCTTTGATCTGTCCCAGCTACCTCAAGCAGATATGGAAGGGGTGACATGCGGTGTAGCTTCATCAGGTAAAGCGTGGAGACTCTGGAGGTTTTGTCCGTCACTTCTTCCTCACCCGAGCCCATGCATCTGTATTCGCCTACCTGGGCGCACCACTCGCTCATCAAAGAGGCCTGAAAGGGAGGATCCACGGCGCCTATCAAAGAGGTCTGCTTGGCGAGAGCGCCGACGACGACCCCTCTTTCGTCCGCAACCTTCAGGGCCTCTGAGAGGAGATCCCTTTCCCGAGGAGTCTCCTCTTGAAGGCTCCCGTCCACCACGACCAGTTCTCCGCTCCCTCTGATCAGCTCAAGAAGCTGGTACCTCTCCGCCGTTCTCCTGGGCAACTGGGAGGCGCGGAGGAGGGCATCTATCCCTGAGATCTCCCTGTAGGTGACGGCTGTGTCCTTTGGGAGAAGCGGGATCTTCCCGCTCAGGGGCCACACCCTGCTAAAATACCCGTCCTCAGACGCATACGTGAAGCTCAAGAACTCCTTCAGAGAACTCGATAGCTTCCTCTTGCCCAGCCATCTTGCTGAATAAACTCTGTTCATCGTCAGCACGTAGGAGGGGGAGCTGAAGAGAGAAGCCGAACCGCCATCAAGAAAGGCGATCTCCTTGTCAGAAAAACCGGGATGATCTAGGCCCACCGGTTTCCAACCAGTCCTGTCGAACATGACATAGCAGCTTCTCTGCTTGGGGTTACCCTCAATGCGCTCAGGAAGCTCCTGACCAAACTGTTGTGCCGCCTCGCGAAGCCTCTCCAGCATGCTCGTCTGAGTTCACCAGAAGCCAGACCAGCTACCCTCTCCTAAGCTGATGGGTCGGAGGGATGGAGTTCAGGTGCTCCAGCTCAGAGGGTATCCCTCCAGCTCCAGCGATCTCCATCAGGACAAGGGCTGAAGGCGTCCAGTTCAGAGACTTGTTCGAGTAGTCGACCCTCAAGAGACCAAACCTGGGCCTGAACCCTGAGGACCACTCGTAGTTGTCCGCCAAGGACCAGTGGAGGTATCCCCTCACGTCGACTCCAGACTCTGCCGCTTCCAGCGTGCTGCTGATGTGGGAGACGAGATAGTAGGGCCTGATGTAGTCCCCGTCATCGGCAATGCCATTTTCAGTCACGTAGAGCGGGACGCGATACCTAGCCCAGTACTTCTGCAGCACATCCCTCAACCCGTCTGGATAGAACTCCCAGCCAACGTCGCTGGTGGGCCTACCATCTAGACTGATGGAATCCCGCTCACAGGCGTACCCATAACCCGGCACACTTCTGTAGGCATCTCCTTGCAGGCGAACCATGGTCCGACTGTAGTAGTTGACCCCAATCCAATCCAACCTCCTGCTGACCTCTTCCCCTGCCTGAAGCTCTGAAAGACCAACTAAGGGATCGAGAAAAGACCAGCGCTCTGCGGTCTCAGCCAGTCCAACAGCCCTCTCGTCTTCCTTCCGAAGCGGGGTGAACGACGCATTTGCGTATATGATGCCCACCGGCTTGCTCGTGACTGACTTGAGCATGTCGTAGGCGGCTGCGTGGGCCTTGATCATGTTCTCCCTAGCTCTCTTGCTCAAGTCGAAACTCAAGTACCCCGGTGGCCAGCCAGGCGAGGCGTAGGCACTGCTGTACACCACGTTTGGCTCGTTCATGGTGGAGTACTCGTCGACCAAGTCATCGAGCGCTTTGGCAGAAAAGACGCAGAAGAAGGCAAACTGCTTGACGGCAAAGCTATCCAGCCAACCTATGGC
Organism: Thermoproteati archaeon; assembly: GCA_023256295.1. GTDB lineage: Archaea > Thermoproteota > Thermoprotei_A > Marsarchaeales > UBA168 > UBA168. The sequence goes on from JAGDXH010000018.1 coordinate 29,116, forward strand.
TGGTCCGGCAATCCTCCCCTTTCTCACGGAAATCGGGTCGTGGAGCCACAACGGCATGGTCCAGTGGTAAAGGTTAAGTATGACGTGAAAACCCATGTGCTTCAGGTCGGCCAAGATCTCCCTGTAGTGATGCAAGGCAGCGGCGTTGACGGAACGATCAAGCTTCTCAAGGGCGGAGACATGATCGTCGGAACTCGATATGCCGGGATCGTTGGGGAACAGCCTCGACCACTCGATCCCCAACCTGACTACGTTCATGCCCATCTTCTTGGCGTTCTCGTGAAATGACCTGAAGTTGAACCAATACGCAGGCCCATTTTCTGGCAGGTCGCCGCTTACTCTCCCGGTCGCTATGTTTTCCTCATCATGAACCCATGCGAACCAGTCGCTGTTTGGATCCTCGCTGCCAGGAAGGCCCATTTCCGATTGGAAGCCGGCTTGGGACCAGCCAATCATGAAACCTGATGGGAACTTCCTCATAAACAAACAACAAGCTAGATATAAATGCATTTGCAGGGCGACTATGCGCGTAGCTCACCCGCAGCAGAGATGCCAGGACGACCAAGCAAGCACCCTCAACGGTTCAGGCCGAAACGGTTTAGGCCGACGATCAAGAAGACGATCAATGCAAGGAACCGACCTAGACAAAAGTGGGTTTAATAGCTTCTCTGCCAAACCTTCATGCGCGTTGAAAACTACCCAAGAGAAGATGGCATGCACTACGTCAGGTTCAAGCTGACCACGGAGACCTTTTCCCGCACGGCCTACGTCGTGGGCAACTTCACGGGATGGGTGAAGGGAGCCGTGCCGTTCACGTGGTGCGGCAAAGACTACTGCGCCAACCTGGTCCTACCTCCAGGCACCTATCAGTACTCCTTGGAACTCGACAACGAAGAGTTGCCCCAAGGAAAGGATGGAGAGAAGTTTGCCCCTCTCGTGCTACCCCCGATTCCAAGCCCAGCGAAGAGCGATCCAGGACCAATCTATGAGATATTTCCCGATCGCTTTCTGTGCAGAGGGGGAGGCACGGAGGACCTGAAAGGGATCATGGGGGAAGATCTGGACAAGATCAGACAAAAGCTCGGCTACGTCAGGTCGCTGGGATTCAAGTGGGTTTACATGACGCCGATCTTCCAATCCGAATCATATCACAGATACGACGTCACCGACTACCTGTCCGTGGACGACCGCCTCGGAGGGAACGACGCGTTCAGGCGGTTTCTGGAAACCGCGCACTCCCTTGGCCTCTCGGTCCTGCTGGACCTGCCTTTTCATCACACGAGCTGGAGGCATCCGGCCTTCCTTAGCGCAAAAACCGATGGCAGGTACAGGTCCTGGTACTACGTGGATGAAGCCGGATACGACACGTTTGCTAAGGTCAAGTCGATGCCCAAGCTGAACGGTGAGACCGCCGTCAACATGCTCAAGGACGTGATCCGCTTTTGGTCAACGTTTGGCGTCGATGGCTTTAGGCTTGACGTGGCAGAAGGCATGCCTCCGCGCATCCTCTGGGATCTCAGCGATTACGCGGGAAAGCCGATGATCGCAGAGGTCTACGATGAGCCCTACATATACCGCAACGCTGTGACGGGCGTGATGAACTATCAGATCTGGATGCACTTGATGGCCTTTTTGGAGAAGAGGGAAACTGGGATCGAGTTGAGCGAGATCATGTCCAGGCAAAAACTGTTGCTTCCTTCATCCTTTCTCGAAAGCTCGTGGTTGTTTCTTGGGACACACGACACGAAGCGCGCACTGTCCGCCCTTGGCGACGCCGAAAAAGTGAAGGCCGGGCTCGCCTTCGTGTACACCTGGGTTGGTACACCGATGGTCTACTATGGAGACGAAGTGGGGATGACTGGGGGAGATGACCCAGACAACCGCCGCTGCATGGATTGGGGCGCTGCGCTGCAGGGAGGCCAAGTCGCAGAGCTGATAAAAAGCCTGAACTCCGCCTGGAGACCCAACCGCTCTGTGCTGCTCAACGGGGCCGACGAAAACTCGATATGGTACGTCAGCGGCAACTCCAAGGTCACGATTTCCAACGATCCCGACCCCCAGGGAAGATACTTCAAGATCGAAACCATGACCTGAAGAAAGTCAAACCTCTTTCTTATACCGTCTTCTTGCCGCGTAAACGTAAGCTCCCAACAGGAGGATCGCAAGCGCCGGTAGCAACAGAAAACCCAAGTCCCCAAGGCTGCTTGAAGACAGCGGCTTGCCAGAAGAGTAAGTCTCGAAGACGTAAGGACCTGCGCTCAAAGAGACGCTGTAGGCCGGTGGCCCCGAGAAGGAGCCTTCCAGCTTAATTGAGCGTTCTCCAGAAGCCGGGACTGGGAAGGTCAGATTCATGGGCAGCAGGCCGCTGCTTGGAGAAAATCCGCTGCCTGACACTATGAGGGAGACGGTTATCCCCCTGTGGAGCCCGTTCTTCACGGTTATGTCCAACCCGTTGGCTTCCTTGGAAACGTTGAGGGACACAGAAAATAGGATAGGAGCTACCTCTTGCTTCACGTAATTTGTCCAAACCAACACGGCAGTGGGGGTGACGTATTGAGCCCAGTAGTAGTCGCTGTCCGAGGCGTGGAAAAGCCCTATCACGGCATTTCTGTAAACAATTGAGCCGTTTTCAAGGCCCGTGAAGTTGTCTGTTAGGATCATTGCAGCCTTGAAGGCGCTGTGGGCAGAGGCAAGCTCGTTCCACTCCTGAGTCTCCACGTACTGGTTCCCTGTGGTCCACTGAGCCCAATTGTTGACTCCGTCCACCCAGTTGCTTGTGGGAACGAAGTTCAACGTCACGTTGGCCGGCACGTACTTCAGGGCCTGCTGCAGCGTGACGGTTTCCACCAAGCCCTGCTGTTCTTCCTGATCAAGAAGGGCATACGTCTGGTTCAAGAAGAGGGCAACGTTCGCGGGGAACTTGGCCATGATTATCCAGTTCTCTCCGTCTGATGCTATGGTCACAACTCCTCCATGGGCCTGAGTCGCAAGGATGTCGCTCACAAAGGTGCGAGCTGACTCCATGGCAGCCTGTTCCGTTGGAAGGGTATTGTTAAAACCAAGGTAGTTCGAAAGATACGCGTCTCTGAAGAAGACGATGGACGTCCTGCCGGTGCTTGGGTCCTCCACAACGTAGGGCTGGAAGAGCGACGTCTTGCTGAAGCCAGGAGCTGGGGTTGCACCGTCGTAGGCCCTTTCCGACAGGGCGGTTATCCTGATGCCGGTCTCGTTCATGAGGTCTATGTTCTGCATGGTGAACGCCATCTCGGGGGTCCACATGCCCTCCTGGCGGACCCCGGTGAAGCTGTCCGTCAGGTTCTCCCCCATCACCAGGTCCTCCTTCATGAGGTTGAACCAGCCGTACTGAGAGAGTATGTAACCGGATATGGGATGGGCGTAGAAGGAGGTCAGCCACTCGTCGCGGCCCGACTTGGAGAGATTCAGGAAGGCGTTCATGACCCATCTGATTGCCCTCGCGTAGATGCCATTCGGAGAGTGGTACTCTCCTGAGTAATACCAGCCCTTGGAAACCGCTATCTCCCATTGCAGGAGCAAGGGAGGAGACACCTCCTCTGAAACGTTTATGCCGGGATTGTCGATGAGAGCCTGCGCCTTAAAGGAGTAGACGCCCTTTGGGTAATAGGGTTCCAGCTCGTTCGAAAGGACGTGATAGAAAGCCCAGGGGGCAAAGAAGGTCCCGTTGGGGTAGAAGTTGGGAGCCTGGTGATCGTGCCAAACGAAGGCCACGTAAATGGGAGCTGGATCAGGACCAACCGTGAAGCCCTCTTTGATGACCTGACCGTTCTCGTAACTGGCGACGGCCGTGTAAGTACCTGCGGGCAGCTCCACCGACCCGCTTGAGCTTGATCCATTGCTCAGACTGGCGAAGTAGACGAGCCTGTCTCCTTCGCGTATGCTGAGGTTGAAGGGACCTCCAGCTGATTCCCAAGGCGTGGCTTGACCAACCACGGATTCGGGAAGTATTTGAAAGTACATGCCAGAGGGAGAAGCCGAGGCTGGGGGAAACCCACAGGGGACAAACAAGAGCACGATCGTCAACACAAGTGCTACGAAGAACCTCAACCCAATCAGCAGGCACAGGGACTTATAATCGTATCGAAAAACAAGTGGCCATGACAGTTAGAGCTGGGGGGAAACCCCAGAAAAAAACAAGTGTATTTTCGCGGATGCCAACTCGTCATGAGCAACGGCCAGCTGTACGTGGCCCAAACGTATATGCCGACCACCACGTATAACAGGCCGTACCCCACGGCAAAGCCGGTGGCAGCTGGGACTATGTATTCCTCGGTGCGCCTGGGACCTAGCGTCTTGGAGAAGATGTACTTGAAGACGAGCGCGAACAGGCTAGCCAGCCACATGTACTCAGGGAGCCAAAGGGTCAAGACAAATGCCACCGGGTTGAACATGAACCATGGTGCAATGCTCCTTATCCACATCAGCACGAATATGAGCACTATGCCGCCTATGGTCCAGCCCCATATCCCAGTGAAGGAGTCTCCTGCGTACCAGCTGTTGGTGCTGCTGGTTATGCCGGCAGTGAAGGCATTCCCTGCTCTCCAGACGGCAGCCCCGCTTATTGCCGTGTTCACCATTCCCACGTGCGCAAAGAACCAAACCATGAATACTGCAGTTACTGGGAAAGTTATCACCGTGAGGATTGTTGTCCAATTGAATATGTCCTTGATGCTCGCCTTGACGTCGTGCCCAACCTTGTAAAGACCCATTAGATAGCCTGGCCCAAGGGGATTCAGCCTTGCTGCCCACCAGTCTCCCATAGAGACGTTCAAAACGTTTGTGGCCATGAGCGAAGCGTTGTTCTGCGCTGGTGCGGTGCTCCATATACCCAGACCGGCGCCTATGGGCCAGTAAAGCTGCCAATAAGTGTACATCATTATGGGAGGATGCCACCACACCTCTGCCATCATCCTCGTCTCGGCTATAGCCCATATGAAGTAGAAGATCAGCCATATGATTCCTATGAGCCAGTTGACACCCATGGCAAGCACCAGTATGTAGAACAGGATCGTAGAGCCCAGAAGCATCAAGCTACCCGTCTTGACGCTGAAGTCGCCCTCGTAGTAGGTGGGACCGAATATGGTCCCGAGCACCTTCTTTATCCTACCCCTCATCCTCCACGCGAAGTACAGACCAATGCCCAGCGTCAGTCCCATGGCTGCCCAAAGCTGGTACGGGAATGGATTCTCCTCGCCGTAAAGCCAAGCACCGTAGTTCTCCGAGCCAGCGACGTAGGTCACCCATCCCATCTTGACAGCCAAGGTGTCGTAGAACATCGGTATGAGGAGCCAGGTGACAAGCGACGTCACCATCACCTCGTAGGGGAGTAGTATCATGAGTATGGCCTGAAGTATGATGAACGTCGGGGATATGTAAGCCCCTGGCATTATGCCGGCTATGTAGGACCCCCAAGTGAGGGGAATCTCTCCCCACTCGTAAGCGGCAAGGTAGGAGAAGGCAGGAATGAAGGAGAGGATCACTGGCACACCACCTATGAGGAGACCGACGAGCGCCATTATCCAGAACATCTTCATCTTGGCTGTCCTGAACGAAAGTATGGAGGAATGACCGGCCTCATCCCGAGTCGTGGCAGTTTGGATCAGGTATATGGGAGGGACCATGAGAGGATAGACCAGACGCTCTGTCTCCGTCCACTCAGGACCGGTTATCGTGAAGCTGAGGGACAGATTTATGAAAGCCGCGGCAATCAGGAAGAGCGACCAGAAAGCCATGGGGCCAAGGTAGGCTCCCCAGGGGATGGATTGACCGGCCGCCAGTCCGTTCCACTCTATGCTGGCTGCAGCCACGCTGTGAGGTATCACGTATGAGGGAAGCATCTCAAGGACAGGTATCCAAGAGCTGGAATAGGGTGCTGCCAACGCACCCACGGAAAAAGCTCCAAAGCTCGAGGCCTGCATCCAGTCAAATGGACTTTCCCATCCCAAAGTACCGTCGGTTATGTAGGCCTTGCCAGCGGCGAACCAAAGCGGAATCATGAGCAGAAGGTACTGAGCGGGGTTCAATCTGAGTCTCTTGCTGTACCTGCCGAGGACTTCCATGAGCACCACTATGTATATGAATGGAAGGAACCAGCCTTCTAGGACGCCGTTGTAGCTCCCCGACATATCGTCGGTTACCATGCCAACTATCAGCGAGAACAGCGCTATCACTATCAGCACTATCAGGAAAGTCGGCGTTAACGCGCGAAACAGGCTTTCCCTTGTCTCTGACATTTTCGTTTTTGCAATCGCGGGCGAATTTAAATGTTTCTAAACCTTTAGACACCCAATTGGTAAAGCTCAAAACCTCGTGGACGAGCGGGCCATGCACCGCGCAAGCGCCCAAGAAAGGATGCAAAGGCTGTTGGAACACGTGAGAAAGGAGGAACACCTGTCGGAAGAAGATGCGATATCTTTCTGCGATCAAGAACTCGGCGTTTCCCAGCAGACCTGCCTGAGATACCTACAATGGCTAGAACGGGCAGGACTTATACGGGTGAGCCCAGATGGGATTTACCCCTGGTCTTCATGACCTCTTTTTGCAGGAACCAAGCCCAGCTTCACGATTCCTCTGCTCAGCTCTTCCTGGTCTGAGGAAAAGCCCAAAGCCGAAAAGACTCCCTTTATATATGAGGCAAGCAGCTCGGTTCCCTCCTTTGAGAGGTGCGGGGCAATGCAGGAAAGCGATATCTCCTCTCCCTTCCTCTTGTACTCCAGCGACGAGACATCCCAAAGGGAAAACCGAAGCATCTGAACTACAGCTTCTATGGGCTCATCAGAGGCCCCAGAGCCGAAGAACTTGGCGGACAGATAGTTCCCATACCACTCCCCTCTCTCGTAGTACATGCGCTTGATCTCCTCAAGATCGGTGGAGTAAAGCTTCCGAATCATGTAGTAAAGGATGTCTGAGCTGACTATGACCGAACCCGAACCCTTTTCGGTCTCTATCAGCTCATACTCGTCTACTATCTGCTTTAGATTCTTCCCCAGCTTGTGAGCTCTTATGCTCTGATAAAGTATGTCGTTTATGAACTCGTAAGGCATCTTGCCTTCTTCCTTCGCGATGTCATAGACCTTGTCGACCAAGTCCTGCTGAACTGGCACGAGCTTCTTGCTGCCGGGCAACTTTGCTCGCCTTACGCCTGTCGTGGTAAAAAAACCCATCTGTTAACCGACTCTTAAAACCATCAGATGGCGCCCAGTTCCCTCAGCTTTTGCGGCATGTATGTCTCGACCAAGAAAGTCTGACTGACGGACCTGTTCCTGCTGCTGAAGGCCTCCAGCTCCGCTTTCAGCCCTAATCTCTCGAAGGCGTCCAACTGCTCCCTCCAGAACTTTTCCTTGTACCTCGGATCGGCCTTCAGTTCGTTCAGCCTCTTCCAGTCGAGTTCCTTCATCTTCATGGTCGGCACCTTGTACTTGGTAAGATCCGTAGGCCAGAAGCCCATCCACTTTGCCGAGGGGGTGTTCAAACCAGTTATGTGGGCGCTGTTCACCGAGCCGCTGATTATGACCATGCTTATGTGAGCCCCCCACACGTCACAGTCGGTCAGAACGTAAACCGGGAGCCCCATCTCCTCGTTGAGCCTCCTTATGAGCAGCCTTGCGCTCCTTGACGCTTGACCCGTCGTGTCTATGAGGATGGCATTGAACTTCTCGTGAACTTTTTCCCTTATCATCTGTATGAATATTGCCCCTTTCTCTATGGCTATGACCTTGTCCGCACTTGTCTTGACCAGCTCGGCGTTGTCGAGCGCCGGACCTATGTTTACGCCGTCGGGGTTGTCAGTCAGACTGATCAAGCTATCCTTGAACCCCTTCACCCTGTACCTCACGGTCAGATCACCGAATATGGCTCCCCTGTCGTGAGGAAATATGTTGAAGCTCTCCCTGGGCATTGAAAGCAGTGCTTCTAGGTCATACACGGCCTCATCCGACTCCTGCTGGGTCGCGAAGTTTATGTCTATGTTCTTCGACATGTAGAAAAGATCCCTGAGCGTTGACACCCTGTCGTAATCTATGAGCTCCTTCCCTATCCTCGCCACCCACATGAGCTGCGCCAAAGGCTTGACGTGCTTGACGTTGTCGGCACTTCTCACGATTTTCCTCTCTCCCAAGACGTACTGCTCTAGCCTAGAGTCATAGAATATGTTGTTGGTCTGCCTGCTGGGAATCCTGAGCTCAGGAAACTGACCCCGCTGCAGCTGGTTGTATATCGTCGTCCCAAGATCTTTCAGAGCACTTCTTGCCTTGGAACTCCTTTCAGGAACGTTTTCCACCGCGATCACCCGGCAATTCTCCTCTCCTTGAACGTGCCTCTGCTGGGCCAGCGCCAGAGGTATCCCGTTGGCCGTCTGGAGGCGGGTCTGAACTCATCTCGGCTTGCAACTCCTTTATCCTCCTGCCCGATGACCTCCTCTTCGGCGCTTCTCTCAACAAACTCTCCAGATCTATGCTTCCTTGCCTTTCGGCCAAGGCCGTCGAGAACTCGGCGATCATGGCCAAATACTTGCGAAGAACCTCGGTCCTCCTCTCCTTGTACTCTGCCTTCTCCATGCGAGACAACTTGACTCTCAGCTCTCTTGCGGCCTGCTTTATGGCAAGAGAAACCTCGCGCTCGACCTCTGGCCTGGCAGCCACATACTCCTTGCCAGCTGTCTTGTAGGGGACCTTGGTTGAGCAGATATGAGTGATGAACGCGATTGGGGCCTCATCTAACTTTATCTTGTACTGCGACCAGTTTATGTCGCGGATAACCGACATGACCACGTCGCTACCCTCGTCATAAAGCAGCGGTATCTTGTTGGCAAACCTATACAGCTGAATCTTGCCTGGGCTTTCTGGAGGGGCTATTTCTCCTCCGTAGGCCATCCCGACCTCAACTATGAATGGATGCCCTTCGTAAGCCTTAGGAGGGCGGGTCGTAACGACCACGTGCTGAGGGGAAAGCATGGTCGTTATGCCTTTTTCCAAGAGCTCTTCCCCTATGGGCGACAGGCACGAAGGGTCAGGAGGCAAGAAATCCTGATACTCCCTGAGCGCCGTCACCAGCTTGCTCAACTGCTTGGCATTGAGCTCTTTGACTTCGGCGTGAACGTCGAAGCCGTTGGCCCTCAAGAAAGCACGGGCAGTCCTTTCTCCCACTCTCTGGAAATTCTTGGACAGGAACACCTGAAGGCTCGTATGAGGATTCGTCGCGATCATCCTCTTGAGCATCTCGAGGTCAACCCCATGAGGGTGAGGCAGCGTGTCCGTTGGAGGAGGTGGCATCTTCTCGGTTATGGCCGGATAAAAAAGAAGCGTACCGTTGGGATCTATGTAAACCAGTTGGGCGTACGGCAGGATCATGGCCGTCTCGTAAAAGTACTCCAGTACCTTGTCCCGAGCCTTGCCGTAGTCTCCTTCAAAGTCAAACTCTATCTTGACTCCCCTGAAGCGCGACTTGTTCTCCGTCTCCTCCTTCTTGTGGATAAGAGGGGTATTTGTCCTGATGTCCGTGCTGAGCTCAAAGGAGTAGATCTTTCCGCCTCCTTGGCTCGTAGTTATGATCACGTGAGAGTTAGCCGTGATCTGACCATAAAGGAGAGACATCTTGCCTCCCAGGCCGAACGTCCCCCTGTTCTGTCTCATAGAGTACTTCGACCCGAAGAGCACCTTGCCGAATGCATATGGCACTGCTTCCAGCGGTACGCCTATGCCGTTGTCAACTATCTTGATGTGATATCTCTCCTGGCCTGGACCGGCCCCCTCGACCTTTGAAAGTACAACCCTTATTTTCGGTGCTATCCCGTGCCCGTCGCAGGCGTCCAACGAGTTCTCCACGAGCTCCCTGACAATCATGTAGGTAGCCTTGTGCGGGCTGTCGAAGCCCACAAGGTCCTTGTTCTTGTAGAAAAAGTCGGCGACGTTCATCTCTTGAAACTGCTCGCTCACCCAAGATCACCAAGACAAGAGTCCCAGAAAGAAGCATGATAGCTCCAGAGCCACCTAGCACACCTATTTAAGGCTCGCAAGATACCTGTAAACTGCAGGTATGGGCTGTCCCTTGACTATCCTCGTTATGGCCTCCCTCGCTTTCTCCACGCTTTCAAAGCTTCCAAGTACCAGGACCTTGGGCTCCTTTATGAAGATTGAGGTATTGGTCGCTGACTCTATCCTTTGCTTCACCGAGCCGTTCTTCCCTATGAGGCGGGCAAAGGTCCGCTTCAGGTTGCTAGTAGGTTGAATCGGATCCTCTAGGTCCATTTGAAGCAGCACGCTTTCGTCACCGAGTACCTTCTCTGCCAACTGCATGGGCGCTCCAAAAGAGAGGAGCGACATGGCATCTTTGTACCTTTGAAGTAGCGGTACAGCCGCTTGGGTCTCCGCTTCCAAGATCGCAAGACCCCTTTCCTTGTCTAGAGTCACCTTCAAGCCCTGCTGCTTTCCCTTCTCTGTGAGGGCGTAGAGGTCGTATATCCTTGAGAGCAAGGACGAGTCAAGAGGCACGTACATCACGGGGAAAGGGCTAGCCATTTTCTCACCAACTCCTCTTCGGAGGCCTCCTTTAACCCTATCCCCTTCTTGGCAAAGAAAGATGTCATGTTCGACAAGTCACGACGCAAAAACTCCTCGGCATGGGGGTGACTGGTCAGCACGGCTTGACCAAAGTCTATCATGTAAGGATTCTGTTTCCAATAGAGCACGTTGTACTCGCTCAGATCAGCATGAACCAGACCAGCCTTCGTGACCAAAAGCTCTAGGTCCGAGATCAAGGCCCTGTAGGTCTCTTTCCACTGCTGCCCAGATAACTTCACATCTTTCAGGCGAGGCGCCGGCCCCGACTCGTCTCCCAAGAGATCCATGACGAGCACGTTACCTCTGACTGCCCAAGGCCTCGGGACATGGATTCCAGAGCCAAAGGCCAACGCGAGGTTCGCATACTCCTTCCTAGCCCAAGTCTCAACGATTTCTCTCCTGCTCTTGCGAATCCTAGAGAACCTTGGGTCCCCCTGCATGTAGAGCGGCATCGTCTTATAGTAGTCAGATGACCCAGTGAAGTATATCTTGACAACCACCAAGTCGGTTCCGCTCTCTGCCAAGTACACTCTGGCTTCTTTCCCCTCAGATATGTTCGTGACAAAGCGGCTGATCACTCCTCTCCGAAGGAGATCGCTCACGTAGCTCAGAGTCCGCGCGTCAAAGACGCCCTCTAGGGCCTCCATGAGCTCAGCATCCTTCAGCCTCCTTTCGTACTTTTGGAGGAACTCGCCTTCGCCCTCGTCCTTTTGGTATGAAGTTCCCAACTTGATCGCCTCGGGGTCGCCAAGGCCTTGCGAAAAGCCGCCTCGGCCGACATTCCACACTGCTTCTGAGGGAATACTTAAGGGTGCTTCGGCAACTTCCGAGTAGCAACGGGTAAACTACCCATCCCTCGCAGACTTCCCTCTTGACCCCAGTTAGAGTTAAATAGTCAGCTGCCTCTTGACCGAATGTCGAACAACCTGACCAAGGCAAAACCGGTGACGCCGCATGAGTGAAAACGACGAAAAACAGGGACTTAGGCTTCCCCAAGAGGGGGAGTTGATTGGGGTGGTGATCCAGCTTTTGGGATTCGACCGGATAAAGGTGAAGGGAACCGACGGCAAGATCAGGATGTGCAGGATCCCAGGAAGGATGAAGAAAAAGAGCTGGATAAGGGAAGGTGACGTAGTGCTCATAGCCCCGTGGGACTTCCAGTCGGACTCCAGAGCAGATATAGTCGCAATTTACAGCAAGGATGACTCAAGAAAGCTTGAAGCGCAGGGCTTGATACCCAAGGGACTGCTCTCTCCCGAGTAGGATACAAAGATAAAGGATTCCCTTATAAGTCGCAGGTCGGAGATTTCAAATGGCGCAAGATCAAAACTCCGAACCCATTGCGGAGTTCAGCGCAACCGCAAAGATAGGACAAGTCATGGGTGGCATTCAGGCCCTGACGCTTTCGCCCCAAGACCTTTCAAGCCCAGTATCACTTCAGATGGCATTGACGAGGATAATGGACAGTCTAGCCAAGCTGTCCACCTCGCAGCCCGAAAAGAAATGGATCGCGGAAGTCAGGTTCACAGATAGCCTAGGCAATCCAATTTCCATTGCCGTGGACCTTGGGCCCATGCCCCCGTTGGAGGCCACCGAATATCGCGCCAGAGTAAAGGTAGAGCTGCTCTCTCCTTCCCATCAGGAGGTCGAAAGAGGCGAACGAAAAGCGCGCATGCTCGTGGCCT
>JAGDXH010000069.1:0-1234 GCA_023256295.1 Thermoproteati archaeon
TGCCCTCATCCTTGTCAAGTTGGGAAACGAGATTACCAGCCCTGGCAAAGGCCGTCTGAAGCGTGGACGCCATCCTGCCCCTCCCCATGATCGCCACGCGGAAAGGGCTGCTGTTGAAGGCAGCGAGCTCCACCACCCTTGAGGCCTCGAGGATCGCCTGAACAATTGCCAGGCATTGCGCTGGCGGGATCCCCTTCTTGCTACACCTCTCTTTCCAAGCTTCCCCGACTTGCCTCTCGCGCTCTTGATCGAGCAGTGCCAACCCGCTGGAAGCCTTCTCGGCGGCTATGAGCCGCGCCACCTCCAGGCGTCCCGCGAGCAACCCTGTGATTTGGTCGTCTATGGCGTCGATCCTATTCCTCAGGTGACGGAGGCTCATGGGATAAAACCCCCTGACCTCCTATGAGAGGATGAAGCAAGTATGAAGACGGATTGAACCAGGAATGGGCCTAAACCGAATATTGGCGCCGGAGCCACACGTCCTCTCTGGACAACTTGGTAGCAGGACACTCTAGTATATAGGTTTTTCTGAGACCTTGCTTTGTTGAATAAATCCCAGGCCATGCTTTTGCCTAGTTTCCTTTCCCGCGTTGCCCTTTCAACCCTAGCTCTAGCGTAGCAAGCCATGGCGCCGCAAGTCCATGCCCGAGGACTTGGGGCAAATAGACATTTATGCTCCTGCAGAAGGCCCTCATGCGCCAGATAGTGCCAGAGGACATGAAGCTCTTCAAGATGGTTCATCAAGCGAGGGCGAGGGGAAACACCGTGGTGTTCACGGTCACGCAGATCTCCGGCGATGAGTACGAGAGCAACCTGTGGTTGACCGACGGAGAACGCCTGATGCAGCTCACAAGGGGAGGAAGGGACACGAGCCCCGCTTGGTCTCCAGATGGACGCACCGTAGCTTTCCTGAGGCGGGGTGAAGGGAAGGACGCACCAGCAAAGCTCATGGCGATCAACGTCTCGGGGGGCGAGGCCTACCAGCTGAGCGAGGGGGACATCGAGTCAATCAGGTGGCCCGGGGACGGAAAGTACATCTACTTTCTGATGAGGATAAGTCATGGCAAGAGGCAGGAGATCAGACAAGTCCCCGATAGATCACAGGAGGCCTCGCAGGAAGCAGAGGATGACGTCAGGATAGCGGAAGGAGATCCCCTTTGGCTCAACGGCAAGGGCTGGGTTCACGGCACGAGAAGGGCGGTTTTCAGGGTTGAGGCTCAGGCAGGCAAGCCAG
>JAGDXH010000069.1:1244-5077 GCA_023256295.1 Thermoproteati archaeon
GCCAGAGAGGATAAGTGACGCGATAGGAGACGTCACCTCCTTTGACGTCGCTCCGGACGGAAGCCTGATCTACTCGCTGGTGACCGATCTCTGGCGCCCATATCTGGCCCAGCTGCACGTTCTGAAAGACGGAGAGGACCTAACCCTTGGCCCGAAGTTGGCCGTGGAATCAGTCTGCTGGGCCCCCTATCCTCTAGACGGAAAAGCGGTCGTAGTCGTTGGTCATGACCTGAGAAGGGGCTTGGCATCTCACAACAGGCTTCTCTTGGTCGACTTGGAGGGGAACGTGAGGGACCTCCTGCCGGACCTACAAGTGGAGATCGGCAACGCTGCCAACTCCGACATGAGGGGCTCTCCTCCCGACTCTTGGGCCCAGGTGTGGGGTCCTGAACTGCTCTTCACCGTGAGTGAGGCCGGCAGGGTGAACTTGCTCTCAGCCAAGATCTCTGGAGAGGTGAGGAGGCTGACGAGCTCTGACTGGACTGTGGAAAGCTTCTCGGCAGACGGAGAGATGGTGGCGTTCACGGCCATGACAGAACAGAGGCCTGCCGAGCTCTACGTCATCAGGGACGGCAACGCAAAGCGCGTGACAAGCTTCAACGACGACCTAGTCGCCGAGCTACCGCTGAAGAGGGCACTCCCCCTCAAGGTAAGCGCAAGCGACGGAAGGCAAGTGGATGGCTGGGCCCTCATGCCAGAGGGACCAGAAAAGAGGGTACCGGTGCTCCTAGAGGTCCACGGAGGACCCAAGACCATGTACGGTTACTCCTTCACATTCGAGCATCAGCTGCTGTCTCAGATGTACGCGGTCGTCTACTTCAACCCCAGGGGAAGCGCGGGCTATTCGGAAGAGTTTGCAGACATAAGGGGCCACTACGGGGAGAGGGACTACCAAGACCTCATGGATGGCCTCAAGGCCTTTCTCTCCTCCTTTCCTCAGGCAGATCCCGACAGGGTCTGCGTGGCGGGAGGCTCCTACGGAGGCTTCATGGTGAACTGGATGGTGACCCACGGCTCGAGCTTCAGAGCGGCCATATCCGAGAGGTCCATAAGCAACTGGACTTACTTCTTCGGTTCAAGCGACATCGGTCCCTATTTCTCCGCAGACCAAGTCGCTGGCTCGGTGGAGGCTGACCTGTGGAGCGCCACGTCGTCGTACTTGGAAAAGTCCCCCCTGATGAAGGTCAAGTCGGTCACCACACCTCTTCTCATAATTCACTCCCTGGAAGACTACAGGTGCCATCACGGAGAAGCCGTGGAGCTGTACTCTTCCCTGGCCTACCTTGGGAAGAAAGTCAAGATCGCCCTCTTCCCGAATGAAAACCACGACCTCAGCCGGACCGGAAAGCCCTCCCACAGGATTCGCAGGCTGAAGCTCATGTCCTCTTGGTTGCAAGATAACACAAGGTGAGCTGCTCCTCGGCTGAGGCTTCGGAGCTTCCTGCTTCGACGACCGACATCCTCCCCTACGGGTATGGCCCGCGCAGGCCCCATACGGATGTGTAAACGTCTTTCCGTTGGGGAAGTCCGCCTATGTCATCGCTGAAGCGATTGAGACTTGCTGCTTCCCCCAAATCCCCAACGCCACTTTTAAAAAAGATCAAAATTTCGCTTCGGTTTTAGAGCTTGCCTATGTCGTCTGGTACCTTGATCAACAGCGGCTTCTGTCCTTCCTTCCAGTCTGCAGGGATTATGTCGAATTCCTCGGGTGTCCCGGGGTGCTCGTATATGTAGACCAGCCCTTTGAAGGCGTTGTATATGTGACCCACGTCCTTGCCCAGCCTGTCGTTGAAAACAGCCACGTACTCAACCGCTCCGTCAGGGTTCACTATCACCGTCCCTCTGCGCGTCATGCCGGTCTGCGGGTTCAAGAAGCCGTACGCCGTCGATATGCTCTTGCTGATGTCGTCCACCAGCGGGTACTTTACTTGGCTGACCCTGGGGCTGGTCTGCCACCAGACCTTGTGTGAGTACACCGAGTCGGTGCTCACGGCCAACACCTCTGCGTTGGATGCCTTGAACTTCTCGTAGTGGCTCTGGAAGGCGGCAAGATCGGTGGCGCACACGAACGTGAAGTCCCCTGGATGGAAGGTCATGATCACCCACTTTCCCTTGTAGTCGGAGAGAGAGATGTCCTTGACCTTGTTCTCGGCCGGGAAGAATGCCTTTGACTTGAACTGCGGTGCCTGTTCTCCTACTGTGACCATTTTTGCTCCATAGATGTCCATCACGACGTTATAAACCCTTCGGCTGGCCAGATGACCAGCCAAGGCTCGTGCAAGGCTCGGCCAAAGTGAGGCAGCGTCAGATCGTGAGGGCCAACGGCACCAAGAAAGGTATGAGCAGGCTTATGATGAACCCATTGAAGAATATTATCAGCTTGTTCTCGTCGCCTAGGGCACTCATGTAGAGCGAAAGCGTGTCGTCCATGGTCGTGCTTGCACCCAGCGTGAGCAACGACTCACCTGCATCCCCTCCGACGAGCGGGACGAGCAGAAAAGTTGCCTGCTCCCTTATGAAGTTGGCGAAGAAGGCGATCGCCCCGTAGCGGGGTCCCATGTAGGACGACACGACCGGCCCCGTCAGGCTGTACCAGCCCATCCCCAGAGAACTGGCGACGGCGAACCTCACGCTGAATCCGAACAGGAGCGCCGATATCCCACCTCCTATCACAGCTCCAACCATCGCGCAGACCGGCAGCCAAAGGTTCCTGGCCTGCCTCTTGAGGGACTCCATGTCCACCGTTCCCCCCATGTCCAAACCGACGACCACGGAGAGCACTATCAAGAAGGAGTACACCACGTCCTCGACCCTTGGGATCTGGAAGAATGCCCCACTGACCCAGCCAAGGGAAACTGCAAGGAGGAAGAAGTAGGGCACCTTGCTTCTCTTGGCCCTGCCTCTCTTCGCGCCACTGGTCCTCTTCCCAAGGGCAACCTCCACCGCAAAGGCCAAGGCGTAGGCGACCACAACCGAGGGCAGGAATATCTCGAAGGCCGACACAAAGACACCCAGCACCGACGCCGTAGACCTGACCTGTGAACCTGCCCAGTTTCCGATGAAGTATATCAACACGAAAGCCACGTAGTTCAGGGCCGAACCGGCCCTCTTGACCCTGAAGGCATGACCCACTATGGCGGACAGCCCAAGGGCTGCAAGGTAATATATCAGGAATTGCAATGACCTGACGCACCCTAAGCTGAGCGGAGCTTGCCTCGGGGATTGAGCCTCAGCTCGATCCTTTTGTTGTGCCTTCCCTTGTTCTCGAAGCCCAGCAGCTTTATCTCTCCTATCTCCTTGGTGTTTGCGACGTGCGTGCCCCCGTCCATCTGCTCGTCCAGCCCCACTATCTCCACGACTCTTACCCAGTCCAGCTGCGAGAGAAGCTCCTGCCCTGGCTTGGTTCTCGCCAAGCCTGGCAACGCTGACGCTTCATCCCTTGAAAGGAACTTGACCCTTATCTCCCTTCCCTTTAGGGCCTCCTGATTTACCCTTTCTTCTAGCTCCGGCAACTGCTCCTTCCTGAGGTCCGGCCAGTCGAGGTCGAACCTGGCTCCCTCCTCGCCTATGTTGCTGCCAGTCAGGAATGCCTCCTTGTAGTCCCTCATTATGATGCCGTCCACGAGGTGCACGGCGCTGTGGAGACGCATGAACTTGTACCTCCTCTCCCAGTCTATCCTCCCAATTACGGTCTTCCCGACCTGCGGTACCTCCCCCTCGACCCTGTGGAGTATCGAGTTCCCCTCCCTCTTGACCTCCACTACCTCAACAGTCTTGCCATCGAACTCTAGGCTTCCTGTGTCGTGGATCAGCCCTCCCCCTCCGGGGTAGAA
>JAGDXH010000069.1:5087-5969 GCA_023256295.1 Thermoproteati archaeon
CACCCGCAGCGAGGAGCCGTTTGTTGACCTCAACACGCCGGTATCGTGAGGCTGTCCCCCTCCCGTGGGGTAAAACGCCGTCCTGCTGAGGACCACGCCAGAAGCATCCTCGGCGACGACCTCTGCGCTGAAGCTCCGAAGGTAGGAGTCGTGAAGGTAAAGGAGGTTCTCAAAGGGCATGAGGTCAACCTGCCTCAGCTTAAAACGCTTGCGGCATCGAGCTCAGGAGAAGGACTTAAAGCTCAGCAGGCACCCCCATCCATGCCAAAGTTTGACGTCTTCGGCAACGACATCCAGTACATAAAGGTTGAACTTGGTCAAGGAGAGAGCGTGTACGCCGACGCCGGTCACATATTATCCAAGTCGGATACGGTCGGCCTTCAAACCGTGATGCTCGGCGGCTTTCTGACCGGGCTGAGGAGGGAAGTGACGGGGGGCTCCTTCTTCGTGACCAAACTGACGGGGCCCGGTCAAGTCGCCTTTGCTGGCATATTCCCAGGAAAGATCGTGGAGGTCGACCTCCAGGGAAGCTCCATGTTGGCCCAAGCCCACTCCTTCCTGGTCGCAGAGGAGAGCGTCCAGTACAGCTCGCAGATGGCGAAGCTGGCGGCGGGGTTGCTTGGAGGAGAGGGACTTTTCATGGCGAAGTTCACCGGAAGCGGAAAGCTGTTCATACATTCATACGGAGCGCTGCAGCAGTTCGCCCTGGGTCCGGGAGAGAGGATCCAGGTAGAAGCCGCTCACCTCCTTGCCTTTGACGGGGGCATGAAGTACAGCGTTTCCACCGTCGGGGGTATCAAGACCATGCTGTTCGCCCACGAGGGCCTGTTCTTCGTGAACATAGAGGGGCCGGGAAACGTGATGGTCCACTCGCTGACGGCC
>JAGDXH010000021.1:0-4690 GCA_023256295.1 Thermoproteati archaeon
GCACTTGTTGAACAATTTCTTGTCACGCGCAAGGTCTCCGAGCGCCTGCACGTCTCCAAGGGCAATCCTCCGGGCAAAGAGATCGCTCGTAGGATCAGGCGCGCCTTTAAAACCATGAGGGAACTTAGGCGATTTCTGATTCCATCAACAGAACAGGAAGTTCTCTCAGGAATTGTGCAACGATCCAAGAAAAACGAAACCGTTAAAGTGAGAGGCAGCTTTACCTCCATGAGGCTCCAAGCGGGGCAAGAACTCCTGCACTGCCACGAGATCTTTCGCTCACTGGTTCGCCTGCCCGAGGAGCAGGCCTGGCACATCTGCGTGTCCTATTTCTACGCCGGAGGAAGGAATCCCCAGGCGCTTGCAGAACTCGTGGAGAGAGCCCGCGCTTCCGACCCATTTTTGGGAGTCTATCTTGCAAGGTGGGGGCCTTCAGTGCTCGAAGATCAAGCCACGCTCGACGCCCTGTTGGCAGCTTACGCCTACCTTGGGACACCCATACCCAACCTGCCGGAAAAAAAATCCTGGAAACTTCAAGAGCTAGTGCGGGGAACTTCAAGCTGGCTAACTGGAAGCGTCACGTATTCGGCTGGCATCTACGTTGGATCTGAAGGAAGACGTTTTCAAGAGATCAGGCTTCGCTTCCCATGGCTAGAACCCAAGGCCGTGGAGGCGCTCCAAGCCCTCGAAGATATCCAACCAGTGACCTCCTCAGACATCACTAGAGCACTCATAAGGCTTCATTTGGGCTTCGACTACGCTTGGGATGAAACGCTATCCCGCCTGAACTCCCTCGGGATAACACCCGCCTTCTCTTCGGAACTCAAGCGGATCTATCTCGATCCTTTCTCCACGTTGATGGGGAAGGACTTCTACGAGTGGGTGATCGAGCTGGTCTACTCAGGTTTCATCGTTTATGCCTCAGAAAGAAACCTGCTCTATGCCCTTGTGGCCTACAGGCATAGGATAGTTCGGGAGGCTAGGCGCGGCCAAAGGCCCAGTGCATGACGCAACGTGCAAAAAGCAGGTTGAAGAGATGCTTGTATTCAACCTCAGCCACAGGCTGGCATGTGGAGCTTCGACCTTATCCCCTATCAGTCATCATGCGGAAGCGGGATGACCTTGAATGAGGCCTTCAGCGATTCGCCTGGCCCGAGGATCGTCAAACCCATGCCGTTGTTGAAGGCGTCTGGGGCTCCGGTCATGGGCTCCAAAGCGACCGAGTCCCTTCTTGGTGGGACGTAGACCTGCAGGTAGCGAAACCCTTTCAGTTCTAGCCTCAACCCCTTGCGGTTCTGGAGCAGCACGTCGCCCTCTATGGCATAGCAGTGGTCAAGCTCTCTATCGTCGAGCCTCCCGCTTGGATCCTCTTCGAGGATTTGCCCCGTGGGTATCTTGCCCTCATTCGCGAGGAGCCTACCTCTCGACTTGAGATAAAGGATCCACTCAGAGAGATCCCCGTCCAGCCTGAAGTAGGGATGAGCTCCGGCAGTGATCGGCATGTCCTGATTGCCCAGGTTTTCGACGGAAAGCTGGACCTCAAGCCCCTCATCCTTCAGGACGTAGGAGACTTGGGCCCTGAACGGAAAGGGATATCCGGGCTCTCCAGGAAAGTCGCGAGAAAACACGATCTGGTCCCTTGCAAGCTTGCTCAGATCCCACCTGACGTTCGCAAGAAGGCCATGTATCGCGTTGGGCCCTGAGCTGTCGTTGAGGGGAAGCTGGTAGGCCCTTCCTCCAAAGGAGTACTTGCCCAACCTGATCCTGTTGGCAAATGGGACTAGAACAGCGCAGCCTGCCCGGGCGGGGTGAGACAAAAGGCCTTCACCTGACTCGTGACCCCTCAGGTACTGGAAGCCATCGTAGAGGAATCCGTTCAGATTGGCGCCCACGTCAAACACGGTTATGCTTCCTCTTGCACTGGTTATCGTCCAGCTCCGAGGGCTGCTTGATTCCACGCTGTTAAGACGGCAAGGCCCTTATGTCTTTCGCAGAAAACAGCCTCCTGCTGAACTGAGGCGCTCTTTTCCTTCCAACGCCGTGTGGGAGACAGCTTCGCTTCTCCCAGGCCAGGCAGGATCCAGCCAGTCGCACGAAACCCTCTTGTTTCACGAAACGCGGATTCTGTCTCGCTTTCTGCATGGCCCTCTCGTAGCCCCAAATCCCTATGATCACCACGCTCAGTATAACCAGGAAGAAGCCGATCCCAAGCGTGTGCAGGTTGTGTACCCTTATGCCCGTGTTTATACCCCAACTCAGCAGCCAAGGATCCAGCAAGATCCCTATGCCTCCTATTATGAAGGCCAGACCACCATAGGTCAGAACGTAGGTCGTTATGGTCTTCCCCACAAACGCTATCCCTTCCTTTGTGAGCCCTTTGGCAGAGCTCAACCACGCGCCAAAGCCCATGCCGAAAAGCACCTGCATGGTCATCGTCCCGAGCCCAAACAGGGCGCCTGGCAGCCAGCCCAGCAGGGGATTGGGCATCATCGGTGCCAGGACGGTGTATATGATGAGAGCAAAAGCGCCGAAACCAAAACCTGCGATGAAACCGTGCAGGAGAGCCAGCTTCACGGGAACTGGCTTTGTATCTACTTCGTCGTTCACGACATGTGCAGGATTGATCTCATGGGCAAGCTCCCTCCTTTGCGCCTCGCTCCCTTTCTTGTGCACTCCCAGCAGCACTCCAAGCTTTTCCTCAAGGTAGTGCCAGTGAAGGTATTTGCCCTTGTGCGCTATGTAGATACCAGCAAGTGCCATGGCAAGACCCACCGCTATGTAGGTGAGGCCGAACGCCACGGCTGTCATGAATATGCCGGCAAGGGCAAAGTAAGCTATCTCCGACAGTATGGCCCTCTGGACCGTGAAGCCTGTTGAGAACACCAGGCCCGTCTTTGCCCCTCCCTTGGAGCTGAAAGTGCCAACCGAGTAGGAGAAGGTTATGGGCCACGTGTGCTCGTCAGGCGTCACGCCGTGCACTATCCCCAACAGGTATGCCGTTATGAGCGCCAGCTCCAGCGTGGTCGGATGCGGGCTCCACAGGTCTATTGCCACTTCAAACAAAGAACTCGCCTCGACACGCTATCCTCTTCCCGTGAGGACACTGGCTGGGCTTTCCGAGGAAGTCGTAAAGCTTCCTGACGACCTCGTATGGGATCGAGGTATCGAACTTCCTCGCCTGGACGCAAGCTTCGTTGGGAGAGAAACCAGCCCTGTAGAGGAGGGTTTCTACAACCCTGTGCGCCGTGATCACCTCCTCTGCCTGTCTCCTTCCCTCATCCGTGAGAACGTAGTCGCTCCCTCTCTTCTCCAGAAGCCCATCCCTTACGAGCCTATCAAGCATCACGAACGCAGTCGGAGGCTTGACCGACAGGTAAGTTGCCGCGTCGACCAACCTGGCAGCAGTCCCAGATGACGATATCTCGTAAACGGCCCTCAGACAATCCAATTCCCTTCTCGTCGTCATGAGATATTAGATTAGGCTAACCTAAAAGCCTTTCGCAAAGCAGATTCATATATCGCCGAGAATATCTAAATCTTGTTGGAAATATTTATACGCGACCTCTCTGATGAACTCATGTGGAACGGAGTTCACTTTGACACCAACACGGTGGTACCTGCTTGGGCCATGGCCCTCTACGCCCTTGTGGCGCTTGTGCTCTTTGCCTACGGCTGGAAAAAACACCTGTTGTCGAAGTTGAGTACGGTAGACTTCGTGTACGTGGGGCTGCTCTCGTCGCTGCTGGTGATATGGAACTTCTTCTTGGCCCCGCTCATCCCAAGCGTTACCGCTCTTACCTCGTGGTTCTACTATCCCGACATCGGAGAAGTGGTCATCCTCTTGCTGGTCGCAGCCCTCATAGGAAAACCTGGCTCGGTCACGATCACGGTGGTGGTTTATGACCTCCTGTCCGACATGTTTCACTATGGCTTTGGTGGAGAGCCGTTCTGGCTGCTACAAGAGGTACTAGCAAAGGCAGTGCTGCTCGATCTCTACCTCCTGCTCAGGGGAAGGTTCTTTGCCACAAACGTCCTTGGTACCAGCACCGAAAAGGACGGAGAACTGAGGCTCAGAACCGTGCCCGGGCTCTTCTTGGTGGACAGCGTGGTAGGGGGTCTCGTCGTTGCGCTGGACTATCCGGTGTTCTACAGGGGTTTCTTTGCCACCTTCGTCGAAGGCATAAGCTACACGTCCAGCTACGTTCTGGTCACCTCGCTGGTGAGCATAGCAGGCGGCGTAGCCATGGGGTTGCTCGCTGCTCCTTTGGTAATATACGTCAGAAAAGCGCTAACTGGGACTTTCTGAAAATCTGAGAGGAAAGCCCCCTTCCCGGCAAGTAACTTGCCAGCTCTGGCGAGGGTTACCTCGTGCACTGAAGGACGAGATCTCAAGCAGAGGCGGATCCGCCTCCAGAGGACCGAGAACGTCCTTCGCGTGGAAATGCTCAGGGTTTCGGCTGAGCGCCTTCCACGGGAGTTAGCCCCAGCCTCTTCATTATCTCCTGCTGGATGGCCTCAAGAGTCATGTCTTTGGTCTCCGGCACGTACTTCAGTACAAAGGCCAGCGCCGATATCGACAGCAAGGCGTAGAGTAGAAAGGTCATGCTTTTTCCCAGCCACCCCACAAGCAACAGAAATGTGAGCGCAACGAAGAAGTTGGAGAGCCAGTTAGTGAGGGCAGCGACGCTGG
>JAGDXH010000021.1:4700-5846 GCA_023256295.1 Thermoproteati archaeon
CCAAGCCTCTAACGCTCAGGGGATAGATCTCAGATATGAGCAACCAGAAAACGGGTCCAAGCCCGACCGCGAAGAAGCCCACGTACGCCATCAGGCTGAGCGCCGCAGCAGGACCCGTGAGCGAGCTACGCAAGGAAAAGGCCAGCGCCAGCAACACAAGGGATGCCGCCATGCCGCTCAAGCTTATCTCAAGCAAGGGCCTCCTCCCAACCCTGTCTATCAAGAAAAGTGCCCCAAGCGTGACGAGCACGTTCACAACTCCAACCCCCACCGTGGCGAATATTGCAGCAGACGCAGATACGAAACCTGCCAGCTGAAATATGGTCGGAGCGTAGTAGATGACTGTATTTATCCCCGTCACCTGCTGAAAGACTGCCAGCGCTATCCCGACGACGAGCATGGGTTTCACCTCGGGGGCAAGCAGCTCCCTCCAACCCTTCTTCTCCTCTGCCAGCTCCTTCTCTATGCGGCTGACCTCGGACTCTGCCTGCTGCTTCGTGTCGCTTATCTTCTCGAGGACGGAAACGGCCTGAGGATAGTGCCCCTTGTCTATGAGCCACCTTGGGCTTTCTGGCATGAAGTACATGCCTATGAGCAAAGCCAAGCCGGGTATGACGGCGATCCCAAACATGGCTCTCCAGTCAGAGGCAGGAGCAAGGGCGAAATCTATGATGTATGCTACAACTATGCCAATGGTGAGCACGAACTGTGCGAGGGAAACCAGCTTTCCCCTTATGTTGGATGGCGAAATCTCAGCTATGTAAAGGGGAGAGGTGAACGAGGCAAGTCCAACGCCAAGCCCTGTGACCACTCTTCCGATCACGAGGATCACGGCGTTTGGAGCAACAGAGGCCACCACAGCCCCAAGCGTGAAGAGCCCACCAGCCGTCATTATGGATCTTCTTCTTCCAAGGGCGTCGGCCAAGTAACCCCCGGATGCTGCTCCCAGCAGGGCACCGATCAGCACCGAGCTGACCACGATCCCCTCAAGGTAGCTGTTCAACTGAAACTGAGCCTTCACAAAAAGAATGGCACCGGATATGACGCCCGTGTCGTAGCCAAAAAGTAGGCTGCCGACCGAGGTTATCAGCGCTGCAAGGTAAACGAAGCCCGATCTATTTGTCATGCGTCCCTTCTCGATGGCCG
>JAGDXH010000019.1:0-954 GCA_023256295.1 Thermoproteati archaeon
AAATCCACAGACAGAAAAGGGATGGCTGGGAAGGTCCTGGTGATCGGAGGCAGCAGGGAGTTCTCCGGTGCACCCGCCCTGGCTGCCCTAGGAGCCATGAGGACAGGGTGTGACCTGGCCGTCGTCGCATCCCCGGAGGCAGCAGCCCCGACCATAAGGTCTTACAGTCCGGCCCTGATAGTGCATCCCCTGCCGGGAGACCACCTCGACCATCGGGGAATCGAAGACCTAGTGCCTAGGCTTCCATCATACGACTCTTTCGTCGTGGGGATGGGGCTGGGAAGGGATGAGGAAACCATGGAGGCAGTCACTGAGCTGGTGGCGCAACTCAAAGAAACCGGTAAGCCCTTCATTCTGGACGCAGACGCACTCCATGCCCTGAGGGACGCAACTCAAGTGGGCGGGGTACTCACCCCGCATGCGGGGGAGTTTGAAGCCCTAACGGGTCATCCTCCGCCAGCCGAGCCAGCAGAGGGCGAGGCAGATTTCTGGAAGAAGCTGAGCGTCAGAAGCTCAGACGTGGTGAAGGCAGCAAGACGCCTGGGCTCTGTCGTCCTCTTGAAGGGGAAGTTCGACGTCATAACCGACGGGAACAGGCTGAAGCTCGACGGGACAGGCAACCCTGGCATGGCTGTGGGCGGCACAGGTGACGTCCTATCTGGAGTCATCGGCACTTTCTTGGCCTGGGGAAACGATCCCTTCAGCGCAGCCGTTGGAGGCTCCTTCGTGGTGGGATCCGCGGGAGACCTAACATCGCAAAAGCTGGGATATCACATGCTGGCGACGGACCTGATCGAGCAGATACCAGACGTCATGAGACAGCTCGAAGCAATGAATCGAGAGCTCGACGGGAACCTCACGAGTTGAAAAGCGCGGTAGTCGCTCCCTCAAGGGACCAAGACGACAGCCAGCGTCTTCGTTGAGACGCCCAGAGACGCTCCGCAGAAAAGCTCT
>JAGDXH010000019.1:1086-4446 GCA_023256295.1 Thermoproteati archaeon
GCCCGCTCCAACGCGAAGTGATCTCCAGGAGCACGATCTCCAGGTGACTGGATAAGCTTCGCCACGGCTGAGGCGTGTGCGGTGAACTCAAGCTCCAGCGACGACAGGGAAGCCGACAGGTCGGCCAAGTCTTGCGCCACCTCATCGTAAGCTTGGACGGCAGAAAAGCTCTCCGATGGCAAAAGCCCTTTGACAGCGAAGCTCACCTCATCGTACCAAGGCAGAACTTCCCTCAAGCCGGCCATGGCTTCAAGAAGCCTCGCTCTCAGCTCTCTGGCGTCCTGATCGGGCCGAACGGAACGCAGGCTGGGGGCACGCAAGAGTTCATCCGCTCCCTTTCTAACCCTTGCTAGCTCAAGCGCCAGCCGAGACAGTCTGACCTTCACTACAGCTAGGTCATAGATCCCCCATGTGTTCAGATAGGGGGTGAACGCATGCCGCTTGATCCAGAACTCTTCCAAGGCAGCCCTCATCTCTACCACGTTGCGTGGGAGGCTCGAGCCAGTCAGATCCTTGAAGAAAGACGGCCGATCAAGAAACAAGGCGCGCTTGAAAAACTCCGCTCCCGCCGGTGGCCTCTCCCTTGCAGCTTCCTCGATCGACACAATGTCAGAGACCACCGGGGGCATGTCATGCTTGAATCTCCAAACATAGAGGCCCGAGAGCTCCGCCTGAACCAACAGAGAAAACTTCATGGTCTGTTCCTCCACCACTGCCACCTGAGGCGCACCTGTTGAAAGACCCCGGACCTGAGATGCCAGAAACGCTGAGTCGAGGATCGAGCTGGAGCCCGGAGGACCAACGGCAATTATGGAGGCCGAGGTAAGCTTGGGACCCCTGATGACCCCCTCCTCGTGGCCGTATTCGGAAGCCAAGTACCTTTTAGTGAACTCTTCTTCAGAAGCTCCAAGTGCCAAGGGAGATCCCAGTAGCTCGTATGCGGCATCAAGGGCCCTTCCACTCCACTTATCCAGATGGGACGCGAGACCAGACTGCAGTGCTGAGACAGATGGGGGCTGCAGCTCTCCAGACTCCAAGGCCTGTTCCTGCACTGGAAGGTAGACCCTGCCCAAGGCTGGAGCCGGGGTGAGAAGCTCCTTCCTCGTCTGGATGAGAAGACCTTGCAGACCTTCAAGATCAGAGCGCAGCTTCGTCAGTAGGCCACTCTCGTCTGATAGGGCCTCAAGCACTTGCACCAGATTTCCCGTGTTTTCTGGCCCATCAACCAGGGACATGGCGGAGTCCAACTTCCCAATGCTGTTTGCAGCAGCGGTCTTCCACGCAGCGTAATACTTGCCGGCGAGGATTCCCTCGAGTGCCCCCCTCAGACCCTGCACCTTCGTCTCGGCTGGACCAGCTGGGGTTCCAACGTAGCTCGCCCTGACGTCGGCCTCAATGGCAGACAGAGAATTCACCCTAGAGCGAAGCTCCTCCAACCTTCCTTCAAGACCCTGAGCTGAGGCCTTGGCATCCTCGAGGCTGGCAGAGCAAATCCTATACCAAGAGACCAAAGACGCAGGAAGGCACACCTCTTGGAACTCAAGGGCGCCTATCCTCTGTAACCCGTCTTCTTGCCTCGCCTCGAGGCCCTGCAGACCATCTGGCAGGCTCCCCATCGTCTGGATATACTTGGCTATGACCCGAGATAACTGAACGTCTCCCTTGGACCCGCTCAAAAAGAAGACCGAGCGAGGACTCCTCTCAGGGCTTCTCTCAAGCAAAAACAGAAGCTCTTGAAGGGCTGCAAACGAAGATGATCTCTCACTCCTCGGCGCGCCCGCACCTGGCAAGATACCGATTACGACGGGAATCGCTCCTGCAGAGCGAAGGTCCAGGGATACCTGCAGAAAAGAGCCAGATCCAATTTCGTCGCCCATGGAGGTGACCAGAAGCACTGGGCAACCCGAAAGGTCTTTCAGCCCAAGCGAGGAGGAGGAAAACTTGATGCATTGCATCAGCCTAGCCGAATAGGCAGAATAGGCTGCAGCTCCTCTGGCCCTCTGCGGGCCAGGTGGAGGTACCCCGTCGTAGCTCAGCCAAGGAGCCGCGTCCAACAACTCTCTTCCCTGCAACTCATACCTCACGTGGCAGTCCGAGCTTTCCTGGGCTTCTTCTGATAAAGTGACTACTCTGAGTGAGCCGGATAGGTCATAACCAAGCAGGGTCAAATACCGCTTCGCCATCGAGGCTAGCCGAGACCCGACAGACCCCAAGCCCACCAATACGGCCTTTGAACGCATCTCTCTGCGAGGGACGGACACTGACAACGAGCTTTCCGACAGCGAGTTTCCTGAAAGGACTGCTTCAGGGACTGCCTCGGCCACTTCGCGCAGTGAAAAGGCCCTTTGCAGGTCAGCCTCCAGCTCCTGAGCCTCAGCCCTCAGCTTATCGATCGCCTGAAGAGCCTCCCTTCTCCCCGAGATCAAGGAGTCTGCCTTCGCAAGAAGCGATTCAGCAGACCTCATGGTCGCGTCAAACCCCTTCTTTTTCGCCAGATAACGGTCAAGCGGCATCAGCGCAGTCCAAAGGCTCACGACTGCCAGGGCAAAGTAGGCGAAAGTTATGACCATTTCCATCATTAGGTTTGGGGCGAATATCTGCGGAAGCTGAAGCTTTGGCACCAAGACAAAGAGCGGCGACGCGGACCATGCAGCCGTGAAGGCCAGGTCTGCGTACAGTTCCGCCAAGTCGCGGTTCAGCTTCTCCCCTGTCCTGGAGACCAAGAACCACGCCTCTGCCCCCTCAAGGAAGAACGCGAGGATGCCAACAAACACTATTGGAGTTACGTCGACATATGACCCTATGCCCACAAGCAACGCAAAGAAAAAAAGAGGTCATATAAAAGCCCCGTCTAAAAAAATCGCTTCTTTTCCTTTCCAGAGGGCTGAGTCGGACCAGACCTTCCCTTGGTCACGTAGTAGCCTGCAGCCAGCAACACCAGTATGACGACCAGCACTATTCCAGCCTGCTCGGCCGGCGGCATCCCTGCTGCGGGCTTCGGTACGAGCTTGAAAGAGGCCGTGACTGCACCAGGCCCGTTGACTGTGACGGTCGTCGAGGCAGCAGAGCTGTTGGATATCACGACTTTGCTGGAGTTGGAACTCCAACTGACGAACTCGTAACCCGCAAGCGGCGTGGCCTTTATGTCGACCACCGAACCGGGCTTCGCCCACAGACCAGTACTGACCGTTCCCTGAGAGAAGTTGGCGCTCTTGACCGTGAGGTAGTACTCGGGAGAGTAGCTTATCGAGATCGACGTCTGAGACGGAACGGATAGAGTGCCGCTCTGGGGAGTCGGCTCCAGAATCTCGGACTCGCTGACCGAGATCACCGGGGCCTTCCAAGTGTAAGTACCAGAGG
>JAGDXH010000019.1:4456-5336 GCA_023256295.1 Thermoproteati archaeon
AGTTCAAAGACAATTCCAGCGACGAGGCCGTTGAGGAGTAGCTCTGCCCATTGAGCAAAATCGACCACGAAACTCCGCTCGGAACCCCGCTCTGAGTCACGGTAACGCTGACCTTGCTCGGTGGGGGAACAGGTACAGAAGACACCTTGAAGCTTGCCGTGAGCGTCCCAGGGCCAGCCACGCTGGCCGTCGTGGACTCAGAGGAGGCGTTGGCTATCACTATGCTGGTTGTGTTCGAAGTCCACCCCGTGAACACGTAGCCGTAGCTGGGGACTGCGCTGATGCTGATCAAACTGCCAGATGCTACCCAAGAGCTGGAGGGTGACACGCTTCCCTCCGTAGAGTTGGCGCTCACCAGTGTGACAAGGTACTGGGGTTTATAGGTAAGGGAAAGAGAAGTCTCCGTGGGTATCGTAAGCGTCCCGCTTGAGTTAACTGGTCCATACCTCTCGCCAGCCATTATGGGGACAGCGACCGCAGTCCAAGAGTAAGTTCCTGACGCCAAGTTGGGAACTGAGAGCGTCGAGTTCTTGGAAGAGTAAGTGGTACCGTTGAGCGTGAAGTTCCAGCTTGTACCAGAAGGAAGGCCAGACTCGGTCACCGTAAGGGTGTACGTCGAAGGCTTTACCTGACCGTAGATGACCTTTAAGTACCAGTTGTACTGGCCAAAGCCGTTCGGTACCCCTTGAGCCTTGGTGGCGTGATAGTATGAGCTCGTCGTCGCATCCTCATAGTACCACTGAATGAACGTCCCGTTCTTCTGAGGGGGTATGAGGTAGGTCCAGTTTCCCCAAGCCTTGTCATATGTCATGGGCGTGGGGCCGTAAGCACTTCCGGCGGTCCAGTTGTTGTTGGTCCAACCTATCTCCAGCTTGTCCGT
>JAGDXH010000019.1:5346-5744 GCA_023256295.1 Thermoproteati archaeon
ATGAGCACGCTCAGGTTGGCCTCCACTACGGCGTACGTCGAGCCGCCTTCAGCGTTCGGCCCACTGACAACGACCATCTCAGACGGAAAAGGCAGGGAAGTTGAAAGCCCCAGGCCGAGAACCGATAGCACGAGGACTGCGAGCAAGATTGAAGAGAGGAAAACGCTTCTTGCCATGGCAACAAAATACTCACGTCAAGATAAAAACCTTTTCAGACAAGGCCAGCGGTAGACGATCTCTCCTTCCCCCGCGACTCCTTTAGCATTTGGAGGCACTCATCCAAAAATCAGAGGCGGAAGTCCATCTGTTCGCACAGGCTGAGGGAGAACTGCGCGAATGTGGCGCTGCGAGACGCGCCCTTTCCACACTGAGGTCCACCGGAGGCCAGGGAATTGAAC
>JAGDXH010000033.1:0-3362 GCA_023256295.1 Thermoproteati archaeon
TCAGGAAAGGTTGAGGCTTTTTAGGTCTAGGGTCCGTTATGTGGAAGAGGCCTTGGCAGAAGAGGTCACGGACCCGCTTGAGGTGCTGCTCGTGGCTGTGCTCATGGGGTGGCGACCTTGAAGGGATACGTCGTGGATGCGCTTCCCAAGCGCGGCAGCCTGAGGGTTTTTCTGGACGGCTTCAGGGAAGTTAGCGTCAGGACCACTTTCCCCGTATACGTCAAGGTCGAGGACCCAGAGAGGCTCTACGAGCACCCGGCGGTGAAGGAGGTTCACGAGGAGGATTGGAGTTCCTTTGAAGGGAGGCTGAAGCTCTGCAGGGTTGAGCTGGAAGATCTAGGTGCCTTGAACTACTTCAGGAGGAAGTTGCCGATCTACAACCTCCTGCCCTCTCCAATCTCCCAAGCCCTTTTCAGGTTGAACATGCCTCCCCTGAGACTGATCGAGGTTGGATGGAACGGCGCCGAGCTCCTCCAGCCGCTGAACTCCTTGGAGTTTCCAGAGGTGAGCTGGGTTGAGGTCAAGAGATATGACTGGTTTGGTCCTTACCGCTCAGGCAGGTTCTACAGGCTCTGCAGGAACGGAACCATCGAGCGCGATGAAGAAGGAGAGCCAGAGGCAGTTGGAGACCTGGCCTACTGCGACGGCCGCTGCCCGCGCGTCAAGGCCACGTTTAAGGTGGAGGGTGGAGCAGAGAGGGTCTGGTTGCCTGGGCTCAAGGGGCTCATGGAACGCAGCTTGGCCTCAAGGTCGCTGCCGAGGGAGATAGCCTACTCGAGCATCGGGAAGTCCCTTACCATCAACGAGGCTTGGGTTGCGATGGAGAGGAGGTTCGCCGTCCCCGAGCTCAAGGTCAACGTCGAGGACGGGAAAACCCTGTCTCAGCTCATGGATGACGACAAGGCTGGTCTCATGTTCTTCCCAAGGCCTGGGATATACGACAACGCATACCAGCTTGACTTCGTCTCCATGTACCCGTCCATCATAGTTTCGCGCAACATATCTCCTGAGTTGATTCAGGAAGCCGCGACCGCAGCTGGTGGCATTGAGCTTTCTTCATCGCGCAACGAGCTTGGCATAGTGCCCGAGGCCATAAGGAGACTGATAGAGAGGAGGGAAGCCCTCAAGGCTGTGGACAGGGAGAGGGCCGATGCCGTGAAGCTGATGCTCGTAGCTTCCTTCGGCTATCTGGGTTACAGGAACTCCAAGTTTGGGAGAGTTGAGGCCTACGAGCAGGTGACAAAGGAGGCTAGGAAGGCCATGAGGGTAGCCGTGGAGGTGGCTGAGGGATGGGGATTCTCCATCATACACGGCATAATAGACTCGTTAATGGTGCAGGGGCCCGAGGAAAGACTGGATGACATGCTTGCTGACGTGATGTCTGCCACAAGGCTCAAGGTCAGGGTCGATGAGATCTTTGACTGGGTGGCCTTCACGTTCAACGAGCAGGGGGAGCCTCATCCTCAGAGGTACTTTGGGCGGACCAGGGGAGGAGGCCTAAAGGCAAGGGGTATGTTGAGGTCAAATCAGCCGAACTTGGTCAAGTGGTTCCTGGCAGAAGTCATGCAGAGGGCAGTTCAGGAGATGACTGGGGTCAGGGCCAAAAGGGCGGTGCTGGACATTCTTCCATCTCTTGAGGAGAAGTACGTGTCTCTTTCCCGCAGCTCTTCCCCGTTGGCCTTTGTCATGGAGATCAAGGGAACACCGTACATAAGGGGAAGGTCTGGCTTCTATGAGGCCATTCGTTACGTAGATCACGATCCAGATTACTACGCCGCTTGGGTTATTCGGGTATCCAGAGAGCTCAGGAGGTGGTTTTCGTGAAGACGGGGCTGGGGTCTCTCGACGCGCTCCTGGAGGAGGATCACGTAACGGAGATATTCTCGCGCGACCCGTATCTCATAGGCTCGCTCTGCCATAGGACGGTAGTGGAGTCTGCACCAGTTGCGGTAGTTGTGGTTGGAGAAAGGGGTGGGCTGAACCCCTACCTCTTGCTTCGCATCCTTCGTGCCCTTGGGCGTTCCGCATCCGTGCGCGATCTTGTTCTTGTGAAGAGGGCCTTCAAGGCAGAGGACGTCCCTCCAACGATATCCTCGCTGGAGGGGGATGTCGTGGTCATTGACCCTTATCATCACGGCAAGCTTTGCGGCCTTATAGCAGCCGCGGTCAGAGAGAGGGATGGGAAGACCGTGCTATTTTCCCCGCGCGACAGAAGGAAAGCCTGCGGCGCTTACTCGTGGCACGTCCCTTCAACAATCATAGAGCTGAGAAGCGTGCCTCATGGCTTCGAGGCGCTCGTGCTAAAAAGTCCCCGCTTTCCAGAGATGGTGGTCAACCTTCCGCCTGCGCTGGCTTTTGAAGAGAGGGGCTTGATGCTTTGGGATCAGACAAAGGAGAAGCCGAACAAACCGCCTGCAGAAGCCATTGCCGAAGCGGCGCGAGAAGGCCGAACAAGCCCCTGTGGGTACTCAAAATCCCTCGGGATCTGACCTTGCTCTTCGCAGAACTCACCAAAGTGGCGGCGGATTCCAGAGGTTACTCTCCAGAGAGCAGTCCAAATCGGGAGCAGAACGTGCATCGCCTGAGAATCTCTTGGCAGATCAGGCGTCTGCTTCTGTCATGAGGTCTTTCTCCCATGGTTCAAAGGAAGGCGTACACCTTTCCTCCAAGGATTCCTTCACCCGGGCGCCTGGCAGAGAAAAGTTTTTATGCGAATGAGCCCAATCAACGAGTTGTATAAAGATAGGTCAAAGCTTGCCAATGCCAGTTCGAGTTCTTATGCTCCCGCGACGGGCGGATCATCGCAGCCTGGGGACCACTTCAGGGACGCCATCGAGGCATTCCAGAGAAACTTCGCCCTGGCCATTCCGGCTGTGATACTGTTTGTCGCGCAGATCATCATCGAGGTCGCAGTTACCCTCGGCATCCTTGGCACGATCTATTTCGGCGGGGGTTCCTTCGTCGTCCTCGCGCCGGCCTACATGCTTGTCGGTGTCCTCACGGGCTTTCTGATCACTTTTCTCGTTGGGGTCTTCTCGGCCCTCACCATGCTCGAGGCAGATGCAGCGCTTTCCGGTCAGGCTTACTCCATGGGTTCGGCCTGGAGCCAGCTTCAAGGAAAGATGAGTCAACTGACCGTCCTCGTGCTGATCGTGGCTGTGTTGGAGGCGATCTGGAGCCTTGTGAGGCCTCTCTCTTGGCTTCTGGACGGGCTGACTAACGTCGTGCTCTTGGTGTCAATAGCACTCTTGTTATCTCAGGGGGGAGAAGCGATGGATCAACTTAAAAATTCCGTCAACCAAGTCCTGACGTACTTGAGCGCCGATCCCTTGTCTCTGCTGGCGCTTTTCGTGGCGGGAGTA
>JAGDXH010000033.1:3372-5119 GCA_023256295.1 Thermoproteati archaeon
TCTTGGATTCCCGATCCTCGAGATAGGAGCCATGCCTCTTGCTGTGCTCATCGTGCTCTCTTTCATGGGATCTAGTACTTCTCAGCAAGCAGGCCCTCCGGCCGCACCCGCCGGGATACCTCCTTCGCCGCCTACGGCTGGACCTTCCCAACCTTCCCCTCGAACAACCGCCTCTTTTTTTGACATCGCGTCCTTGTTGGAACCATTCCAGTTTCGAGTCAGGCTGACCGTGCTTCCTCAAGGTCTATGCGACAGCACGACACCTTTGCACGGCCAATCGTGGCCTTTGGTTTCCGTGATCGAGTTGCCGAGTTGTAGGGGCCGTTTGCATGGCTGGACTGAGAGGCGCCCATGCGCCAGCCTGCGATGGCTGCCGCAGCGCTTCAAAGAAGCCGGGCAATCCAGTGTTACAAGGCTCTTGGCTAGGTAAATCCCAAGTTGAGGCGCGCAAGGCCGGCGAACAGGCAGGCTGTCGTGATCAAGGACAAGAGCAGTGCCAGCGTCACCTGAGAACTCGTGTGGGCACCTGCCGAGACCCTTTCGTATCCAACAAGGATTGCGATGACCAGCATCAGGATGAGGAAAAATGGACCGTACGCCATGAAGATTGCGACGGACGGACCGCTGATACCCCACACGTGTATGCTGACCTTTGTGAGGTACCTGTTGATCAGGGCTGCCAGCGCTGTGTTCACCACGTACGCAGCCATCAACCATACCATCAGGGTGGGGGCCTTGACGACCGCCAAGGCCAAGAGGCCAGCCAAGTAGAAGCCAAAGGATATCAAGAACACTGGGTTGCGCTTCTCCCTCTGTCTGACGTAGAAATCTGTTCTGGTCCTCTTCACGTAAGACAAGAGGGCAGCAGATTGAAGCGCAGAGGCAAAGGTTAGGCTGACCGCCAGGCCCGTCAGGGCCGAGGGGAGCGACCTCTCTGCAACGTAGATCGTCAGAAACCAGTAAGCTGCGGTCAGCTGAGGGGCGAAAGCGGCTGAGATCAGAGACTCTGGCTTCATCTTTCTGACCTCGGTTTTCCCCATCAGAGGAAGCAGACATTCTGCCAAGCGACGCGGACATACGAAGAAGACGAAGAGATATATGGGCATGCCCCTGCGGGAGGAGCCAAAGTCCTCATGAACCTCCGGAGGATTACAGAAAATCAGCAAGAAAGCTCCGACCTTCAGGGAGGAGATGAGCTGCGAAATACTTATGCATGGTTTAGATGAGCCAGTGCTGAAGGTCCTCAAAGTGCGCCTATGCCCAACGGACGATCAGAAGTAAGTGCTCGAGAAGCACTTCGGCGCCTGCAACTCGGAAGACGCATCTGATCTCTTTCGTGGGTCGCCCAATAGAGTGAGACGCCTCGGTCTGCAGAAGCCCCAAGGCGTATATCTTGTTGCTCCAAGGCCCCCATGGACCTCAAGGAGATCGTGATGAAGTGGGGACAACCCTACTCTTTGTCCTTGGGCATCGACCTTCCATCCAGATCCGAAAAGGAGTATCAGTCGTGGTTCTTGGCCTCAATCCTCTTGGCGAAGCCCATAAGGGAGGAATCTGCCGTTCGTACTTTCAGGGCGTTCAAGGAACACGGGGTGCTCGATGGGCCTTCCCTGCTCAGGAGGGGATGGGATTCCCTTGTGTCCATTCTGGATGAAGGAGGTTACACTCGTTACGACTTCAGCACGGCCACCAAGCTTCTGAACGTGTTTCGGGACCTGCTTTCTCGCTACGGAAGCCTCACGGGGCT
>JAGDXH010000033.1:5129-5630 GCA_023256295.1 Thermoproteati archaeon
AGGCCTCCCAGGGTCCCAGAGATCTTGAGACCAGGCTGAGAGGGCTTGGCAGCGGCATCGGCCCTGTCACTGTGTCCATATTTTTGAGGGACATGCGTCTCGTGTGGAATGACGTCGACCCCGCCCCAACCCCCTTGGTCAAGCTGGCCATGGAAGAGCTGAGAATAAAGGACCTGGGCGAAGCTGCCGTAATGCTTGGCGTAGACAGGGTTGCCCTGGAGAGCGCCCTGAGCCGTGTGGGCAAGTTGATCAAGAGAGGAAAGTGGAGGTTTGATCCCGACCAGCCCGTTTGATAGACCTTTCTTTCTTCTTGCCTGCGGGAACTTCCCGAAGAAGGTGTAGTACAAGGCTGAGTTGGTGTAAGTCAGCCCAGAGGCCATCAGGAACGGGGCGAAGAATGGCATGAAGGCCATGATGATCCCTCCACAATAAGTCGCTGCAGCAGCGGCGAGCAGCCTGGCAGCTTGGTTCAGGCCTCCTACCCTGCCTCTGGCATCCTCG
>JAGDXH010000047.1:0-222 GCA_023256295.1 Thermoproteati archaeon
CCCTCTTTGGGTACCCAAGGCGATCGCGCCTTCACGTCTGCCAAGATGATCACGGAAAGGGCATA
The DNA here is from genome assembly GCA_023256295.1 of Thermoproteati archaeon. Lineage (GTDB taxonomy): Archaea > Thermoproteota > Thermoprotei_A > Marsarchaeales > UBA168 > UBA168. Next base: position 66 of record JAGDXH010000047.1, read on the forward strand.
GAAGGGAACCGAGAGCGCGAAGCTGAAGATTGGCGATATGGAGTAGAACACCCCAGACAGTGCCTGAAAGGGCGCGCTCACGAGGAGAGGAACGAGCGAGTACATGGCCATCCACCTCCCTCTCAGCTCCGTCGGTGTGAGGTTTCCCTGCAGGGAC